>CANKUB010000087.1 GCA_947486575.1 Betaproteobacteria bacterium | reverse complement strand
GCGCGAGCGATTGGTCAGCCAGGGCATGGAGCCGTTTCTGCTCGCGCCCGCACAAGTGACGGCGCTGATCAAGGCGGATGTGGCGAAGTACGCCAAGGTGATCAAGGCGGCCAAGATCAGGATTGATCCCTAATTTTACCGGCACAAGGAGAACAGCATGCCAACCATAGAGCACAACGGCGCAACGATCTACTACGAGGAATACGGCAAGGGGTTTCCCATTCTGACCTTCGCGCCAGCAGGGGTGCAATCGACCATTGCCGTGTGGAGCAAGCCCATGGCGCCCATCAACCCGATCACCGAATGGGCAGAGAATTACCGTGTGATCGTGATGGATCAGCGCAATGCCGGCGGGCAATCGCATGCGCCGCTGACGGCGCAATATGGATGGCTGTCGTACGCGGACGATCACATGGCGGTTCTCGATCACCTGCGCATCAAGCGCTGCCACCTGTACGGCCAGTGCATCGGCGGCTCGTTTATTTTCAGTTTGCTGAAAAGCCATCCGGATCGCATCGCCAGTGCAGTGATCGCGCAAGCCATCGGCCGCGTTGGGCCGCTAAAACCCGGCCGCGCCGAACGATTTAACACCTGGGCCAAGGGCCTCGCTGACAGCGGCAATCATTCCGAAATCAACGAGGCGTTGCTCGATACCGTCTATCAAAACATGTATGGCGCGGGCTTTGTTTACAGCGCCGACCGCGCGTTTGTTGCCAGTTGCCAAACGCCGTGCCTGACACTCGCTGGCAACGACGATGCGCATCCCTATCCGATTTCCGAGGAAATCGCGAAATTGCTGCCGAAGAACGAGGGTTTCATCAAGGAGTGGAAGTCAGGCGAGCCGCTGGTGTCGGCCAAAGTCGCCGTCAAGGCGTTTCTGGCCAAGCACACGCCCGCAGCGGTTTAGTTCGCCGCGTCCGCCAGTACCAGGCTGGACGCTTTCTCGCCGATCATGATCGACGGTGCGTTGGTGTTGGACGCCACCATCGTCGGCATGATTGAGGCGTCGCACACGCGCAGCCCATCGATGCCGTGTACCTTGAGCTTCGCATCGACAACAGCCTGATCATCCTTGCCCATGCGGCAAGTGCCAATCGGGTGGTACGATGTCTGCCCTGTGCTGCGTGCATGATCCAGCAGCGCTTCGTCGGTTGCAGCCTCCGGCCCCGGCCGTGTTTCGCGCACGATGTGCTGTGCCAGGCCCGGCTGTGCGGCGATTTTGCGTATCATGCGTAGCGCTGCGACGATGGTGCGCATGTCGTGTTCCGCCGATAAATAGTTGGCGTGAATCTGCGGCGGCGCGCTGGCATCAGCGCTGCGGATATGCACAGAGCCCTGCGACTCTGGCCGCAAACAGTAGCAGCCGATCGAAAATCCCGGATAGGGGTCGAGCCCCATGCGCTCGGCAATATTGCGCGCACCCTCACGCCCACCGTAATGACTGCTGGCCATCGACAACTGGTGCAACTGCATCTTGATGTCGGGGCGCGGCAGATCAGGGTTGCTGCGCGCAATCGCCATGGTTGTCGCCGACGATGTGCTCATCAGCCCGCGGCCTAAAAATAACCAGCGCGCGCCCATTTTCGCCTTGAGCAGCGGGTTGCGCAGTATTGTGTTGAGCGTAATGTTCAAACGGGTTTCAAAGCCCAGCCGTACGTGAAGGTGATCGCGCAGGTTTTCGCCGACACCGGGCAGATGATGCGTTACCGCGACACCCGCGCGCTTCAATACTTCAATGTTGCCGATGCCGGAGAGTTCCAGTAGTTGCGGCGACTGTACCGATCCTGCGCAGAGCAGCACCTCGCGGCGCGCCCGCACGGTGATGTCCGTTCCGCCCTTGCGATAGACCAGCCCCACGGCGCGGCGGTTTTCAACCAGCACACGTTGCGTCAGTGCGCCGGTTTCAACCTTAAGGTTGGGGCGGCTCATTGCGGGCCGCAGATAGTTGTCGCCCGTGTGTCGCCGCCAGCCGCCTTTCGTGTTGTATTGCAGATAGCTCACGCCCTCAAAGCGCGGCCCGTTGTAATCCTCGACCGCAGGCACGCCCGCCTGCTGCGCGCCCGCAATGAAGCCCTGCGACAACGCATCACGGTCACGATAGCGGGTGATGTGCATCGGCCCGTCATGCCCGCGATATTGCGGATCACCCTGCGCAAAACTCTCCATGCGTTTGAGGTAAGGCAGAATGTCGCTGCTGCCCCAGCCCGGATTGCCGAGAGCCGCCCAGTTGTCGAGTTCTAGCGGATCGCCGCGCACCCAGATCATGCCGTTCACCGCGCTGGAGCCGCCCAGCGTGCGCCCGCGCGGCCAAAAGATACTGCGCCCGCCCACTTTTTCATCGGGCTCGGTGGCGAAGCGCCAGATCGCACGCTCGCCGGTCAGGATATGCGCGATACCGGCCGGAATTTTTATCCACATCCAGCGGTCGTCCTCACCGGCCTCAAGCAGCAGCACACGATGTTCGCCGGAAGCGCTCAGACGATTGGCCAGCACGCAGCCGGCCGAACCCGCGCCGACGATGATGTAGTCGTATTCAGAAGCAGTCATTTGTTGTGTCGCAGGTAATGATGGCAAACCGCGAGAATACCAGTAGTCCGCCAGGCCAGCGCCAGGCGCCGCGCAATGGGGGCAAGTCTGTGAATTAGGCCCGCAAGTGATTGGCCCGTGACGGAATTGCCAGAATCCGAACGTCGGGTTGACGCCATAAGCCGCAACGCATTAGGCTTCTGCCGTTCGCGCTGATCCGGGTGATGCCCGGCGCGCATTGACCCCTACCGGAGAATCCCATGTCCGCCGTTCTTAACCGCCTCAGTATCAAACCGCTTCATCCACTGTTTGTCGCAGAAGTTACCGGCATTGATCTTACCGTTCCGGTTTCGCGTGACGATATGCGCGCCATCTGGGATGCGTTTAATCAATATGAAGTGCTGGTGGTGCGCGATCAGCCGTTTAACGACGACACGCAGATCGCATTCAGCCGCAACTTCGGCCCGCTGGAGACCATGGAGGCGCACCCGGCCAATAATTTCAAGCCCGGGCACATCGCGATAATGACCAATCTGGATGCGCAGGGCAATTTGCTATCGCCCGATGACCCCGGCATGTTGCACCGGCTGCGTAACGAAGCCTGGCATACCGATAGCTCATTCAAGCCCATTGCGGCGCTGTGCTCGATGCTGTCGGGGCGTATCGTGCCGCCGGTGGACGGCAATACCGATTTCGCCAGCGGGCGCGCCGCTTACGCAGCTTATCCTGAGGCGCAAAAGGCGGCATTCGACAGCATGACAGTGGTTCACCGCGTGGCCAAGCCGGAAGAAGAAGACGATCCCGCTTACAACGAAGAGCAAAAAAAGCGTCTTACCGTGACGCATCCGCTGATACGCACCAACCCGGCAAACGGGCGCAAGAATTTTTATGCCGGTGCGCATGCGCAGGAAATCGTCGGCATGCCGCGCGCGGAAGCGCGGCGGCTGTTGCACGAGATTACCGAATTCTGCACGCAGCCGCGTTTTATCTACAGCCACCCGTGGCGCCAGCACGATCTGGTGATCTGGGATAACCGCAGCGCGCTGCACCGCGCGACCACTTTCGATAAAACCCAATACCGCCGCAAGATGCATCGCACCACCGTGGCGGGCGCCGCGCAGGACAGTCATTTCGCGACATTGCCGCAGCCGCACGTAGCCTGATTCATACGCACGTTCTTTCGTATATTCAACCTCAAGGAGATAGCCATGATCGACATGCATGCCCACTGGAGACCCGCCGAATTGATCGACGCACTGCGCGCCCGCACCCGTGAACCGCATATCGTGCGCAACGCTGATGGCATAGAGGTTTTAAAAACGCGCAATGGCGAAGAACCGCTGTCCAAGGCATTCGACGACGTGAATTTCCATATTCAGCGCATGGATCGTCAGGGCGTGACCACCAGCGTGCTGTCGCTGCTGGGGGGGTTCTGCTGGATCGAATCACAGCCGGTTGAAGTATCGTTGCCGTTGTGCAAACTGGTCAACGACGCGCTGTCAGGGATATGCCAGAAATACGAAGGACGCTTTACTGCGCTGGCCGCGCTGCCGCTGACCGATATGTCTGCCGCCGCAGCGGAGTTTGAGCGCGTGCTGGATTTGCCGGGTGTTGTGGGTGCGCAAATTCCGGGCAATCTGTTTCTCACGCGCAAACACGCCGAGGATGCGCGCCCGCTGCTGGAAGTGGCGAATCGCCGCAGCGCTATCTTGTTTATTCATCACGGCCCGCGTCCGGGCGATGCTTTCCCCAAAGTCGGCGGCGACACCGACAACGCGCGCCGACGCAACGGTACGCTCGATATGCAGGCCAGCCTGTCATCGGTGATGGTGACGTTGTGCCTGACGGATTATCTTGCGTCGTATCCGGATGCCACGCTGCTGGTGCACAATCTCGGCGGCAACGTGCCGTACGAAGTCGAGCGTATGGATCATCGCTGCCTGCTCGATACGCCCAAAGAAGAATTGCCGTCATCACGCTTTCGCCGTGCGAAGGTGTTTGTGGATTGCAATTCATTCGGCCCGCGCGCGATTGAAGCGGGGGTACATCTGTATGGCGCCGAGCGCATTGTGTGCGGCACCGACGGCAGCGAATTCGGTTGTGAGTGGACAGCCAAGGCGCTTAAAGACGCGCAGATTGGCGCCGATGCGCGCGAGGCTATTCTGCATGGCAATGCCAGCGCGCTGCTGGCGCGCTTTAGCAAGGCTGCGCCGCGCGAACGGGCTGCTGCATAATCCGCTGCATAAGTCGCCGGTAATTAACCTTTGGGAGAAAATCATGGCACGCAATGGTTACTTCATCCTCGATAGCGATTTGCATATGATGGAGCCGGACGATTTATGGGCGCGTTATCTCGATGAGCCGCACCAGGCGAACCCGCCGCGCTTTTTCGGTGGGCAAAAGCAAGCGTTGACAGCGAGCGCCAGCGACAAAGGCAATGCCGACACCATACGCAGCATGGAGGTGCAGGGGCTGTCGATTCCATCGTTCGTCAAATCGCAGACGGCGGCGGCATCCAGCCGTGAATTGCGGCGGCGCAGCCGCGCGCGGCACCCGCATTTTAATGTGGCGCGGGCGCGCGGTTTTGATTGGGCATCAACGCTGACGGCGATGGATATCGAAGGCATCGACGTCGCCGTGATGTACGGCACGCGCGGGCGACAGATATTGTGTCACGACGATCTCGCGCCGGATTACGCGGCGGCATTGGCGCGCGCCTACAACAATTGGGCCGCCGATTATTGCAAAGGCGATCCGCAACGCTTGAAGTTTGCTGCGCAGATTGCCATGCACGATGTTGGCCTTGCAGTTAAAGAGGCGCGCCGCTGTGTCGAAGAGCTCGGCGCGGTCGCGGTGATCGGCACGCCAAATCCGGTCAACGGCCAGCATCTGCACGATGAAGCATGCGAGCCGCTGTGGCACGAACTCGAACGGCTCAATGTGCCGATAGGTTTTCACCCTACCGGCAATAGTTCGCTCAAGGACGATGCGGGGCAGCGCTATGTCGGCCACGCCAATTTTCACCCGATCGCGCATGCGATACGCAACCCGGTTGAGTTGATGGGTGCGATGGCCAGCATGACCACCGGCGGCATTCTTGAGCGCCACCCCAAGCTGCGCTGTGCGTTCCTTGAAGGCACAGCGGGCTGGGTTTACTGGTGGCTGTGGCGGCTCGACGATCAGTGGGAAAAATTCGGCGTGGGCTGCGAGCATCAATTAAGCATGCCGCCGAGCGGATATTTCAAGCGCCAGTGCTACATCGCACTCGATGCCGACGAAGAACCGGCGGTCGACGTCATCAAGAAAATGGGCGCGGAATACTTTGTGGTGTCGAGCGACTATCCGCACGGTGACGGCGCATTTCCTGAAGCGATTCAGCAATTTCTCAACTTGTCGCTGAACGACGAGCAGCGGCGCAAAATCCTCTGGGATAACTGCGCACGACTGTATGGCATTGCCACGCCTGCAGCGGCGCTGACGCGCGAATCAAATACGACTTCTACTGCGGCGTAATGTTTCACTTGGCCCGCCGGTTGCAGCAGCAATCGGCGGGAGATAGCCTCATAGAAATCTCCTGGAAGTATTTCCGGTAAAGGCAGGTTGATGAGTAGCACACCATTTGCGAGCGAGGTATTTGAAGTCCTCGACGCAGCAGAAGCCAACGAGCTTTACCAACGCAACGGTTGGACAGACGGATTGCCTATCGTGCCGCCCACAGAAGACGCGGTTGCGCGTTTTCTCGCTGCGGCAAAGCTCGATGCCGCCAATGTAATCGGCGTGGAGCCGGTGCGCCGCCGTAGTATCACCGCAGAAAAAGTTGCCATTGCCGCCGTGATGGCGGGGTGCCTGCCGGAATACCTTCCGGTGGTCGTCGCCATCATGAAGGCCATGTGCCAGCCGGAATATGCATTGCACGGCAGCACCGCCAGTACTGGTGGCAGTGCGCCGTTTATTGTTGTCAACGGCCCTGTACGACTGGCGCTTGGCATGAACGCCACGCACAACGTGCTGGCTAACGGCAGTCGCGCGAATGCGACGATAGGCCGCAGCGTGCGCCTGATATTGCTTAACGTGCTGGGCGGCATACCAGGGCAACTGGATCGCTCCACGCTGGGGCATCCCGGCAAATTCACCTTTTGTGTGGCCGAGGACGAGGAAGATTCACCGTGGTTGCCGCTGTCAGTGGAGCGCGGCGTGGCGGCGGGAGCATCAGCGGTGACGGCCATGCAGGTGGAGTCGCCGCACCAGATCATGAATGAATGGACGCATGACCCCAAAGAAATTCTCGACACTTACGCCGCCGCCATGCGCAGCAACCTGCTCACCTATTCAATCTGGGAAGGCAACTACGCCTTTGTAATCCCCAGGCAGCACCGCGAAATATTCGCCGCCGCCGGGTGGAGCAAGCAGAACATCCGTGACTATGTCTTTGAAGTGGCGCACGTCAAGCGCAGCGACTGGCGCACCGTGGGCAAGGCCGCCATCGCAGGACGCAAGGACGAAGATAAAATTTATCGCGCGCTGCGTTCGCCGGATGATTTATTGGTAATCGCAGCAGGCGGGCCAGCGGGCGGTTTTGGCGCGATACTGCCACCGTGGTACGGCAAAAAGTCGCTGGCGGTAACCATGCCGCTGACGACATAGTGCATAAAACATTTTCAGGAGTAGCTACGCATGACGCTCAGAGTTCTGAATCCAACGCAGTCCGCACACGGCGAAGTGCTGCGCATGGCGCCGCCGCTCGCGTCACTCAATGGTGCCGTAGTCGGCATGATCGATAACGCCAAAATCGGCACAAAGCAACTATTTGATTTTATTGAAGAAATTTTACGCAAAGAACATGGCGTGCGCGAGTGCATACGGCGCCGCAAGCCCGATGCCACGCGGCCAGTGCCCAAGCCCATGTTGATGGAGATGAGCGGCGCAGACGCCGTGCTGGCCGCGACAGGCGATTGAGGCAGTTGCTCGTCGTGCAGTCTGCACGACGCCATCGAAGCCGAGCGCCTGGGCATTCCAGCGGTTGCCATTATCACCGACCGTTTCGTGCGTACTGCGCAAGCGGTGAGCAGCGTGAACGGTTTGCAGGATTACCCGTTTGCGGTGATCAGCCATCCCATTGCCAACAATGACGAAACGGTGCTGCGCGAAAAAGCGCGTGCTGCTGTCGATGAGATTGTTCCCTTGCTGACAATGCGCAAGGGATAGGCATTAGTCCAGGTTCAATCAAACCACCGTCGCTTGTAACTTACGCCCGGCGCATTCGGCCCTGTACCCGCAGGGTCGAGCCATAGCGACTTGCCGGGATGTTTGACCGGCTTGCCCTCGAAGCGCTCGCGCATCCAGTCGCACACGAATGCGTGGATGTCGGCTTCCCACACGGAGGCGCGGCCTTTTTGCGTGACCGAGCCATTGTGGTGCTGATCGGGCAGCACCCACAGTTCAGCGGGCGCTTTCATTTCGTCGAACAATCGATAGACCTCTTCAATCGGCGCGCGCGGGTCGTATTCGCCGGTGACGACAAGCGTGGGGCAGGTGATCTTTTCCATCAATCCTTCCATGGTCATTTTTTGCCACACGGCATCGAGTTCAGCCTCAGAGGAGGATTGCGTGAGGTAGGCGAATAACTGCTTGTAGCGCGGTGATTCTTCGTTCATCAGATAATATTTATCGACGAATGAAGCCCATGGTGCAGCCGCAGCGGCGACGTTGCGGTTTTTGGCAGCGATGCGCATGCCCCAGAATGAACCGAAAGAGAGTGCATACACGCCGATTTTTTTGGCATCGACCTCCTTGCGCTTCATCAGGTATTCAATAGCCGCACCGGCAGCATCTTCATAGTTGTCATCGGTCAAGCGAATACCGCGCAGATTGCTTTCGCCCTGGCCGGGGCCGTCAAAAGAGAAAACGTGCATGCCGCGTTGCAGCGCCTGGTTGTAGTAGGGGTGGGGCCAGGCTTCCTTGGTTTGATCGCAGCCGGGGACGTAGAAAATCAGCGGCTTGGGATCGTCGCCGGGCGCCATGGGTGCCAAATGCAGATTGCCCGATACCACGGTGCCGTTCCACGGCACGTCCACGTGCTCAATGCGATAGGGTGCAAATTCGCGCACCTTGTCGTAACAACGGATGGCGCCGCCGTGCAGAAATTTTTTCTCGTCGCCGGTTTCAAACACCACGTGCTGCGCATCCACATATTCCAGCGCTGCCGTGTAATACAGTTCCATTGCTGTCTCTTTGTGCCCCGCCTCGGCTTCGGCCTGCGCAAGACGCTCGGTCTTGCGCGCGGCCATGCCCATGTGCTTGGCGATCATGTCGTGGCTGCGCACGGTGCGCGGAAAGCGTCCGCGGCCGTCGGGCTGGAAATGAAACGGCTTGCCGGTTTCTTTCACCATCCAGTCAAAGAACCATTGCTGATTGTCACGCGCGAGATGCGGGCGGCCTTTTTTGGTGCGTGCTGGGCTGGGCATGTTTTACCTGAATAATGTTTAAAAACAATAAGTTATGAATTTCGCCCTGTATGGGGCGTGAGGCACTGAAATCTATCACAGTCGCGTCGCCTTTATTTGACGCCGACAGGATTTTCTCGTAGCGTCTTTAGCGGATGGCGCACACGGGCTATTTCGATAATTAATAAATGCCTTGGGAGGCAACATGAGTACACGCAGAGAATTCTTGCAGCAAACTGCGGGAGCTGCAGCAGGCATAGCATTCACCAGTTGCGCGATGCTGGATCATGCGCACGCGCAAGGCGCAGCATCCAGCGAAAATAAGCGTAGACAGGTAGTGGTTGCGGGCAAGCGTGTCAAAACCATCGACGTGCACGCGCATTGCGTGATTCCCGAGGCAATGGCATTGATGGGCATGAAGACGGCGCCGCAAACGCTGGTGGTGGTGCAGGACCGGTTGCGCATCATGAACGAGCAGGGTATTGACATGGAGGCACTCAGCATCAATCCGTTTTGGTACAAGGCCGAGCGCGACCGCGCCGCCGAACTGATCAAGATTCAAAACGAAAAACTTGCAGAAATCTGCGCGGCAAATCCTGATCGCTTTGTGGCGCTGGCGTCGCTTGCCTTGCAGCATCCCGATCTCGCGGTGGAGCAACTGGAGCATGCCGTAAAAAAACTCGGGCTGCGCGGTGCGGCCATCGGTGGCAGCGTCGGCGACGATGAATTCGCCAATCCGAAATTCCATCCGGTATGGGCCAAGGCGCAGGATCTGGGCGTGGTGCTGTTTATTCATCCGGCTGGCGTGCCGGCGCTGAATTCGCGTCTGAAAGGCAACGGCGTGCTGGAGAATGTGATTGGCAATCCGCTGGATACCACCATCGCGCTGTCGCACCTGATTTTTCAGGGTACGCTCGACAAATTTCCCGGCCTCAAGCTGTGCGCGGCGCACGGCGGCGGCTATCTCGCTTCGTACGCAGATCGCTCTGATCATGGCTGCCTTACTTTCCCCGATCGTTGCGATCCCAATATCAAGCTCAAGAAAAAGCCCACCGAGTATCTCAAGCAAATCTATTTTGATTCGCTGATATTTGGCGGTGAGGCGCTGCGCCATCTGGCGGCGCAGGTGGGCGTGAATCAAATTGTGCTGGGCACCGACTATCCGTTTCCGTGGCAGGACAAATCGGTGGATCACATACTCAAGGCACCGACCTTCACCGACGCGCAGCGCGTGGCGATGCTGGGCGGAACGGCTGCAAAACTGCTGGGTATCAAATAGCGTCCATTCCGATAAAGGAGCGATCATGACCATTTCAATAAATGCCTACACACCCAACTTTGTTGCCGAAGTCTACGACGTTGATTTATCCAGGCCGGTATCTGCTGAAGACATGAGCGCGATCAAACAGCTTTTTTGGAAATACGCCGTGCTGGTGTTTCCCGATCAAAAACTTGCGCCGCAGGATCACGTTAACTTTGCGACGCAGTTTGGCCCCATCGAAATGGATCGTGTGCTCGCGATGGAGAACGCCGCACCGCGCCTGGGCAGCGCGTTTGCGGACATTTCCAATCTGAATCGCGAAGGTAAAATCTGGGATAAAGACAGCCGCCAGCGCATGTACAAAGAAGGCAACAAGCTTTGGCATACCGATAGCTCGTTCAAATTCAAGCCGGGCCTGTGCTCGCTGCTGTATTCGATGAAGGTGGTGCCCATCGGCGGCCACACTGAATTTGCCGACCAGCGCGCGGCGTACGATGCGCTGTCGCCGGAGCTAAAAACGCAATTGCAGGGGCTGATCGCGATGCACGGTATTGAGCATTCACGTCGGCGCACCGGCTTTGCGAATTTCGAGCCCGAAGAAGCTACACGCCTGCCGCCGGTGCCGCAACTACTGGTGCGAACCATTCCCGAAAACGGCCGCAAGTCGCTCTACGTCGCGTCGCACATTGGCGCGATCAAGGGCATGAGTGCGGCGGATGGCGAAGCGCTGTTTCAAAAACTGCTGGCGCACGTGACGCAGCGCCAGTTTGTGCACATCCACCGCTGGCGTCCCAACGATCTGGTGATGTGGGATAACCGCTGCACCCTGCACCGTGGCACCGATTTTGACGACATGCGCTTTGTGCGCGATATGCGGCGGGCGACGGTGAGCGATCTGGCGAATACGTGTGAGCAGGAGGGCGTGGCGGTGTAGCTCGTTACGTGCCGCTACGCGTTGACGTAGATTCGGGTAATTCCTTTGGGGCGCACAGTTAGGTGCGTAATTTATCGAAGGGAAGTAGAGCCCAGGTGAGATAGTAGCCATCAAATCCTGGTCCTTCGTCCTTCCAAACAGTAACGTAGTCACGGTGCGCCCTACCCAACGCGGCGGGGAGAGCTCGCCTTTTTTCTGGGTTGCCCAACTTCCACACAATATTGGCGATATTTTGACGCCAGCAATCTGTACCAAGAAATATCCATGAACGACGACGTCGCTTGTCGATAAACTTCTTGCGTACCTCTCTTGCGGCTGGCCCTTGGAGCCGTGCTAGATCTTTCGCGAGGGCGTCCCAGTGACTTTGTGCCCAACCAACTTTGAACTCTGCTGCTACCATGTCGTGATCGTTGAAAATTAACGCATCAATGTGATTGTCCATTCTTTGACCAAGGTTCCCCTTACGGGAAGCTCAAGAAATACGCTTGCTGGCGCTAACGCTCTTGAAATGGCTTGGATATAGTAGTAGCTGATCATTCGTTCCGGATAATTGCCGCTTTCACTTTTGCCGGGATGGGCCGTAGGATCAATATGATCCAGAGACTTGCCGAAAGATTTTGCCGCAGCTACCAACTCCTTACGTAGTTTGCTTTCTAAATTCATGAGCGCCTACCGTTCTTATTGCCGATTAATTGACTCTACAAGCCATTTTCTGGCGCAAAATGTTGCGAACCTTTACTGTAAGCGAAAGCAGATGTAACGGGGTTTAGCCGCACCTATTGGCCCTGCATTGCGCTGCATACAGGCTACGAATTACAGTTCCACCATCTCCGCCCACCACTGCAGCTTGCCGTTTAGCGCCGCGTCGTATTTGCGCACAAAGGTGAGTTTGCCATCGTTGCCGATGCGGAACACGCTTAATGCTGCGGGTGCAAGGCGCACATCATTACCATCCTTTACCCACATGTCGCGGATGCTGGCGGATACCAGCAGTCGTCCCGTAGGATCGATGCTGAAGGTGCGCACATGGTGGGTTTGCGGATCGATGCTCTGAATGCGCGTGTGTTCGCCGGTGGTTGGGTCGATGGCGAATACGGCGATGCTGTTTTCACCGCCAGCGAAGACTTTTTTGCCATTTACCTCCACCGTGCTGTCGGCGCGATTGGCGGTGTAAACAAAGCGACCATTCGGGTGCACGTGGATGGCGCTGGTGGTCTGGTGCATCTTCGGATCGCGGGGTGCTGCGAGTGAGGTTTTGATGAATGCCGGTTTTTCCACAATCTTGTCGCCGTCGATGCGGTGCATGTGTACTTCGTTTTCGCTTTCGATGTTGGCGTAGAGCCACGGCTGTGTCGGGTGGTAGTCGAGATGGCGCGGGCGGTAGTGAAACCCGTTTTCACCACCGAGGATGTTCTGCGCGGGGGTTAGTTGCCCATCCTTGAAGTTATAAACCTTGATCGCGCCCGGGTCCTCGGCCTTGCCGTCCTTGGCATCGTTGCCGCGCGCGGGGAACACCACTAGTTTGTTCGACGGGGTTACCGTGACCTGATGCGCGTAAATGCCAACATCGACTTTTACCGTCTGCTCGACCAGTGCGCCGATGGTGCCGTTGCTGTTGATGCGATGTACGGTAATTTGGCTGGGGTTGTTGAATGCGGTGAACGCGAAATTGCCGCTGCGGTCGACGCAGTGGTGAATGGGGCGCGAGGGCAGCGGCGCACTTTCGCCGATCAAGGCCAGTTTGCCGTTGGCGCCTACTGATAGCGCACACAGGCGATGCACTTTGCCCTTGTCGGGTGTATTACCCGACGGCGCGTCGCTGGTCGATGCCGTGAGGAATTTTCTGGAAGGATGCTGCCACACGTATTGCACCTTCGACGGCAGCATGACGGACTCGCGCCGAGTTAGCGTGGCGGCCTCGACATCCACGTCCCAGCGGATAAGTTCTTCGCCGATGCTTTGATACAGAACGGTTTTGCTCATGGAGAACCCCTTAAAAAGATTAATAAAAACAAATGCTTACAATTATTCCAGTTTGACGCCCGCGTCCTTGACCACTTTCGCCCAGCGTTCAATTTCGCTTTTTACATAGGCACCGAACTGTTCGGGCGTGCTGCCGAGTGGCTCAATGCCATCGGCGGCAAAACGCTTCTTCACCTCCAGGCGTTGCAGTATCAGATTTAACTCGGTATTGAGCTTGGCAATGATTTCGCGCGGGGTCCTTGATGGCGCGAGTGGGCCGAACCAGGTGGTCGATTCATAACCGGGCACGCCGGACTCGGCAATGGTTGGCATATCCGGCAACACTGAGACGCGCTTGAGACTGCCGACACCCACGCCGCGCAGCCGCCCGGATTGCACCTGCGGCAGTAAAGGCGGCACGCCGGTAATGGTAAGTGAGGTTTGGCCCGCGATCAGATCCGTCATCATCGGGCCGGTACCACGGTAGGGCACGGCGAGGATATCGGTTTTGCTCAGCAGCTTAAAATTTTCAACAGCCAGATGTGATGCGCTGCCGGGGCCGGACGACGCATAATTGATCTGTCCCGGTTTTGATTTGGCCAGCGCCACAAGATCGCGTGACGTTTTCACGGGTAATGAAGGGTGCACCACCAGCATATTGGGCACCATGGCGAACAGATTGACCGCGGCGAAATCGCGTATGGGATCGTACGGCAGCTTCGGAAATAGCGAGGGACCGAATCCGAACGTACCCACGTGACCGAAGATCAGCGTGTAGCCGTCAGGCGCGGATTTGGCGACATAGTCCAGCCCGATGTTGCCGCTGGCACCGGGGCGGTTCTCGATAATCACCGTTTGTTTCCAGGATTTTTCCAGTTCCTGCCCGATGATGCGCGCGATCAAATCGGTGCTGCCGCCGGGGGCGAAGGGCACGACGAGGCGGATGGATTTCGCAGGATAGTTTTGCGCGGGGCTTGTTTGGGCTTGTACCACGCCGTTCATCGCGAAGGCGCATGCGATAGCCATGGCCATGCGATTAACAACGCTGTCGTTCCCGCGCAGGCGGGAACCCATACGGTGTCGCAAGTGGCAATGTGTTGTGGGTTCCCGCCTGCGCGGGAACGACAGGGTGAGATCGATTGGTTTACTCATGCTTTATGGTTTGTTTGCCGGGGGCGCCACCGACAACCCTTTCACGCCGCTTTTCACGATCCACTGTGCGACCAACCCTTTAGCTTTTACATCCTCGACAAACTCCCGCAGGTAGGCTGCTGCCGCATCACGGCCTTTGGGCGTGCCCACCGTATGTTGAACGATGCTGAAGTTGCCATCGACGATGCGCGAGCCTGGCAGCTTGGGTAGATAGTCGAGCAGTACTGGCTTGAGGCCAGCGAGCGCCTCGAGCTTGTCGTCAACAAACAGCTTGAACGCAGCCTCGCTCGGCGAACGTCGCACCAGTTGCGCCTGTTTGAGGATGCGGGTGAGAGCCAGATCGTAAGCGCTCTTTGCTGGCACGGCGATGCGGATGCCGGGGCGATCCACCTCGGCAACGGTGCGCAGTTTCGAATCGGCGGGCACCAGGTACGTCGCTTCAATCTGCGTCAGCGGCGTGGCAAATGCGATCTCTTGCGCACGCTGCGGTTCGGCGCCGAGAACCGAAATGTCCCAGCCGCCGGTGCGCGCGGCATCGGCTGCGAGACCCGCCGACTTGAAGGGGATGATCTCCAGCGGCACGTGGAGGCGGCGCGCCAGCTCGCGCGCAAGTTCAACTGCGACGCCACCCTGTTCGCCGTTCGGCCCGAGCGTGGTCAGCAAGACATTGCTGAATGCCACGCCGGCGCGCAGTGTGCCCGAAGGCGCCAGTTCCGCGCGGGCTGCGGGTGGCACCGAAGGTGCAGTAGCGCACGCCGACACGAAACAGGACACGAATAGTGCAGCTGCGAGTCTGAGCATCGGGTTACTCCCGCGTTACGGTTTTTCCAACGGCGCAGCCGACAACCCCTGCACGCCACTTTTTGCAATCCACTGCGTAACCAGTCCTTCGGCTTTGGCTGCTTCCACAAACGCGTGCAAGTACGCCGCCCCTGCTTCACCACGTCCGCGCGGTGTGCCTGCGGTGTGTCGCACCGTCATAAAACGCCCATCGAGAATACGCGCGCCGGGATATTGCGGCACGCATTTGACCAGCTCGGTTTTCAGACCGGCCAGCGCTTCGAGCTTTTCGGCGACGAAATGTTTGAAGGCTTCGGGCAGGCCCGGGATCGGTACGCGCTGCGCGTGCTTTAAGGTGCGCGTCAGATAGAGGTCGTAGCCGCTTTTGGCGCCGAGCGCAATGCGCACGCCGGGCGCATCCACATCTTCGATTTTTTGCAGCTTTGATCCCGGCGGCACCATATAGGTGGCCTCGATTTCGGTGGTGGCGCCGGCAAACGCGATGTCCTTGGCGCGCGCGGGTTCCTCCGCCAGTACCGACACATCCCATTTGCCGCTGTTGACCGATTCCGCCAATTCTCCAGCCGAGTGATAAGGAATGATTTCGATGGGCACGCCCAGTCGCTTGGCCAGTTCGTGCACCAGATCAACCGCAACGCCACTTTGTTCGCCATTGGGGCCGAGCTTGGTGAGCAGCGGGTTCTGAAAATTAATACCTGCGCGCAGCTTGCCGGTGGGGGCAAGTTCGGCGAGAACGGCGGTCGAAATCGACGCCGCGCTCATGGCGTGAAGCCTTCGGTGATCCGCATATCACGCTCGACGCCATCGCCCAGCACCTTGAGTGCCGCCTGATAGCCCGGACTGTCGTGTGCAGCAATCGCTTTTTCCACACTGGGAAATTCGATCACCACTACGCGCTGATTCAAACCGAGTTCGTACGTCTTGGACGGCATGCCGCGCACCAGAAATTTTCCGCCGTGTGCCTGTATGGCGGCAGGCGCGAGCTTGGCGTAGGCCGCGAGTGCGTCCGGGTTCTTGATCGATTTATAGAAGGCAATCCAGTAGGCATTGGCCATGGTGTACTCCGAGGAAGTGAAAGCGGGCAGGAAGTTTAACGCTAATTGGCAAGAGCTGCGCTTATACTATTCGCACATTACGAGGAGAATTCCATGATTCGGTCTGCACTGAAACGATGGGCTGCGTTGACGCTTGTTGCGGTGAGTACGCCTGCGTTAGCGCAGCTATATGACGGCGCACGTTTGATACCCGGCGATGGTGGCCCGGCCATCGAGTCGTCCGCATTTCTGGTTGAGAGCGGCAAAATTACGCGCGTGGGCAAACGCGGTGAGGTCACTGCGCCAACGGGCGTGCCGCGCGTTGATCTCTCAGGCAAAACCGTGATGCCCAATATCATCAGCACACATGTGCATCCGGGGTTTCAAAAGGGTATCTCTTACGGTGCCAGCAACTACACGCGCGAGGTGATTCTCAATGACTTGAACCTCGCGCTCTACTACGGCGTGGGTGCTGTGATGTCGCAGGGCATCGAGCGCGGTGATCTGCTGTTGCAAATGCGCGATGAGCAGACTGCCGGCAAACTCGGCGGCGCACGCGTGCTGGTGGCGGGGCGCGGCATCGGCGCGCCGAATGCCGGTCCGGGCGCGCTGGCGTACAAAGGTATTGCGTACGAAGTCACCACCGAGGATCAGATTCGGCAAGCCGTGCGCGAACAGGCTGCGCGCAAAGTCAACGCCATCAAGATCTGGGTGGATGATCGCGGTGGCCGTGCGCCGAGTTTGTCGCCCGAACTATCGGCTGCCGCGGCTGATGAGGCCAAAAAGCATAACCTGCGTGTGAGCGCACACGTGTATTACCACCGCGACGCGGTGGGTTTGGCCGGGGCACGCGTTGACAGCTTTGCGCACCTGGTGCGTGACGCGGTGATGGATGAACCCTTGCTGGTAGCCGTGATCAGAAATCGCGTGTTCGTGATGCCCAACATGGGCGGCGGCGAGCGCACCACGCACACGACACCGCCGGACTGGTGGAGTGAGCCTTATCTCGTAGGTTTGCTGAAAGACACCGCATCGCCCGAAGTGATCGAGCGCATGAAGGGCCTGTTTGCGCCGCGCGATGCTGCGGTGGTGGAGCGTGTGCGCGGCATCTATCGTAATGTGCATCAGAACACGCGTCGGCTCAATGAAGCGGGCGCGCGCATCATTCTTGGCAGCGACACCGGGCTGCCTGATCATTTGTTTGGTTATGCCGAGCAGCGCGAACTTGAGTTGATGGCGTCGGCCGGGATGACGACGATGGAAGTGATTGTGGCCGCGACCAGCCGTGGCGCGGAGTATTTGCAACTCAGTGACACCGGTACGCTCACGGCGGGTAAGCGTGCGGATTTTCTGGTGCTGGATGCCAATCCACTGGATGACATTCGTAACACGCGGCGTATTGCGCGCATGTTTGTGAATGGTGTTGAGATTGATCGGGCGGCGCTCAAAGCGTCATTAATTAAGTAGTATAAGTTATTGATTTTAAATTAAAATTTAAATCGGAGTTTGAGCATGGTAAAACGCTGGAAAAACCGCCCAGAAGGTTCAAACTGGGGTGAATTCGGGGATGACGACCAACACGGCCGCATGAACTACATCACCGCCGAACGGCGTCTGGCAGCCCTGAAAGAAGTAAAGACCGGGCAGGTGTTCACGTTGTCGCATCCGCTGGATAAACCCGGCGGCACGGTGTTGAACCCGAACCGCAAGCCGCCGGTGTTTCATCCGGTGTATCGCGGCAAAGAGGTTTATTTCAATCTGCAATCGTCGAAAATCGATCCGCGCTTTAACGACGTCGGTTCCGACGAAGCGATCATGCTCTACATGCAGTATTCGACGCACTGGGACAGCTTCGCGCACAAAGGTACGGTGTTTGATGCTGACGGCGATGGCGTTGAAGAAGCCGTGTCGTACAACGGCTGGCGCATCGTTGATGAAAATGGGAAGGGCCTTAACAACGATCTTGGCGCGCGCGCGGTGTCGTGTGCGGAAATGGCGACCACCGGCGTGCAGGGGCGTGCGGTGATGGTCGACCTGCGGCACCACTTTGGCGATGGACGCACGGCGGTCACTCATGAAATGCTGGCGAAAGTCATGCGCGACGATAACGTCACCGTGCAAAAAGGTGACATCCTATGCGTGCATACCGGGCTGGGTCAGTTGATACGTGATGCGAATGGACGATTGGATGACTCAATCAAAACCAGTTGCAGCGTACTCGACGGCTACGACAAACCACTGCTGGAGTGGATTGCTGACAGCGGTATTGCGGCGATAGCCTGTGACAATCTGGCGGTGGAACGCAGCTCCACCTTGGGCGCTGATCCGCGCCTGCCGCATCGCGGCCCGGCGTTGCCACTGCATGAACATTGTCTGGTGAAACTGGGCATTCATCTGGGTGAACTGTGGTATCTCACCGAACTCGCTGCGTGGCTGCGCACCAATAATCGCAGCAGCTTCCTGCTGACAGCGCCGCCGCTGCGCATGCCGGGGGCGGCCGGGTCGCCGGTTACGCCGGTGGCGACGGTTTGAACATGCACAACGTGCAGGACGGGAGAAGCGCAGCGCATTACAGGGTTAGCCGTCGTGCTCCGTTATATGCTGCGCTTCTTACGGAACTACATTCGCTACACTCGCTCGCTTGCATCGATGCGAGTGGGGGGTAGTTTCCTAAGAGCACGCTGCAGATGGCAAGTGCGAAATTCATAACTGACAGTCGAATGTCTTGATAAACAAAGGAAAAAAATGAAACTCACGATTGGCGCGGTGGCCCTGTTATTGACGGCGCTCAGCGTATCCGCCCAAACCAGCTACCCTGAAAAAGCAGTGCGCGTCGTGGCGCCGTTTCCCCCAGGCACAGGAGCTGATATCAGCGCGCGTATTGTCACGCAGAAGCTTAGCGAGTTATGGACTAAACCGGTGGTGGTTGAGAACGTGCCGGGGGCCGCTGGCAGTGTGGGGGCGGAGCGCGTGGCGAAGTCGGCACCCGACGGCTACACGCTGTTGTTCAGTGGTGATGCGGCGATGACTACCAATGTGAGCCTCTACTCTAAGCTCGCCTACGAGCCTTTGCGCGACTTTGCGCCGATCATGAACTTTGTTGAGACGCCCAATGTTCTGATCGTCCACCCTTCGCTTCCCGCAAAGAATGTGAAGGAGCTGGTCGCGCTGGCGAAATCGCGTCCGGGGGAGATCACCTATGCTTCCTCCGGTGCCGGGACATCGCAGCATCTTGCCGGTGCCCTGCTGGGTAACAGAGCGGGCATCGAGCTCAGTCATGTTCCCTATAAGGACGCAGCTGTGGCCATGTCGGACGTTATCGGCGGGCGAGTGACGATGTTTTTTGGCGGATCGCTGTTCACGATGCCGCAAGTGCGCGCGGGTAAAGTGCGCGCCATTGCGGTGAGTTCGCTCAAACGCATGCCGGTTGTACCGGAACTGCCCACCGTGGCGGAATCAGGCTATCCGGGTTTCCAGGCCGTCGCGTGGTTTGGTCTGCTGGCGCCGATCGGCACGCCTGCAGCGGTACTCTCCAAACTTCAGCAGGATGCCGCACGTGTGATCGCCATGCCGGATGTACGTAATAAGTACACCGAGAATGGCGGAATAGTCGTCGGCAATACGCCAGCGGAGTTTGCGGCGCAGATCAAGGCGGAAATTGTTGCCAAGGGCAATCTGGTCAGGGCATCGGGCGCGAAGGTAAATTCAGATGACCTGATCTCTGGGATTTTAGTTTGATCCCAATTTCAGGATTAAGCGAAGATTGGTGCGGGGAAACACCGTTTCTGTCTCATTCAATTCATTACACAGTTTCTGTATCGCCACGTCCGAAACGTTTTGAGCCATGTGGTGC
>CANKUB010000086.1 GCA_947486575.1 Betaproteobacteria bacterium | reverse complement strand
TTCGGCGGCAAGGCGCCTGCACCGTGGGCCGCGATGGTCAACGGCAGCCTTGGCCACATGCTTGATTATGATGATGTGAGCGATGGCGGGCATGTCAGCATTTCCACCATACCGCCGGGTTTCGCGATAGCGGAAAAACTCGCCACCGAGCGAAAAGTAAACGGCAAGGATTTCCTCACGGCCATCGTTGCCGGCACCGACATTCACACGCGGCTGTCGATGGCCATCGACATCCCCGACTGGACCATGGCCGAAGGCTGGTTCGCCACGCAACTCTTCGGCTTTATCTCCGGTTCGGCCACCGCCGGGCGCCTGCTCAATCTCGACGAAGCGAAGATGGAAAACGCGCTCGGCATCGGCTACAACCAGATGAGCGGCAGCCGGCAGATGGCAGTGGGCGCGGCCACGCACATGCGCGCGATGCAGGCGGGGTTTTCCGGGCAAGCCGCCACTGCGGGCGCGGAAATGGCGCGGCGCGGCATCATCGGCGACAAAGAATTTCTCGAAGGCCGCTATGGCCTTTTTAAAAACTACGTGCGCACCGGCACGCCGGATTGGGACGCAGTGATCGGCGACCTCGGCACGCGCTTTCCGCTGCTCGACACGCACGGCTTCAAAGTGTGGCCCGCCTGCGCCTACACACGCCCCACCAACGCCGCGACACTGATCCTGCGCAACACGCACAAACTCAAACCCGAAGACGTCGAATCAATCACCATCGTCGGCGGCACCGGCGGCACGCAACTGCTGTGCGAGCCGCTCGACAAAAAGCGCCGCCCGCAGGTGAGCATCGACGGCAAGTACAGCATCCCGTTCACCACCGGCGTAATGATGGCACGCGGCAACGTGACGCTGCGCGATTACACCGACGAAGGCCTGCGCGATCCAGCAGCACTCGCGATGGCCGACAAAGTGAGCTATCGCCCCGTGCCGGGCGCGATACTGGAACGCGGCGGCTCATCGGGCTCCATCGGCAACGTGTCGGTGGAAATCAAAACCCGTGACGGCAGATTGCTCACCAGCAAACCCGACAGCGTGCCCGGCGGGCCGGGACAGCGCGTGGGCTGGGATGCGATAACCACCAAGTTCCGCGACTGCGTATCGTTCGCGGCAAAGCCGATTCCAACGAAGAACATTGATCGTGCGATTGAACTGGTGCGGGATTTGGAAAAGCAGCGGGATGTGACGGAAGTGGTGCGGTTGCTGACGTGAACACCCGTAGCCCGGAAGGAGCGCAGCCTATTCCGGGAAAAAGCACCGCGTATCCAAAGCATGTAAGTCGGTGCGACAGCACTTCCCCGGAATACGGCCACAAAACCCGTGGCCTCCTTCCGGGCTACGGATTAAGCTATGCGGATGAAAGCAGTGAACCATGAACAAATTTGCGCGTGTAGATTGGGCTGATAAGCCCAACATCATCGGTAAAGCAGACGCAAACGTTGGGGTTCGCTACGGGAATAGGAAATTCAAACCACCTATTTGCATAAGGCTGCGCGCCCACCGCTACGGCCTACTGTCCACGCACTCACGCGCGGTGGCAGGCTACCCGTTTGGCTCGGTGGTGCCCTATGTGCTCGATCATGATGCGTGCCCCGTGCCGTTGATCAGCCGCCTCGCCGAGCACACTAAAAACCTTGCGGGTGATGCGCGGGTGAGTCACAAGCACAAGGCCGAGACCGTCGCCAAGGAACTACGCACACTCAAGGCGATACTGGCAAAGGCCGTCGAATGGAAAGTCATCCGCGAACACCCAATACCCCATGTTGCCGCACCACTTTCACTTGATTCAAAGCCGCCGCTATTCTTCACCCAGGTCGAGCTTGAAGCGATCTACACCGCCTGCAGTATTGAAGTAAACGCAGGCGAAGGCCCACAGCCCAATCCGGTTCACGCAGCGATCTGGCGGCTTTATGCCAACACCGGCATGAGACGTGGTGAGGGAATGATGCTCAAACGAGCATGGATTGGGCAGGAAGCCATGAAAATTCTTTCTACCGATGAGCAGCGCACGAAGTCAGGAAAGTGGCGTGAGATTCCCATTACCAAGGGTGCGAGGATCGCATTGGACAAATTGCCGAAAGACGGCGAGCACGTTTGTACGCTGTGCATGTTGCAGCTCAGCCCGCCGTCCGCGCGAGCCCGCGCCGTGATGGTCGTTGGCTGCACCTTTGATCGATAGAATAACTGCCATGGATGACGCTGCATTGCCCATTGCCCCCCGCTCCATTCATGTAAGGCGCCTGATGTCCATCTGGCGATCGGCCGGATGGCCCTGCAGGGATGTCGTGGAGCTCGACCTGGTGGCAGCCGGCTGGGCGATGATCACGCAAGATCATGCTGGCCACGAGACGATTCGATTGACCGATGCCGGCATCCGCGTGCTCGCGGACGCCCGGCAACGCAATCAGCGGTGCCTGAGCGCTCACGATCAGCTGGCGGCCAGGGTTGCTGCACAAGTGATGGCCGAGGGACGGATCGTGTGGCGCGAGTTGTCTCTTCGCGCACGGCTTGCCACCAATGATCCTCAACCGGCCAGAGGGGCTACTTTGATGACCGACCTCGCGCTGTGGCCGGAAAACGAGACGATGCCTCAACCGCCCCATCAAGATCAGGCCATCTGGCGCATGGCCAGACCCGATGTCTTCTCCATACGCCGAACATCGGTTGAAGCGTATCTACAACCCAGGGTGCACGAAATCAAGGTCACTCGTGCTGATCTACTGTCAGACCTCCGGCACGAAGCTAAACGTGAGTCATATCAGTGGCTATCCTGCGAAACCTACTACGTATTGCCGGCCAGCATAGCCGAGCTACACGAAATTCCTGAAGCCTTTGGCGTCTGGCTGCTGAATGGCCCGATCGAAACCGGCACGCTTGAGCTGGCCCGCCCTGCCCGACACGCGCCTTGCACGCTGCCATTTGCGGTGTGGATGGCCCTGGCCAAGGCCACCCCAGTGAATCCAGACAGCGAATCGAAGCAGCAAGCGCTGGGGGACACATCGGCTCAAACCGTTGACGATGACGCGATCAGCACCAGACTGCAAGGCACGAGCGACGCATGAAGACCTACACCGTCGCTGTGCGCGCGCTATGCGAGTTCGCCGCCAAGCAGGGCGACCTGGACCTGCGGTTTACGCCTTCGCCGACAGCCGAGCAAGGTATGAACGGCCATCGCACGGTTGCGGCCAGCCGATCAGCGACCTACCGTAGCGAAGTCTCGTTGCGCGGTGAGTACCGGCACCTGATCGTTCGCGGACGCGCCGATGGCTACGACCCTGACCGGCATCTGCTGGAGGAAGTCAAGACATTCAAGGGCGACCTCAACCTCATGCCCGCGAACCATCGGCACCTTCACTGGGCGCAGGCCAAGATCTACGGCGCTTTGATATGCCGGCAGTTTGACTTGGCCGAGCTGACTATATCGCTGGTGTACTTTGACGTTGGCAGGCAAACGGAAGCAACGCCGCTGGTGCAGGTGTGCACAGCAACCGAGCTGCAGGCCTTTTTTGCGGGGTTGTGCGAGCGCTTTATCACCTGGGCGGATGGCGAACTGCGCCACCGGGAACGGCGCGACGCCGCTTTGACAAGCCTGCGGTTCCCTCACCAGGAATTCCGCACGGGACAGCGTGACCTGGCAAAATCTGTGTTCACTGCCGCCCGACTAGGCCGATGTCTGCTGGCTCAGGCGCCCACGGGCATCGGCAAGACCGTCGCCACACTGTTTCCGATGCTCAAGGCATGCCCGGTTCAGGAACTCGACAAGGTATTCTTTCTGACGGCCAAAGGCTCCGGCCGGTCGCTGGCGCTGAATGCGCTGGGCGCCCTCCGCCAAAGCGATCCTTCAACGCCGCTGCGCGTGATCGAACTCGTTGCGCGAGAAAAATCCTGCGAACATCCCGACAAGGCATGCCATGGCGATTCATGCCCGCTCGCCCGGGGCTTCTACGATCGCCTGCCTGCCGCTCGCACTGCGGCCGTGTCGGCTGGCACCCTAACCCGTGAGTCGCTGCGCGAGATTGCGCGCTCGCATGGGGTGTGTCCCTACTACCTCGGTCAGGAAGTGGCTCGCTGGTGCGATGTGATCGTCGGTGACTACAATCACTTCTTCGACAGCAGCGCGATGCTCCACGCATTGACACTGGCAAACGCATGGCGGGTGGGCGTACTCGTCGACGAAGCGCACAACCTCGCAGATCGTGCGCGGTCCATGTACAGCGCGAGCCTCCACTCGGCACAATTGCGAGCGTTGCTGGCAGCAGCGCCGGCAGCGCTGAAAAAACCGCTGCTGCGTTTGCAGCGGCATTGGAAGCGGTTAGTCAAAGGTGCGACCGAGCCCTACACGGTCCTCGATGAGCCGCCGCAGGCGTTCGCCTCGGCGTTGCAGGACGCTGCTGGAGCCATTTCGGAGCACCTTGCCGAAAGCCCCACCCTGGTCGACAGTGCCCTGTTGCAGTTTTACTTCACAGCGTTTCAGTTCACGCGACTGCTCGATACCTTCGGCACGCACTCCCACTTCGATGTCTCAATCGATCCGGGCACGGGATCAGGCCGGCGCCCGGCTGACTCAATCATGTGCTTGCGCAATCTGTTGCCGGCCCCGTTTTTAAAGCCCCGCTTTGCAGCGGCCCAATCAGCGGTGCTGTTCTCCGCCACGCTGACCCCGTGGCATTTTTATGCCGACACCCTCGGCTTACCCGACGACACCGCGTGGCTCGACGTGGCGCCGCCGTTCAAGGCAGAGCAGTTATCTGTACACATCGCACGCGATGTCTCCACCCGGTACCGACATCGGAGGAGTTCGCTGGCCCCTATCGCTCGCCTCATCGCGGCGCAATACGCATCGGCCCCCGGAAACTACATCGCTTTTTTTAGCAGCTTCGAGTACCTCGAACAGGCGATGGCGGAGTTTACGGGGCGGCACCCGGGCATCCCGATATGGCGGCAAGGCCAGCGTATGGATGAGGCCGAACGCGATGCCTTTCTGGCGCGTTTCGCCGTGGATAGTTGCGGGATTGGTTTCGCCGTTCTCGGCGGTATGTTTGCAGAGGGCATCGACCTCGCTGGCACGCGCTTAATCGGCGCCTTTGTCGCCACATTGGGGCTACCCCAGCTGAACCCGGTGAATGAGGCGCTGCGACGACGGCTCGACGGCCAGTTCGGTACGGGCTACGAATACGCCTATCTTTTTCCTGGCATACGTAAGGTGGTGCAAGCCGCAGGACGGGTAATCAGGACCCCGTCTGACCGCGGCGTACTGCACCTGATTGACGATCGCTTCGCCAGCCCGGAAGTGCTTCGCCTGTTGCCGACTTGGTGGCGCATCGAAAAAGTGGCAGCCGGGCGGGACCATCCCACGCAACAGACGGCATTACTGGATACGCCTCGGATGATTGCGTATTCCGGCGAACTTGAACAGTAATTCCGGCGACTTAGCCCCCCCATGCAGGACGACGGTCCTCGGCTTCAAAGGCTGGTATCAGAGTGGAACAGTCATCTAGTCAGGTCACTCAATTGCAGCTCTTCGACCATTGCCGACGTTGAGCGTTGGTGTCTTGAGGGTCGGCTGTGTTTCGGCGGATTCAACCGATCGACGCAACATATTGGTCAAATCGTTCAGCAGACGTAGGTGAGAAAGTCGGCCCGAACGGCCGCTTGCTCAGTCAAGCTACGGCTGCATACGACCTCTTCAGTTTGAAAAATCCGTTTTCGCGACAGGCCGGAAAATTTCAGATCCGTAGCGTCATTGTGAATTTATCGACATGAAGGGGATTGGAATTTTCTCTTGAACGCGACCACAAATGGCCTATTGAATCGTCGCATGACTTTTCGGCACGGTCATCGACAGCAGTACATGTCTGCAAGAATTTTCTGGCAGCGCAATTTCGCCTTTTTCAACAGAATAGACCCATTCCAGTCGGCAAAGGATACTCAATACAAAAACGAGCCGCTTAGGCGCGTCCTTTCTGAGCGCCTCTTTAGGCACCATGGGCACGTTGCTTCACCAAAATTACCAGTGCGATGCCACCGAGAATAGCCACGGAAGCAAATACCAAGCGCAAAGTTAGTGCTTCCCCCAGAAAAACGATGCCACCCAAGGCCGCGATGACCGGAACACTGAGTTGGACTGTTGCAGCATTGGCGGCTTTCAAATCAGGTAATGCCGTGTACCAAATGGTGTAGCCTATTCCGGAAGCCAGTGCGCCCGACGAAACCGCGAACCAGAAACCGGTCGTATCCAGAGAAGAACCGTTCAACATGAATATGCTCAGCGCTACGGCGATTGGAACGGCGCGCAGAAAATTTCCCGCCGTTACCTTGGTAGGATCACCCCCTCCTTTCCCGCGCAAGGAATAAACACCCCATGCAACCCCGGCGCCCAACATCAATACGGAGCCATACAGGGGCGGTGCCGAGAGTCCCGGCAGCAATAGACCGGCCAGTCCTCCGAGAGCGAGTAGAAGACCTACGAGCTGTAGATTTAGCAGCCGTTCTCCCGCCCAAATGCTGTAGCCAATCATCGTCGCCTGGACAGCGCTAAAGAGCAGCAGTGCGCCAGTTGCTGCGGACAAGCTCATATATGCAAAAGAAAAGCCAGCCGCATAAACAAACAACGCAAACGCCGACAGCCAGTTGCCTGCACCGGTTTGTGTCCCGTGCCTCATGCGTACCACCAGCCAAAGTATAACTGCACCGGAAATCAATCGAATCGTAGTGAAACTGGCAGCATCAATGCTGGTGTGTTTGAGGGCGATTCGGCAAAGCAGTGAATTACCCGCAAAGGCGATCATGGCCATCGACGTCAGGGTGATTGTGCGCGCATATGACATTGCATGCTTTTCTGAAGTCCGGGAACTATGCACTCAGCAGTTAATGTAGAGACAGGAGCGTCTCTTTATCAAGAAGAGGACGATGATGTGAGAAATTAATTAGGAAATGGGTTCAATTCAATTAATGCAGGTTCCAGTCTCTATATCAATAGGTATCAACACCGGGCATTTTATGCGAATCTGCGGGCTGGAAAATTATCCGTGTGCCATTGGACTCCTAATATAGCAGGGACCGTAGGCTTCTGGCCGTCAAGGGTCAGCCCACATGATGCCAGAAAGCGGCCGCACGCGATTTTGGCGATTTGCGCCACAGTCCGCTAATCAGATGCAATGGCTACTTCGGTACCCGGCCTATTCTGTTGAAAAAGTCCAATTTGGACTGTCAGAAAATTCTGGCGAGCATGCGTTGTAGTCGATGGTCGCACCCAAAAGTCATGCCAGGACTGAATAGGCGTTCTATGGTCGCGTTCGAGAGAAAATTTCGCCCCCCTCCAAATCCAGAAATCCAAAACGTCGCTATGGGCCTGAAATTTTTCTCTCAACCCCGAAAAGGGACTTTTTCAACAGAATAGGCCATGAGCGGAAATTGGTTATTTCAAATTTCCTTCGCCGAAGCCGACATTGAAGCCCAAATATTGGACGGGCCTGGCATGCATTGGAGTTCGTGCAATAATGGTTTTTAAAATACCAACTGCCTAAAGTGATTTTAAGTCACGGCGTCTTGATGTAGAGCCATTTATGGGAAGGACTGCAATGAAGACAATTACAACCACGTTGCTCAGTATAAGCTTGTCCCTGATGAGCGTCCTAGCCCAAAGTCAATCCGATGCGTTGAAGGCCTTGATCGCTCGTGCCAAGGCATTGGAGATTGATACGCCGTACGTGCCGCCGCCGGGCGATGCGTTGGAACACTACGCATCGGGTTACGCCAAGATCATGTGCTCGGCGGTGTTTGTCACCGGCCTTGACCCCGCGTTCGCGTCGGAAAACGTCGGCTACTTCACCGCGCCTTACGCCGAGCGCGCCAGACTCGGCACGCCGCGTATCGACCGTGACAAACGCGCGGTGCACGTGAAGATGCCCGATGGCACGGTGCGAACTGCCGTGCATGCGGGCAGCCAGGGATGCATCACGCTGCCCATCGGCAAAACCGAACTGCTATTCAAACCCTCGGTGGTACGTCCGAATCTTCCCGACCCCAAGGTGACGCCGTGGCCCATGGGCGACGTGCTACCGCCCACGGGTTTGCCCGCCGGCATCGACAAGGCCAAGCTGCAACAGGCGCTCGACGCGGCCTTCGATCCTGTGGGCATGACCGCCGCGTTCGTGGTGACCTACAAGGGCCAGATCATCGGCGAACGTTATGGCGAAAACATCACGCACAACACGCCGCTAGAAAGCTGGTCGATGGGCAAGAGTTTGTCGGGCACGCTGTTGGGCATCCTAATTCACAAGGGCGCGTATACCTTGTCGCAGCCCGCGCCAATTCCGGAATGGCAAAGCCCCGGCGACCCTCGCGCAAAAATCACCATAGCCAATATCGTGCATATGTCGAGCGGCCTGCGCATCATCGCGCCGCAAGACCCGGACTATGACCCCAAGGGGCCGTATCCGGATCACCTTTACCTCTATACCGGCAGCGTCAATTCGTTCCATTACGCGGCTACGCGTCCGCAACAATGGCCGCCCGGCACGGTGGGTCGGTATCGCAATACCGACCCGGTTCTGACAAACTATCTGGTGCGACTGGCTGTCGAAAAACGCAAGGAGGACTATCACGCCTTTCCGCAACGCGCACTGTTCGACAAGATTGGTGTGCGCAATTTTGTGATGGACACCGACCCTTACGGCAATTTCCTCACCCAAGGCTATGAGCTTGCGCCCGCACGTGACTGGGCTCGCATCGCCAATCTGTATCTGCAAGATGGCGTGTGGAACGGCGAACGCATACTGCCCGAGGGTTACGCCAAGTTCGTGAGCACGGTTGCTCCGGCGTGGGCCGCCGACAAGCGCCCGATATACGGCGGGCTGTTCTGGATCAATGCCACGGGTAATTATCCGGGGCCAAGGGACATGTATATGATGAATGGCGTGGGCACGCAACGCGTGTTCATCGCTCCGTCGCATCAGATGGCGGTGGTGCGACTGGGGCACTACAAAGGCGCGGTGGCGGGCGATGCGGCATTGAAACGTGCGATGGGTTTGCTGATGGAGGCGGTGCCTGCGGGGCAGTGAGGGCTGTATTGAAATGCCATAGATGGTATGCCCCACCTAGACTTTTTTTTCTTCTGCTAGTCTTCCGCTACATTCCGCGCCCGGCCATCGCTACCAAAAGACAGTCCGTCAACCGTGATGGCAACGTAATGCTCAAGCCCAAGACAGTCTACCGCAATAGCAGCATCCACATTATCCTCACGCCGATTGAGTTCATGCTGCGGCTGGCGGCGCTGGTGTCCATGTCACGGCAGCACCTGATACGATTTCATGGTATGCAGGCGTCGAATGCAAAGCTGCGATCACGGGTCGTGCCTGCGCCCGTAAATTGAGCGTCTAATAGCTGACTGTCGTCTCGGTCTGCAACGGGTCGCGTGCCGCCTGAGCCTCAGGAAATCCGAGCGGCAGCTTTCCTCCTTGAAGCCGCCTCGAGATCAATCAACGGCGGCAATGAAGCAGGTTACGGTCGGCGGACCCAGCGGGAAGGGCTTCCGCCCCGGCCAAAAGCTGCCGCTCAATGATTCCAAAAAGCAGCCCGCCAAACGACTGCTTTACCCGGGTACAGCAGTCATACAAACCGATAATTTTCCTGATTGAGATCCTCATGACATCCCAAGCTGTTCGCGTACCCGGGTCCGCTTTGTACGGCTGCAACAGGTAATTCTCAGAAATCAATTACGCGAACAACAATCGTTGTATGTTTAGGGTGTTGGGAGAGGGCCATACAACCCGGATTGTGCGTTTGGCGCCACGCGGACTACGAGGTCACTTCTGGAAATCGTTTCGTCGACGCCGAACAGCGCTCCAGATTAGCGAGCCGCTGTCCGAGGTTGATGCGTCTTCAGGAAGGTACGCACCCTGTTAATGGTTCGGGCCTTCAGTTCCGGCGGGTCTTTCCAGGGATAGACCGTCACTTCGGCATTCGGCGCCAGCGATGCGACGTCGACAGCTGTTTGGTATGCGTGAGCCGGCGTGTCATCCGGCAGGACAAGCATCGGCGTCTGGCAGGTACGCACGAAGTCGCGCGACACGCTGTGCACGAAGTCGGGCCGGACGCGGTAAAGGTTGTGCAGGTACTTCTCTATGGTTTCCATCGATACATCGGGACGACGGGCGCGGAAGTCTTTGGCCCAGACATCCCGGCTGAGGTTGTACATCACGTCCGGGTTCTCCGGCCGGTGGCCGATTGGCTGGCTCAGCACCGCTGCGACGACGCGTTCCGGAGCTCGCTCTATAAGTTTGAGCGCAAACGAGCCGCCGATACAGTTGCCGAAGAAAAGGAACTGGCGAATGCCGAGGTGGTCCATCAGTCCCAATTGGTCGTCGGCGAAGGCGTTCCACGGGTCGTCGACCGGGACCGGGCCCGTGGATTCGCCGCCGGTGGCATTGCGCTGGTCCATCGTGATGCAGCGGAAGTCGTTCTTGAAGACCTCCATCGCGTTGATCACAGCGGTCTGCCAATTGCTGATCCGCGAATTCAATCCTCCGCCCGGTGTGACCAGCAGCGGAAAGCCGGAGCCGATCTCCTGGTAACGGATGCGGACATTTCCTTTTTCGTAGAACGAGGTGGCAAGCCCTCCTTGCCCAGCCTGCTGCGCAAACACGCGCGGCGAAGCAGCGGCGGCAGCAGCCGCGGCCCCCGTTGCCAGTAGAGTGCGTCTGATCGAATCCATAATTAGCGCCTTTCTTGATAAGCGTATTGTCGTGGTGCTACACGTGGCTCGAAGTACCAGACTGCTGCGCGGATAGCAGATTGCTACTGCGCGGCGGCAGAGTCAAGTCGTGCCGCTGGGCGTGAGCCCATCGAATTGCTAAGCACGCGCAGGGACCCGCTTACCCGCGAGCACCGTTGCAAACGGGAATAACTTCTGCCGCGCTTTTCGCGTGTTTCTGTAGTTGTCGACATAGTCAAAATTACCTTCACGCAATTCCAGAATCGCTACGTCCGCAGGAGCACCTGTTTTGAGTGTACCCCGATCGTTAAATGGTTTGATGGCGCGCGCGGCGTTGGTGGTGCAGCATGCGATGACGTGGTTCAGCGGCATGCCGATCATGAGAAACTTTGACATGCAATTCGGCAGATTGAATACCTGACTGGTACGTCCGTCCGGCGTCCAGTCGGTTGAAATCGTGTCGGGAAGAAAGCCCTGCTGCATGGCGCGGTCAGCCACGTTCCACCACAGGTGGCCATTGCGTCCGTTGCCGACATCAAACCAGATTCCCCGCTTTCGCGCGGCGCGCACTTCGGCCATCACCCGGCCATTACCATCGAGTATGCTGTTCGGCTCTGGTGCATACATATGCGTGACTACGTCGCCCGGCTTCAGCAGTGCGAGCACTCTTGCCATGGTGGAAACCTGCTGTCCCATGTGTATCATGACCGGGAGATTAAATGGCGTTACAACTTCCTGCGCGCGCTTCAAAACTTCGAGGTCGGCATCTCCAGCAACGTTAAATGACAATCGGGCCTTGATTCCGACAATGAATTCGCGATTGCGCTCGATGGCAGCGCGCGCGGCGCCTACATCGGCGCGTGTGAGGTCCATCAGTTCACCCATAGGCATGATGCCTGTTTTTGCCAGGTTTATCAGTGCGCGCCCCTGATTCGGTGCGCCTTTTAGTATGGCGACGACGTCATCGATCTTTTCCGCGCCTTGCGAACCCGCATCAACGAATGAGGTAACGCCATCTGCCAGACAAATCTCCGGCATGTCCTTACCGCGGGCATGCGTATGTATGTCAATTAAACCCGGACAGACGATCTTGCCGCTGGCATCGACGGTCTCCGCCCCGCCGCTGAGATTAGCCGCTACAGCAGTGATGCGACCAGCTGAAATACCAATGTCGCGGATAGCGTTAAGTCCTTGCGAAGGGTCAATGACGCGCCCGCCCTTGATGACCAAATCGTAGGTATCTGCAAACACACTGGAAACTCCAGCCGCCAGTGTTGCGCCCGCCGCTGCAGTCAAAAGAAACTCACGCCTTGTTGTCATGGTTCAGCCTCCGCTGTCGTGGATTGGTGGGTATAACATATAAATTTAAACACTATTTTTCGCCAAGCAGAACTCTATTCCCCACTGGGCGAACGGTCAATCGCGTGAATTTTCGCAAGCCCGGCTGCCTTCCTGCAAATCATGTCCAACGAAGTTTTCCGGAGCGCCATTGGACTTTCGCGCCTACAACCGCTGCTCTGCTCATTGCGGTCGTTGGTGGTTCAGAACTCCAATTACCGCAATAGTCGAGGACTTGCCAGTGAGCCACCGACCTGAACGGCAGCTTTACTTTCTTACCCGCCTTACTCGGGCAAGCCGGGTGAAGGTCAGCTTTGGGTCTATTCTGTTGAATGTTGCGGCCGACCGCTTCGCCCCCAAAGCGAGCCAGACCAACAGGGTGTAGCCGTCGGGCGCACTTTTCGCAACGACGTCCGCGCCAATGATACCACCCGCACCGGGGCGATTTTCGAACACTGCTGGCTGTCCCCAATCCGTAATGAATCGCTGGCTCAGCGCACGGGCGATGCTGTCATTGCCAGTGCCCGGTGCGAACGGGTTAATGATACGAATGGAACGTGCCAGAAACTCCTGCTGCGCGAGTGCACCAGTGGCGAGCAGTGCCGCGAAAACAGTAGCTGTCCGAGTGCGCAGGCACCCCAACTTGCACCCACGCAATGCCAAAAGACCATATCGAGTATCAATCAGAGTTGGCCACGATAGAACAATCTGCTGTTCGCGCATACTCGCCGCCCTTCTGCAATGGCGTATGGACTACGCCGAAGTGACAAGGACTGGTGGTTATGGAATTTTGCCGTTCTTTTCAATTCTCTAGTCGGCACACTACAAAACAGCCCCCATCAGCGCAATAAGGCACCTTAAAGGGCAATTTCAGCCCTTTGAAATATAACGACAAAAGGCAGCAATTTGGGCGAGTCCAGATATTGATTAATTACCCCGATTGCCGACGCCTGTTAAGTCGGCGGAATTTGCGTAGAGCCACTTTGAGGGGCTATGCTGAATGAGTGATCCCGACCATTATGGAAATCTTTCTCCATATTGGTCGATAGCAGTCCGCGAATAAGATACCACAAAGCTGCCCGATGCCAATTGGGCAAACTTTGGCGCCGTTTGCTATCCAGATGTAGTATCTATGAAGTCCCTAGGCCAAGAAGGTGCATTCAAATGTTCGAGTGGATAGGCAGATATTCGAAGCGTAAATCTTCACAGTCCAAACCCGCAGGGAACGAGTGAAATTCAACCCATAGCCCTTCAATCAGGTGAAAAATGACCACAGAAGATTCCCATTCCAGCCAATTGACGCGTCGCCAGGCTATCGGACTGCTTGGGGCAACAATAGGAAGTATTGGTGGGGCAACGGCGGTTAATGAAAGTGCCGCTCAGGTAGCCGCACCTGTGCCGAACGCCGCCGCCGCCGCCGCGGCTAAGGCAAGCCAGTGGCTGGCGCAGGTGGTGGAACCCGTGATCGAGCCGGAAATCCCGATCATCGACTCGCACCACCACCTGTGGCGCCGCGACGGTATAGCCTACGTTCTCGAAGACATCCTGGCCGATATCAATGGAAACAATGTTCGCCAGACCGTATTCATCCAGGCCGGCGCGATGCATCGCGCAGACGGTCCCCAAGCCTTTCGCGTCGTTGGCGAGGTGGAGTGGGTAAATGGTATCGCCGCCGAAAGCGCCAGCGGTATTTGGGGCGAGACGCGGGTTGCGACGGCGATTGTGGGCGGCGGAAATTTGCTGCTCGGGGACGACGTCGCGCCGGTTCTCGAAGCGCAAATGGCTGCCAGCCGCCGTTTTCGCGGCATCCGCCACAGCGTGGGCTACACGGATCCACCGGTGCGCCCGCAATCCACCACGCCGCACATGCTCGCGGACCCAAAGTATCGCAAGGGATTTTCCCACCTGCACCGCTATGGGCTGTCGTTCGAGGCTTGGCTGTACTACAACCAGCTCCACGACCTTGTCGAGCTGGCACGTGCGTTTCCCGAAACCACGATTATTCTGAACCACCTCGGAGGCCCTCTTGGCGTCGGTGCCTGGCAAGGACGGATTGAAGAGGTGTTCAAGGCATGGAAGCCTGCGATCGCCGAGGTCGCGACATGCCCCAACATCTACGCAAAAGTGGGTGGCCTCGGCATGGGCTACCTCAATGGCTTTGGCTGGGAAAAACGTCCAAAGCCGCCAACATCTGACGAGCTGCTGGCGGTGAACCGCCGCTGGTTCGATCACACCATCGAGGTGTTTGGTCCCACTCGCTGCATGTTGGAGAGCAACTTTCCGCCGGACAAGGGATCATCGTCGTACACTGTTCTCTGGAATCATTTCAAGAAGTTGACCAAGTCATTCTCGAAATCGGAGCGCGCAGCCATGTTCCATGACACTGCGATGCGCGTGTACAGGCTCGCACGCGTTTAGTGGGCGACTGTCGAAGCATCGTATCGCGGGGTCACCGATACTGCGACGTGGTCGCTGGTCAGACGGTGCATGGTGCCTTGGCGTTGGGCGTCACCAATTGCCCAATTATCGGAGAAGCAAGAAGGTCTCCTGGGTTCACGGGGAATCCCTTTGTGAGCATGCCCCGGACTAGAGACTCGGGCGATCCCGGCTGCACCTCGCGTAACGGTACGCCGAATACTGCCTTCCGCCAGTGTGACGGCGTTGGCATCGCAATGAGGTCGATTTCGGAGCTGACTTCTAATTGCCCTTGCCCCGGTGTGGTGCTACGCTTCTGACAGTCGACAAATGCCCTCGGGGGTCAAGCATGCGCACCGAATACAGCGTCAACGACATGACCATCCATCGCATCGTCGAGCAGGAACAGGGCTTTACCCCGATGCTCGAATTTCTCCCGACCCTGGCGAAGCAAGCGCTCGAGGAGAATCTCTCCTGGCTCGCGCCGGGCGGATACAACCGTGACACAGGCAATGTCGTACTGTGCTACCAGTCCTATGTTGTCAAGACACCGCATCACAACATTCTGGTCGATGCCTGCATCGGCAACGACAAGAACTTCCCGCTGCGCCCGAAGTGGAACAAGAAGAACGATTCCAACTGGATGAACGCGCTTAAGGCAGCTGGGCTCGGGGTCGAGGACATCGACTTCGTGATGTGCAGTCACCTGCACGGTGACCATGTCGGATGGAACACGCGGATGGAGAACGGGCGTTGGGTGCCGACGTTCCCAAAGGCGCGCTACCTGTTCTCCCGAAAGGAATATGCCTACTGGAGCGAGATCCATCAGAAGACGCCGCTCGCGCAGTTCACTGATAGTGTACTGCCGATTATCGAGGCCAACCGCGCCGAACTCGTTAGCAGCGACTATGAGCTCAACGACCACATCCGCCTAATCCCTACCCCCGGCCATACGCCCGACCATTTCGCGGTCTGCGCCGGCAAGGGCGGCGACAAGGCTGTGTTCACCGGCGATCTTATCCACTCACCGCTACAGGCACGCTATCCCGAGCTGGCGATGCGGGTCGACACCGACCGCGACCAAGGCGTGCGGACGCGGCGCGCGTTCTTCGAACGCTACTGCGATACCGATACGCTGTGCTGCACGATGCACTTCCCGTCACCGTCAGTCGGCCACATCAAGCGCTGGGACAACGGGTTCAAGCTCGAATATCTAACTTGAGACATCAATTGCGATTTGCCCCTTAATGAGGAGAGAATGACATGTTCAGCCATATCATGATTGGAAGTAACGACATCGCCCGGTCGAAGAAATTCTACGATGCTCTGTTTGTCGCGATGGGTGGTAAGCCCGGCGTCGAGGATGCAAAGGGCCGGCTGGTATATACGCACAATGGCGGGCGTTTCATGGTGTCCAAACCCATCGACGGCAAGCCGGCCACCGCCGCTAATGGCGGTACGATCGGCTTCACGATGAGCGATGCTAAACAGGCCGAGGCGTGGCACGACGCCGGAGTCGCGAACGGCGGAAACTCGATCGAAGATCCGCCGGGCGTGCGCCAAGGGGCCGCCGGCCGGATTTATCTCGCGTATCTTCGCGATCCCGATGGCAACAAACTGTGCGGGCTGCATCGCATGCCAGCTGCCTGAATTGTCGCGGATCAATCATTGGACGACGCTCTCGAGCAGTCTTTACACGCAATAGAATTTGGTTCCGTCCAAGCAACACCAATTCATGGACATATCTGAGCTCCAGGGTGCGAGAACGGTACGGCCAATTCCAAGCCCCTGGCGCCGAAAAGGACTGCTCTAATCCGATACTTGCCTGGGGGCTCTACGCGTGCAACTCGGCCATTCCTGCCGGTGGCGTTGTGCTGCATTGAGGGCCGGTGTCAATCTGTACCGGCCATTACGCAAAAGTTTGAGGACTTGGTCTTCGTCAGCCTAGTTGGTTGTTTTAGTTGTCAAAGCTTCCCTTAAAGACGAAGCAATCGGCAATCGAAATGAATTAGCCGACTCGGCGTGCCTCCGTTCAAAATGACTCACTAAGCTACCCTGTCCTCATACGGCTATTCGTCTGCCAGCGAACATAGACACCGCAACACGTCACATTGCCAATATGCGAGCAACCACCCCACCTACACGTAGCGGCGCTCAGGTGTTAGAGGCTTGCCGCAGCGGCTGCAATTCGTCTATACGGCGATTGGGAGGGTACATACACGCTGCCGCGAGTGGATGGGCATTCCGCAAATTGCCTTCGATTCCTGCTACGCCGGTCGTGTGCCGCGACAATTCGGAAATCGGGGACAGCCCCATAATGCGTTACCGGCATTTCAGCCCTTTTGCGCTTTGCGTAACATTTTACGCTCCGCAAATTGTGGACATAGCGGCGCTTCGGTTCTTGACATGGCGGGACACTGAACATCACCTGTGTATTGTTGTTGAATCAATCCGGCAAGGTTCTTACCAAAGATGTCTTTCGCTCCAACCTTCTGCGATTCGCCGACGGTTACTTGGCACTCATCCTGAAATCAAAAACCTTCAAAAACGTCGTAAACTACGGCATCAGCAGACCCATGTTTTTTGACCGCATGCTGCAAAAAATCTCAGCCCGAACGCATTGAATTCCTTTTTTGAACGGAACACCAGTTGATCACGCTCAGTCCAGGTTTAGAACGCATGCCAGAGCGGTACCCGATAACCTGTGAAGTGGATGGCAAGACCTATAGCGGCAAGTACTGGGTGGCTGGAAAAATCTTGACTGTTTCGACGGGCTTTGGCGGCAAGAGTAATCTCTGTCGCAATATTCCCGCGGAAGACCTTGCTAGGCAATTACTTCAAGAATTAGTAAAGGAAGGCAAGGCGTAATCTACATAGCCTATGCCATGTTCTGACCTGTGGAAGTTGTGACTTGACCTGACAACGGAGTCGGCAAGGGCAGCTTGAGGTTAAAGTGTATTGCAGGCTCTTCTTCATCAGGCTGACGCATGCCCGAACATTCGCACGACCATCATCACGGTCACAAGGATCGCCACCATCACAATGTGCCGCGTCCGGGTGCGATGCGCGCGTTCGCGCTCGGCATTATTTTCAATTCCGTGTTTGTTGTGGTGGAATGGACATACGGCGTGATGGCGGGTTCACTCGCGCTAATCGCCGACGCAACGCATAATTTCGGCGACGTGCTCGGTCTGGCGCTGGCTTGGGGCGCTGCAGCGCTGGCGCGGCGTCCGCCATCTGCTCGCTTTACTTATGGACTCGGCGGCTCGACTATCCTCGCAGCGCTGGCAAACGCCATGTTGTTGCTGATGGCAATCGGTGGCATTGCATGGGAAGCGATACATCGCTTTCACAACCAGGTCGTGGTTGATGAAGCAACGATTATCTGGGTGGCATTGCTCGGCGTGGCCATTAATACTGCAACCGCGTGGCTGTTCATGGCCGACCGCAAGAAGGACCTCAACATGCGTGGCGCTTACCTGCACATGGCGGCCGATGCCGGCGTATCGCTGGGTGTCGCGATGGCCGGATTTGGCATGATGTATACAGGCTGGCGCTGGCTCGATCCGCTTGTCAGTTTGTTGATCGTCGTCGTGATATTTGTCGGCACTTGGGGATTACTGCGCGATGCAATGCGTCTCGCACTGCAGGCGGCACCGCAAGATATTGATCCACTCCGAGTACGTGGGTATCTCGCGGCTTTACCCGGCGTGTCTGAAATCCATGACTTGCATATATGGGCGATGAGCACCACGGAGAATGCGATGACCGCGCATTTGGTGATGCCCGCCGGACATCCCGGCGACGATTTCTTCGCCGACGTCGTTAAATACATTGAACACGAATTCAATATAGGGCATGTCACAATCCAGATCGAGACAGGCGAACCCTGTGCACTGGCACCTGATCATGTCGTGTAGCGCAGCAGACTTCGCTTAACCTTATAAAATCTACCAGCGCCGGATCATCCAATGCAGCCTAAACCTGATATTAGTCTGTGAGCGCACCAGAATCAGCATTGCTTTACTGCCCGTTTTACTGCGAAGAGAACGCTTGGCATGCTGTCACGGCTCTCGCCTCAGAGCATGCACAAACTGCCGTTTTGTGTATGCTTGGCCGCAGCGGCTATGTGGCAGTCTGGCACCATCGCTTGGCCGAGAGCGCTTCGCATCCGCAAGTCTGGGATTATCACGTCGTTGCACTCGCACGCAAGAACGGCAGCGACGAGTGGAAAGTGTTCGATCCGGAAAGCACTTTGCCGTGGGGCGTACCTGGGCACACTTATCTCGCAGATTCATTCCCAAGCGAAATCGAGTTACCGCCTGAATATCAGCCCTGCTTTCGCTGGTTTGACGGACGCGAGTATCAGCGACGACTCAACGCTACACGCCAGCACATGCGGAATGCCGATGGAACGTGGCAGGCCCCTCCCCCTTCTTGGCCGCTGATTCGATCTCATGCGGTGGACGCTTTTGATGTACCGGAGCTTAGCGATGCAAACTGCCGCACCCTCCCGCCACCACTTGACCTTGTTGATTTCCATGACCTCATAACTGGGAAAAAGGCTGGCGCTGCCCAATGAATTCCAAGTCCGCGTAGCTTTTATTGCACGTTTGGCCGCTTTAGGAAATTCACGCACGACACAGTGAACCAATGCATTTGTGAGCTGCCTCAGAGATCGAGCGCGACAAAAACAGCTCGCGTTTAAACATTGCCCACAAAATGGAAGGTGATGCCATGAGCGAAGGCTTATCAGCTTGTATGGACGGACAACTGAGTGACGAACAGGCTCGCCAGCTTCTGTCGCAACTGACACGCGATTCGGCATTACGCAGCGACTGGGATTGTTATCACCTCATTGGTGACACCCTGCGCGGCGTGGACGCTCCAGATATTTGCGCCAGAATCGTCGACCGACTCGACGCCGAACAAACGGTGCTCACACCCCTTTTGCGCCGCAGCAAGGCAGCTATACCGGATCAGTACATCTACCGAGTGGCAGCAAGCATCGCGGGTTTGGCGTTTGTTGGTACTACGTGGATTAGTCTGAATGAACCGCAATTTAAGGCACCACAACTTGCTATAAGCCCCTCGCCAGAAGCCAAGCCGGTATTGGTTTCAGCAGGCGAAGACGCGAGGGGCTATCTGTTTGCCCACCAGCGCTTTTCCGCCAGTACTACAATGCTTGGCTTGGTGGCATATGCAGGCATTGTTTCGCCGCTAAATCCCCAACGCGCTGACTTGGCAATTCAATGATTGCGCTGGTCACCTAGCTTATGCAATCGCAAATCACTGCAGGAATCTTGTCTACAGTGAATTCAATTTGCCGATGTTCCTGAAAGAGTCGGTGCAGTCGAGGTTTAGATAGCGCATCCACCTAAGTTGACAGGCTTAGCCGGTAGGAAATTGACGCACATCCTACCTTGCCCGGAATCCACAGCCATTTTTTAAATAGTGGCAATTCTCACTGTTGACTGCTCGCCAAGCAGTCGATACATTGCGATTTGAGAAACGACGCGATTTATTTTCGCTCCCGTGTTGCCCGAAAAATGAATAGGATAGTTGCCATGCGCCTGAAATCCCTCGTCCTTGCTGCGGGTGTTGCATTGAGTGCGGCCTTGCCTCTTCCCGCTATGTCTCAGCCGACGGTGACAGTGCAGTTGAAACCACAGGACCAATATGTGCGGCCGTTTCCGCCGTTTCGCGTCGTCGGTAATTTGTATTATCCTAAAAACAGCAGTTGCCGCTAAGTGCAGTGCACCAATTGCGGGGAATCTTGTGTTGCAAGCCAGTTAAACCCGGCGACGTTCGCGACAATGAAGGCACAAACCCGTTGCCAGACAGATACTACGGGCAACTGCTCCGCAGTTG
>CANKUB010000085.1 GCA_947486575.1 Betaproteobacteria bacterium | reverse complement strand
CTGGTGATCGACCGGCTACCGCGCGTGGGCGATTGCTGGCGCACGCGCTATCACTCGCTGGCGCTGCACAATCCCACGGATTACAACCACTTGCCGTACATGCCCTTTCCGCCGAACTGGCCGGTGTATTTGCCCAAAGACATGATCGCGGACTGGTTTGAAGCCTATGCGTGGGCGCAGGAAATCAACTTCTGGACCAGCACCGAACTGGCACGCGGCAGCTACGATGAAGCCAGCGGACGATGGAATGCCGTGGTGCGCAACGCAGACGGCATCGAACGCACGGTGCGCCCGAAACATCTTATCTTAGCCAACGGCCTGGTGGGTTTTCCGCACATACCCGAATTGCCCGGACTGAAAGATTTCAAGGGTGATGTGATGCACACCACCGAATTCTCCACTGGCGCGCAGTGGCACGGCAAAAAAGCACTGATACTGGGCACCGGCACCAGCGCGCACGATGTCGCGCAGGATTTGCACAGCAACGGCGTGGACGCCACCATTATCCAGCGCGGAAAAACCATGGTGCTGAGCATAGACCCCAGTGCGAAACTGACCTACGGCCTTTATCAGGATGTGCCGGTGGACGATGGCGATCTTCTGGTGATGACCAATACCCTGCCGGTGTTCAAACGTAACGTGCAGCTGATCACCGCGCGCATGGTCGAACACGACCGCAAGATGATTGACGGCCTGCTTGCCCGCGGCTTCAAGTGGCACGACGGCGAAGATCACACGGGACACAACATGATGATCCGCAAGCGTTACGGCGGTTACTATCTGAACGCCGGTTGCTCGGAACTCATCATCAACGGGGACGTAGGGCTCATGCAATATGAACAGATCGAGCGCTTCGCCGAAGGTGGCGCCCTGCTCAAGGACGGAACGCTCAAGCCCGCAGACCTGATCGTGCTGGCCACCGGCTTCGTCACGCAGGAAGTACTGGTCGGCAAACTGCTGGGCGAAGACATCGCAAAAAAGGTAGGCCCGGTGTGGGGTCTCGCGCCGGATGGCGAGATGAATAATATGTGGAAGCGCACTGCGCAGGCAGGGCTGTGGTTCGTGGGTGGCAGCTTTGCCAACTGCCGCATATTCTCGCGCTTCGTGGCGTTGCAGATCAAGGCGGTTGAGGAAGGGTTGCTGTCGAAGTGATACACCTCGCGGGGCGTATCTGCGCCTCGCTTACCTGGCTCGCGCTATTGACCGTTGACGGGTCTGACGGTACAGTCTCGGTAAATGGTCGTTGATACTTCTATGCCCGGCTGGACACTTAATGCTCACCCAATGAGTCCTGATCAGGCCACATTCTTTGCACAAGAAGCGCCCGTTTTCCAGGCATTTGCGCAGCAGTTTTCCCTTGACCCCAAGGTTGTCTACCTGATGGCCGGGCAAAAAGGCTCGATGCCTGACAGTGTCCGTCAGCGCTATCACGAGGGTCTGGACCAGATTGCGCGGGATCCGTTTCCCGTACATCTGGAACCGACGGCAACCACACGGGCGCGCATCGCCAGCGGCTACGGCGCCAGCGTCGATGAAATCGCCATTTCGCGCAATACCACTGATGCACTATCGCAAATCCTGATGGGCATTGAGTGGCAACGTGGTGATGAAATTCTGGTGTCACCGATGGATCATCCCGCCGCGCTCGCAACGGTATTGCGACTATCGGCGCGTTTTGGCGTCAAGATCGCGCAATGGGGTGTGCCGGTGCACCGCACCGCCACGGCGGATGAGGTTGTCGAGGCCGTGCGCAAACGCATCCGGCCCGGTGTCACCCGCGTGATTTTTTTCTCCAGCCCCTTGTGGCCCAACGGGCAGCGCCTGCCCGAGCGACGCATTGCGGCACTGGCGCAAGCTGCCGGGGCGATCAGCGTAGCCGATGGCGCACATTACGGCGGCATGATCGACCCGCGCCTGGATGAAAGCGGAGTCGATTTCTGGGCCATCGCAGGCCACAAATGGCAGTGCGGGCCAGGCGGCACCGGCATTCTGTACATCCGCAACCACCAGCATCCGGCTAATCCCACGCCGCTGCCGCGTTTTCACATCATCCGCAGCAGTGCCCGTGATATCCCGTTCGATGGCAGCCGCCCCGCTGGTTTCGACATCGGCGCCGCCATGAGCCGTTACGGTTTCCCCGAGTCGGCCGACTGGCGCGCGCTGGGTGATGTATGTGCATTGTGGGACGAGGTTGGACGCGCGCGCATCCAAGCCTGGACCCTCAACCTGGCGGACTATCTGCGCCAGCGCATCGCAACCACCTTTGGCGACGATGCGCTGATGCAACCAACCGTTGATCCGGCGTTGAAATCCGCCATCGTCTGCTTCAATCCTTTCGCCAATGCACAGCAGCGCATTGATCCCGACGTCAATATGCTGTTTCGGCAGCGACTGCTGCGCGAATACGGCTTTCGCATCTCGGGTAGCGGCGTAGGGCCCGATGGATTCACCCGCGCACCTGACCCACAGGCGGCAGCGTTTCCCGTTGGCCTGGTACCCAATCGCGATCCCGATACGCTGGAACCAAAACCATTCGGCTACACGCTGCGTGCCAACGCCTGCGTCTGGAATTCGGTTGCGCAGATGGATCAGTTTGTTGCGGCCAGCCATGATCTGGTGCGCAAGATGACAACGTAGGCCATCGGCAGCTACTTTCTTAAACGCATTCCTAATCGTGATATCCGTAACACTCGTGACCTTTTTTCAATGACAACACCTGCACTGCGACCCTTAATTGGCGTATCCGCTAACGCCATGGAAGCTACCCAGCGGCGGCATCTGGTACATGCCACTGGCGAGCGCAACATTCATTCCCTGTTAAGAATGGTGGATTGCATCCCCGTGTTGCTGCCGCCCATGGGCGCGGCAATCGACGTTGCCGAACTGGTGTCGCGCATGGATGGTTTTGTGCTCACGGGTGGGCGGGCAAATGTCGAACCGCATCACTACGACGGGTCGGCGTTTCCCGCCGATGAATTCATTGATCCGGGCCGTGATGCACTGGTGTTGCCGCTGGTGCGCGCCTGCATCGCCGCGCGCGTGCCGGTGTTTGGCATTTGCCGTGGCATTCAGGAAATCAACGTCGCGCTGGGCGGCTCTCTGCATTACCGCATTCATCTACTGTCCGATAAAAATGACCACCGTAGACCACAACGCGATGATGTCAGTCAGGAAGAAGTTTTCCGCCTCAATCATCAGGTCAAATTTACCGTGGGCGGGCTATTCCAATCCCTGACCGGTCAGGACGAGATGATGGTCAATTCATTGCACGGGCAAGGTGTGGATCGCCTGGGTAAAGGGCTGGTTGTGGAGGCCGTGTCGCCGGACGGCGTGATCGAAGGCCTGCGCTATAACGACGATAAGCAGTTTGTCGTCGGCGTACAGTGGCACGCTGAATGGCAACCTGAAAAGCATGCGTTGTCGAGTGCGCTGTACAACGCCTTCGGTGATGCTGCGCGCGCACGCGCGGCGCGCCGTGTGGCAGGGCTTGTGGCTGCTTGAGCTGGGTGCTGCAGTAGCGATAAAGTGCTGCCGTAAAAAAATAACTCAATAAAAAAAATTACTTATGATGAATATCCGCTGTGCGGTTTGCCTTGCAATTCTGGTATCCGCGGGCAATGCGCAGGCGCAGCCCGCGTCGTCAGGCGCAGGACAGGCTTATCCCACCAAAACGATTCGTCTGGTGGTGCCGTTCCCCGCCGGTGGCCCCACGGATATCACCGCGCGCATTCTCAGCCCTAAAGTTTCCGAAGCGCTGGGCCACAACCTGATCATCGACAATCGCGGTGGTGGCAGCAGCATCATCGGTTCGGATATCGTCGCCAAATCGCCGCCCGACGGCTACACGCTGTTGCTGTGCACCGTCACCAACGCCATTAACGTCAGCCTGATTCCGAAAATTCCGTACGACATGAGCCGCGATTTTGAACCCATCGCGCAGCTCTTCATCACCACCAGCATACTCACCGCGCATCCGTCGCTGCCGGTAAAAACGGTAAAAGAACTCATCGCCCTTGCCAAAACGCGTCCCGGACAACTCACCTACGGCTCGGCGGGCAACGGCTCGCCGTCGCATCTCGCGGGCGAATTGCTGAAAACCATGAGCGGCATCAACCTGCTGCATGTGCCGTACAAAGGTGGCGGGCCAGCGGCGGTTGAGCAAGTTGCAGGACAAGTGCAGTTGGCATTCTTAAGCGCGCCCGCCGTGGTACCGTTCATCAAAAACGGCAGGCTGAGAGCGCTGGCGGTAACCAACGCAAAACGCTCGATCGTGTTGCCAGAGTTGCCGACCATCGCCGAAGCAGGTCTGCCCGGTTATGAATCCGAAGGCTGGAGCGGCATATTTGCACCGGCAAAAACACCCGCCGCCGTGGTGCAACGGCTGTACAGTGAATTCGCCGCCGCGCTGCGCGATAACGACATCCGCGCCAAACTCATCGCTGCCGGTGTGGAACCCGCGCTGACGCCGCCCGAAGCACTCGGCAAAAAAATGCGAGATGAAATTGTGCGCTGGAGGAAGGTTGTTAAAGCGTCGGGTATGAAAATCGATTAGCGTTTCGCCGCAACGCGATATACCGCATTGCGCTCTCGCTTGCCCACTGCAACTACAATCACCAGCAACGCAGCATCCCGTACTTCGTATACTAGGCGGTACCCCACACTACGCAGCTTGATCTTGTAACGATCCTTGTGTCCCGCCAGCTTTGCCGCAGGGACACGCGGATGTTGCAAACGTTCAGCCACTTTCTTCTTGAACTGCTCGCTCACCGTCGCATCCAGCTTGCGCCACTCTGCCAGCGCGTCGGGGTGGAAGATTAGCTTATAGATCATCAAGCTTTACCCGCACCAGCGGCTTGCCGTCCTTCAAGCGCGCATCAGCAATGGTATTCAGCTCCATATCTTCCAGCTTATCCATCAGTGCTTCAAAAGCCTTCGCCGGAACGCAATAGAAAGCTGGTTCATTGTGATTCAAGATCGCCACCGGAAAACCCTCGCCGGCCGCAACCGTCGCCATCGGATTTTTTTTCAGTTCAGAAACACTCGCTGACGTCTCTGCCAAAATGACATTTGCCATTGGACTAAACTCCTATTAATTTAGCGCTAAATATAGCACCCTAAACAGGTCTCAGCAACAGCCTCCAAACTTGGGCGCATAGCATCTGCTGCATACTCCGTACAAAGTCGGCGGGCCGGCGGCGGTTGAGCAAGTTGCCAAACAAGTGCAGTTGGCAATCTTAAGTGCGCCAGCTGTGATGCGGTTCATCAAAAACGGCAGGCTGCGCGCGCTGGCGGTAGCCAATGCAAAACGCTCAATCGTGTTGCCAGATTTGCCGACCATCGCCGAAGCGGGCCTGTCCGGCTATGAATCCGAAGGCTGGAGCGGCATCTTTGCACCGGCAAAAACACCCTCCGCCGTAGTGCAACGGCTCTACAGTGAATTCGCCGCCGCACTGCACGATAATGAAATTCGCGCCAAACTCATCGCTGCCGGTGTGGAACCTGCGCTGACGCCGCCCGAAGCACTTGGCAAAAAAATGCGCGATGAAATTGTGCGCTGGGGGAAGGTCGTTAAAGCGTCGGGTATGAAAATCGACTAGTGCATCGAGTACCTGCTCTGCCTGGCAAGATCGACAAGAAAGCCGTCCGGATTGCCGCGCCCACACTGATCAGTAACGCCACCGGCAGCAGATTGCGTCCCATCGATTGGCAGCAGCGCGTAAGCCAATCACAATTCGTCATCATAGAAGGAGATGCGTGGCACACTTCGGGCACGCATCCTGATTACTTCGCCGTAGTAGCGCTGCAATTCATCGTTGCACAGCGCTATCACGAATCATTAAATTCTCATTAAAAACAAATACTTATGATATATACACTCCATGCTTTCACATTTGTGCTGTTCGCTGCCTCGATTACCGCACAGGCGCAGCCCACTTCGACAAGTTCGGGACAGCCCTACCCCATAAAACCCATCCGCTGCGTCGTCCCCTACCCGCCCGGTGGCCCCACCGACATCATCGGCCGCGCCATCGCACAAAAACTTTCTGAAAGCCTGGGCCAGCCGGTGATCATCGACAATCGCGGCGGCGCAGCGGGCACCATCGGTTCGGAACAGGTTGCGCGCTCGCCTGCGGATGGCTACACCCTCCTGTGGGGGACGCCGGGCACGCATGGCATCGCGCCCAGCATCTACCCCAAACTCGGCTATGACCCGGCGAAAGATTTCGCCCCGGTGACGTTGATTGCGCTCGGCACCAATCTGATGGTGGTGCATCCCTCTGTGCCCGCGCGCAGCGTGCAGGAATTCGTGGCGCTCGCAAAATCACGCCCCGGCAAACTCAATTTCGGCTCAGCTGGCACCGGTGCTACGTCGCACATGGCGGGCGAAATGCTCAAGGTCATGGCCGGCATCGATATGCTGCATGTGCCGTTCAAGGGAGCGGCGCCCGCAATCGTTGCGCTGATGGGTGGCGAAGTCGATATGGCGATTCTCGATGCACCGGCGTTGCTGCCGCAAATCCGCGCGGGCAAACTGCGCGTGCTGGCGGTGGCAAGCGAGCGCCGCTCGCGCGTGCTGCCGCAAGTGCCCACGCTCGTGGAATCGGGCCTGCCGGGCTACCACGCCAGTTCGTGGCACGCGCTGTTTGCGCCAGTGGGTACTCCGCGTGAAGTCATATCACGCCTGCACAGCGAGATTACGCACATCGTCAAGCTGCCGGAAATTACCGAACGCCTTGCGGCGCAAGGTGTCGAGCCGGTTGCCAATACGCCGGAACAACTCGCCAGTTTCATCAAAGCGGAAATCACGCGCTGGGCGCGCGTGGTCAAGGCCTCGCGTGCGAAAATAGACTGATGAAAGCCGCTGCCTTCGATTACCTGCGCGCCACTTCCGTGGCGGAAGCCTGCGCGTTGCTGCGCGAGCACGGCGATGAAGCCAGGTTGATTGCAGGCGGGCAAAGTCTCACACCGATGATGGCGATGCGCCTGACACGCGCTGCTCAACTGATTGATATTAATGAGATTTCTGCGCTCAAATTTATTGCGCTGGATGACGGCGTAGCACGCACGGGCGCCTGCACGCGCCAGTGCGTGATTGAGCGCGATGCCGCGCTTGCGGCGCGCGTGCCGATGCTGCGCCAAGCGCTCATGTGGGTGGGCCACATTCAAACGCGCAATCGCGGCACCGTGGGCGGCAGCCTGATGCACGCAGACCCCGCCGCTGAACTGCCGCTGGTGGCGCAGGTGCTGGGCGCAACCCTGATGCTGCGTTCAGTGGATGGCGTGCGTGCCGTGCCTGCCGCGGAATTTTTTATTGCGCCGCTCACCACGGCTGCGCGGGCCGATGAATGCCTCGAAGAAATTCACTGGCCGCTATGGAATACGCACCGCACGGGTTCAGCCTTTGTTGAAACCAGCCGCAGGCATGGCGACTTTGCAATCGTGGCGTCTGCCGCGCAAATTGCTCTCGATGATGAAGGCCGCTGCACCCGCGCAGCGTTTGGTATTGGCGGTGGCAATTCAACGCCTGTGGCTTTTGCGCACATCGCGAAAAATCTTTTGGGTGCGCTGCTTGATGAGCAAACCATCGCCGCCGCCGCGCATGCCTCCGCAAACGAAATGGAATTTTCAAGCGACCTGCACGCAGGCGCGGACTACCGGCTGCATCTCGCGGCAACGCTTACCGCACGGGCGCTGCGCGATGCGCGTGATCAGGCCTTAAGCAAATCATGAGTGAAAAACTTTACAACATCGCTGTCGAGGTCAACGGCGTAGTGCGCCAGGCGCAAGTGCCAGCGCGCCTGTCACTCGTAGACTGGCTGCGCGAGGAACTACGGCTCACCGGCACGCACGTGGGCTGTGAGCATGGCATTTGCGGCGCGTGCTCAATCATGCTCAATGGCGACCCGGTGCGTGCCTGCCTGATGTTCGCTGTGCAGGCGGACGGCCATAAAATTACCACGGTCGAAGGGTTGGCCAACGCTGACGGAACCTTGAGCGTATTGCAGGATAGCTTTTGCCAGACGCACGGCCTGCAATGCGGCTACTGCACGCCGGGTATGCTGATCGCCGCACAGGGTTTGCTCAATACGGTTTCACAGCCAAGCGAGGCGCAGATACGCGAGGCCATTGGCGGCAATCTGTGCCGCTGCACGGGGTATCAGCAGATTGTGGATGCGGTGCAGTTGGCCGCCGAGCGCTTGGCTGAAAGCAAATGACGCCGCCCTTTCGCTATATCGGCAAACACCGCCGCACGTGCGAAGACCCGCGCTTTGTCACTGGCCGTGGCCGCTACGTTGCCGATATTGCACTGCCGGGCATGAAACATGTGGCGATTGTCGCGTCGCCACACGCCAGCGCACGCATTACCGCCATACGCACAGACGCTGCACGCGCGCTACCGGGTGTGCATTACGTGTTGACCGGCGGAGAGTTTCACGCCGCCACTGATGCCCTCGTCAGCGGCATCGATGCCCCCAATATGAAGCGTTATGCACTGGCGAAAGATGTGGTGCGCTACAGCGGCGAATGGGTGGCGGCAGTCGTCGCTGATACGCGCGCACTAGCCGAGGACGCCGCCGAACTCGTCGAAGTCGATTACGAAATACTGCCACATGTAATCGATCCTGAAATTGCCGTGCACAGCGGCAGCCCGTTGGTACACACGGCACAAGGAACAAACGTTCTGTTTCAACGGCGCTTTGTGTGGGGCGCAGTGGATAAAGCGTTTGCGCAAGCCGATCACCGGATAGCACTGCGCACCACTTGGGGACGCAATTCAACTGTGCCCATCGAAACCTTTGGCGTCGCCGCCAACTGGGATGCAGGCCAGCAGGTGCTCGACATTTGGGCGTCGATCCAGATGCCGAAATTTCCCGATCAGACGGCGCGCGCGCTGCGGCTGCCCGGCAACGCGGTGCGCGTGCATTACGATGTTGATGTCGGCGGCAGCTACGGCGTAAAGCGCGGCCTCAAGCACACGGTGCTGGTAGCTTATCTCGCACGCAAGCTGGGGATGCCGGTTCGCTTTATCGAAGACCGGCTTGAAAACATGCGCGGCGGCGACATGCAAGGGCCGGATCGTATTTTTGACATGCAGGCTGCGTTCGATAACGACGGCACGGTGCGCGCACTGAAAATCCGTGCGCTTGACGACGTGGGCGCGTACGCAGGCCGCGCGCCTTTGCAACTGGGAAAACCCATCACCGCGATCTGCGGGCCGTATCGCATAGCTGCCGTTGAATACGAACCGATTTCGGTGATGACCAACAAGACACCGCAGGAAGCCGTGCGCGGCTTCAGTCAAGCCCCGACCAATTTTGCGATAGAGCGCACGATGGATCACATCGCGCGGCATCTCAACATGGACCGTATCGCATTGCGTCGTAAGAACTTGATTTTAAAGGAAGAATTTCCTTACCGCATTCCCAGCGGCTCAAGCTACGACTCCGGCGACTACCACGCGGTGCTGGATAAGGCCTTGCAAGCCGCAGACTATGCTTCATTGATCAATCGTCGCGATCAGGCGCGCGCTGCAGGGCGCTACGCAGGCATCGGCATTGCAACCTGCCTGGAACCCAGTGGCGGAAACGCATCGTTTGAGCCGCTGTTCAATCCAAAGAACGACACCACCACCTGGATGGATTCATGTCTGGTGCGCGTGGATTTATCCGGTGCGATAACCGGCGTGATGAATACTTCGTCGTCGGGTCAGGGCCACGAAACACTGGTGTCCACGGTGATCGGCGAAATTCTTGAACGTGATCCGGCAAACATCCGCGTAGTGCGCGCGGATTCGCTGTCTGCGCTGCCGTCGAACAGCCCGGTCGGCAGCCGCATGGCCATCATGTTGGGCGGTGCGGCGGCCGGCGCTGCGCGAAAGATACGCGAAACAGTCATTGCCATTGCCGCACATAATCTGGGTTGCGCTGCGAGCGAAGCGATTTACGCCAACGGCGATGTGTCAGTGCAAAACTATCCGGACAGACGTCTGACCTGGGATGAAATCTCCACCATCGCGCACCGCAAATATCATCAGATGCCGCCGGATGTAGAGCCCGGCCTGCAGGCCAAATTTGTTTGGCAGGTGCCGACTGGCGGCAGCTTACCCAACGCCAATGGCGAAGTGCAGATCTATCCGTGTTACGCATTCGAGGCGCACATCGTCTACGTTGAACTCGACCCTGATACCGCGCGCCCTGAAATCAAGCAGTATGTTTGCGGTCACGATTGCGGCGTAATGATCAACCCTGACATTGTGCATGGCATGACTTACGGCGGCATCGCCCACGGCATTGGCGCGGCGCTGTACGAAAAATTCGCCTACACCGACGATGGCCAGCTCGCCAGCGGCACGTTTATGGATTATCTGATTCCGAGTGCGATGGAAATTCCCGCGATTTCGATTGTCGATCATTGCACGCCTTCGCCGCTGACGACCTTTGGACAAAAAGGCTCCGGCGAGGCCGGTTATCTGGGTGCACCTGCTGCTGTCGCAAATGCTGTAAATGATGCGCTTGCACCGCTAGGGGTAAGCGTGGAAACTTTGCCGATGACGCAGGATGCGCTTTGGCGTACGATTCAATCAGTCAAGAAACAAAGAAAGTAACACCATGCCAACCCTAGTTATAGACATTCACGCCCACTTCACCCCGCGCGCCGTGCTGCAACGCTACGACGCCAACGCCGCCCAATTCCCGGGCATCAAACTGCTGCGTGAAGGAAACAACGCGCGTATGGAATTCCCCGGCGCGCCAGCCACGCGGCCGATGATGCCCAAACTATCTGATCTTGCCGACCGCCAGGCATGGATGGATAAAAGCGGTATCGATCATCAAATTCTTGGTGGGTGGCTCGACAGCTTTGGTTACGAACTGCCTGCGGCAGAAGGCGCCGCCTGGAGCCGTTTTCTCAACGACTGCATGCGGGATGAACTGCGTGACGAAAAACGCTTTACCCCGCTCGCCACAGTGCCGCTGCAAGATGGCAAACTCGCGGCAGAGGAACTGGGTTGGGCAATGGATCAGGGTTTCGGCGGTGTCATGATCGGCACCTTGCCGCGCGGCTATGGCGGCGGCAATCTGGACGATCCCTCGTTGGATCCTTTTTGGGAAACGGCCTCAAAGCTCGGCACCGCCGTCTATCTGCATCCGATGTTCATTTGCGGCGAACCACGGCTGGACGACTACGATCTGGTAAACGCTATTGGCCGTCTTGCAGACACCTCCATTGCCGTTTCGCGGCTGCTGTTCTCCGGTCATCTGCTGAAATACACCGGATTGAAATTCATTCTGTCTCACGGTGGCGCAGCATTGCCCTATGCGCTGGGGCGCCTTGCGCGCAACCATACGGCATCGCAAGGGAAATTCGCCGATCCGCGCAAGGGGTTTGCCACGATGTATTTTGATTCGTGCGTGTTCGATACCGATTCGCTCGAATATCTGGCGCATAAAGCGGGCGTGGACAAAGTGATGCTGGGTTCGGACGCGCCGTTTCCGATTGGTGATCCCGAGCCGCTGAAAGTGTTCGATGGCGCCAACTTCACGCCAGCCGAAAAGCAACGCATACTGAGCGACACAGCACAAAACGTGTTTCGGTTGCGCCCGGATAGAAACGAGAAATAATCACATAAAAACAATTGGTTACGAATGACTCCCCACCATCCCCCAGCCCAGCGCACCTGTGCGATGCTCGCCTTCACACTGGTGCTGCCCTTACACGCGCTCGCACAAGACCCCGCTCCCAACTGGCCCAACAAAACACTGCGCGTGGTGGTTCCGTTTACACCCGGCAGCGCCACCGATGCCGTCGCACGCATCGTGACCGAGCGGCTGGGCACGCAACTCGGACACACCATTGTGGTGGAAAACCGCCCTGGCGCTGGTGGCACGATAGGTGTCGCGGTGGTGGCCAAGGCCAATCCCGATGGCTACACATTGCTGGTGCATTCGTCGTCGTACACCGTAACGCCGACCACCTATTCCAATACGCCGTACGACACCCTGCGTGATTTTTCCGGCATCACACCGCTCGCGAATTTGCCCAACGTGCTGGTAATCGCCCCTTCGAAAGGCGTGCGCTCGGTGAAAGATTTGATCGCAGGCGCAAGGGCCAAACCCGGTTCATTAAGCTACGCTTCGGCGGGCGCTGGCAGCGCCACGCAATTGAACGCCGAGCGCTTTCGTCTGGGCGCAGGGCTAGAAGGCACGCACGTGCCCTTCAAAGGCACACCCGAAGCATTGACCGACATCATCACCGGCCGCATCGACATTTATTTTTGCCCGGTGATTTCGGTGTTGCAGTTCATCAAAGATAGCCGCTTGCTGGGCCTTGCCGTGGGCAGCACCAAGCGTTCGTCGGCGCTGCCCGATCTGCCCACCACGCTCGAAGCGGGCGTGCCAAATTCGGATTACAACTTCTGGGTAGGCATGGTGGTGCCCGCCAAAACACCCGCTGGCGTGATCAGCAAGCTGCATCAGAACACCATCAAGACACTGCAAACGCCGGACATCACCGAGCGCAAGGCCAAACTCGGTGCAGAGCAGATGCAAATGACCCCGCGCGATTTCGACGCTTATATCAAAAACGAAATTGGCATCAATGCCGCGCTGGTGAAGGCGGCAAAGATCAACGTGAATTAAGATGAACATCGCCGTTCCATCAATTTCATGGTCGGCTACGGCGGCATCAATATTGTTCACTGCAAGCCTCGCGACCTGTCTCACGGCAAGGCTATGTGTCGCACAAACATACCCTGACAAACCCATCCGCATGCTGTTGCCCTTCCCACCCGGCGGCGGCACGGACGGTCTGGCGCGGGTTATTTTGCCCAGAATGAGCCAGGTGCTCGGCCAGCCGATTGTGATCGACAACCGCCCCGGTGCTGGCGGCGTTGTCGCAGCCGACCTCGTGGCTAAATCCGCGCCGGACGGTCATACGCTGTTCATGGGCTCATCCACCTTCGTAGCCGCTACGCCGAGCCTGATGAAGCTCCCCTACGATTCGCTCAAGGATTTTGCACCAGTCACACTGTTTGCCACAGCGGCGTTCATTCTGGCCGTGAATCCGCAAGTCGCCGCGAACTCGGTCAGCCAGCTTGTCGCGCTGGCCAAAGCCAAACCCGGTGGCTTGAATTACGCATCCGGCGGTGTCGGCAGTCCGCTGCATCTGTGCGCGGAACTGTTCAAAAGCCGTGCCGGCGTCAACATCATCCACATCGCTTACAAGGGCGGCGCCCCCGCCGCGACCGCCGTGCTGGCGGGCGAAGCGCAAATGATCTTTGGCAGTTTTGCCGCGAGTCTGCCGCAAATACGCGCGGGCAGACTGCGTGCACTGGCGGTAACCAGCACAGCGCGCATGCCGCTCACGCCTGAATTGCCCACCATGATTGAATCCGGTTTTCCGGCGTTCAATGTGCAGGCCTGGAACAGCCTCGAAGCCCCCGCACGCACGCCCCCAGGCATCGTGCAGCGCATTTACAGCGAAGCCGCCAAAGCTGCATTCCTGCCGGAAGTTATTGATTTAATGAATAAAATTGGTTACAGCCCTGCCAACAATACGCCACAGCAATACAGCGAAATCAAGCGCACAGAAACAGCGATGTGGGCAAAAGTCATCAAGGACGCGAACATTCGCGGCGAATAGCCGCAAAACAAGTCGCCCGATGTAAGGAAAGCCATAGCCTGGATAGGTTACCTTCCGCCTATGACACAGCCACAGCCGCCATCTACCCCTCGTTTTAAATTCTTCGCCGCGCGCCTCGACCGCGCAGCAGCCATGCCGTTCATCATGATCACGGCGCTCATCGACATGCTGGCGATTGGCCTGATCATTCCCGTGCTACCAGCACTGGTGGGCAGTTTCACCGGCTCACAGACCGATCAGGCGTTCTGGTATGGCGTGGTCACGTTCTCGTTTAGCATTGCCAATTTTTTTGGCTCGCCCATACTCGGCGCGCTATCAGATAGTTATGGCAGGCGCCCCGTGCTACTGATTGGATTCAGCGGGCTCGCGATCAGTTTCTTCGCCACGGCACTGTCAACGTCATTGGCGATGTTGATCGTGATTCGGCTGATCGGGGGCGCGATGCAGGCCAACCTGTCTGTGGCTAACGCCTATGTTGCGGACATCACGCCGCCGCAGGATCGCGCAAAACGCTTTGGCATGCTGGGCGCGATGTTTGGTGTCGGCTTCATTCTCGGGCCGGTGATGGGCGGATTGCTGGGCGCCATCAGCCTGCATTTGCCGTTTTACGCGGCGGGCAGTCTTGCGCTACTTAATCTGCTGTATGGCTACTTCGTATTGCCGGAGTCATTGCCGCCGGAACGCCGCCGTCCCTTTGAATGGAAATCAACCAATCCCTTCAGCGCTCTGCGCGGCCTGACGCAACTCAAAGGCGCGGGACGGCTGGCTGCGGTGGTGGCATGCAGCGGCCTTGCGCAGTTCGTGCTCTACACCTGCTGGGTGCTCTACACTACGTTCAAATTCGGCTGGGGTCCGCTGGAAAACGGCTGGTCGCTCGCCGCAGTGGGGGTGGTATCAGCCATCGTGCAAGGGCTGCTGCTGGGGCGCATACTAAAAATCGTCAGCCCACGCCGCCTTGCGGTGCTGGGTCTGACCTCATCAGCACTCGCTTACGTGATGTGGGGCGCCGCCACACAAAGCTGGATGATATTCGCCATCATCTTCGTCAACCTGCTTGGCGCCACAGTGTCGTCTACCATTCAGAGCATCATCTCCGGCGCTGCCGACGAAAAAAGCCAGGGCAAAACCATGGGCGCGGTCAGCGGACTCAACAGCCTGATGGCAGTGATCGCCCCGGCCATTGGCGCACCACTGTTAACGATGGTGTCACACCTGCCGCAGGGCGATTGGCGTATTGGTACGCCGTTTTATTTTTGCGCGCTGCTGCAAGGGGCTGCACTAGTGCTGGCGATTTTGCATTTTCGCGGCGAACGTCACTCGCGTGACCTTGGTACAGCAACGCGGACGATCTGATGCGCTTCACGCTGCAAAAATCAGTATTTGTGGCCTTGTTGAATCAAATCCTTGATCTTGATTCACCGGAGCGAGCGGCCTTTGCGTGTGCGCCTGATCTCGTTAACCAGCGCGCCCAGCGCCAAGGTGCCGCACGCAGGCTTGGCTGAAACCAACTGCGCCACGGGCGCAACGTGTCGCGTGATAATGATGCTCTCACCTTTTGCTGCACTATCAAGCAATTGCGACCAATGGGCTTTGGCCTCAACCACACCGACGATTTTCATACGAGCCTTACGGGTGAACTGTTGATTTAGATTAAACCATAGCCTTAATTTACCTTAATGCTGCTGTGGGATGTCATTCAAATTGATGCTGAAAATAACCACTCAAGAAGCAGTAATGTGGAGTGCGGTAGCTTGCTCCCGCTAGGTTTGCTACGGCACCAAAAGCGGCGGCAAGCCGCCGCACTCCGTATGAGTAGGCGGTATCGCAATGCCTCTGGCTTCAGATGCACTGTTTGCAGACAGGCATCCACATCCATTTGAATCGCACCCAGAGCAAACTACCCTTGACCTGTCCGCCCCCACAAGCACAAGATAGACATGCACCCCATCAATGCCGTTTAACATCAGGAGACCGTGCTCATGAAAACCTTGCTCGCAATTGCAACAATGGCAACACTGCTTTCAATGACCGTTTCAGTAACATCAGTAACCGCCGGTGGCTTTCCGAACCGGGTTCACTACATTGATCAGGATAAAACCACCGCCGCGATGTACAAGGGCGGGCGTGTCATCGAGGATGCGGGCTTGATCGTCATCGCCAACCGCGCGGTGCAGCGTGGCGCTGAAATGCACGCGAAGACCAACCACGTCTTCATCATCGTAGATGGCGAAGCGGAATTCGTCACCGGTGGAACGTTGATTGAGCCAAGAGAAACCGCGCCGGGACAAATACGCGCCAAAGGCATCGAGGGCGGCGTGAGCCATCGCCTGGTCAAGGGCGTGGTGATTACCATCCCCGCCAATACGCCGCACTGGTGGAAAGATACTTCCAAGACGGGTTCAGTGGGCTATTACGCAGTGAACTATGAAGACTGACCAACAGGCACACTAGGGAATCATGATGGAAGACCGTCTCGAAAAAATCGAAATCAAACTCAGTCTGTCGGAAGACCTGCTGGAAGAACTGAATAAAACTGTCTACCGCCAGCAGCGGCAGATTGAACAAATGCAACGGGAGATCGTTACGCTACGCGAGCAGTTACGCGCCTCGCTGCCACACGAAGCACGCAATCTGAACGACGAAATCCCACCACACTATTAGCGGGAAAAAGCTTCGTAACTTATTGTTTTTATTAAATTAAATTTTTGGCATTTTGGCATCGGCTGCAACCTTTGCCCATTTCACAAGATCGGTTTTGATCATTTCGCGAATCTCGGCGGGCGTGCGAATTTCAACTTCCCCACCCTCTGACGCAATACGTTTAGAGGTTTCCGGCAGCCGCAGAATGGCCGCAACCTCGGTATTCAGCTTGTTAATCACCACCGCCGGTGTGCCTCCCGTAGCAGCCCACGCCCACCAGATTGACGCCTCGTAACCCGGCAAACCGGCCTCCGCAACCGTAGGAACATCTGGCATCGACGCCAGACGCTTGGCCCCACCGGTCGCCAACGCTTTCATTTTTCCCGTGCGAATAAAAGGCACCGCCGATATCGCAGTCGGTACAGCCATATGGACGTGGCCTCCCATCACGTCTGTCATCGCCGGACCGCCGCCCTTGTAAAGCGCGATCGTGGCGTCGAAGCCCGCATGGCTGCGGAACATGGCCGATACGAAGTGCATGAATCCACCCGCGGATGCGATGGTGATGTAATTGGGCTTCGATTTGCCGAGCGCGACCAATTCCTTGATCGAGTTGACCTGCAATGATGGCCCCACCGCAATCAACACCGGCCCGCGCCCGAGTGTCGCGGCGAAATCAAAATCCTTGATCGGATCGTACGGCAGCTTTTTGACCACCGCCGGATTCATCGTAAACGCCGTCGAAGCCATGAGCATGGTGTAGCCATCGGGTGCCGCGCGCGCGACAAGTTCACTGCCAATCATGCCCTCCGCACCGGGACGGTTATCCACGACTACCTGGCGATTCAACCGCTCACCGAGTTGGCCGCCGATAAAACGCGCCATGATGTCGTTGCTGCCACCGGGAGCCTGCGGCACGATCAGGCGTATCGGCTTGCTGGGATAGTTGTCAGCACCCTGCGCGGCAACCACGCCGGATTGAGCAGCCAGAATCAATGTTGCAGTTAGTGCAATCGCCGTCTTCATAATCCACTCCTCACGTTTATAGGGGGCTTTTGGCAGAGCCAGCCTCGCATGGCACAAAGTATGACCCTAAAACTAGTCCTGTGACAAATGTGCGCGTCACCGGCGCAGGGTTTATGATTACGCGCTCGTGAGCAGGTTCACTCAAACGATTGCGGAGAAGCAGGCATGGCATACGATCTGATTATCAGGAATGGCTCGGTGGTTGACGGCAACGGCACGCCACGCATTCTGGCTGATGTGGCAGTACAAAACGGCAAAATCGTCGCCATCGGCAAGGTAGAAGGCGCTGCCGCGCAAACCATCGATGCCGCGGGCAAGATCGTGTGCCCCGGCTTCGTCGATCCGCACACGCATTACGATGCACAGATCACCTGGGATCAATTGTTATCAAGCTCCAGCGAACATGGCGTCACCACGGTGATGATGGGCAACTGCGGCGTCGGCATCGCGCCGTGCCGCCCGGAGGCGCGCAAGCTACTGACCGAAGACCTGGTCACGGTCGAAGGCATCGACCATGAAGTGCTGACCGAAGGCATCCGCTGGGACTGGGAAACTTTTCCGCAATTCATGGATGCCGCCGCCCGGCGCGGCAGCGCGATCAATCTCGCGTTCATGGTGCCGCTGGCGCCGCTGCGCACCTATGTCATCGGCACCGAAGCCAACGAACGGGCCGCAACCAAAGACGAAACCCAATCCATCGCGGATTTGCTGCGCGACGCCATGAACGCGGGCGCGTGGGGCTTCAGCACCACGGCGAGTCGCCAGCATATCGGCCACGGCGCCAAACCGCTCTCCGCACGGCTGGCCAGCCGCGATGAACTCACCGCCTACTGCGGCGTGCTCAAAGACGTTAAACGCGGCGTCATTGAAATGGCGCTGACCAAGCGCTACTCTAACCTTGACGATGACGAAGAAGCGTTTCTGAAGTTCATGCTCGATGCCAGCGAGCGGCCGGTGACCTGGCTGTCCCTGCACAATCTCGCGGAAAAGCCCAACGCCATTGCGGAAATTCTGGACCGCGTCACGCCCTTGATCAAACGCGGCGCGCGGCCGCAGATACTCACGCGGCCGCTGCTCTACGACATGAACCTGCGGCGGCCTTTCATGTTCACGGAAATGAATGCGGCCAAAGAAGTTTTCGATGCCTCGTTTGAAATGCAGATGGCCATTTATGCCGATCCGAAGTTCAGACAAGCCTTCAAGGAAGAACTCAAACTCGGCCGCAAGTGGGCCGGCCTCGCGCAAAACATCATTGTCGTGTCCGTGGAAAATCCCGCATTGAAGCAGTTGGAAGGCAAAACCATTGGCGACATCGCCGCTGCACGAAAGCAGGATCCCAACGACGTGTTTTTTGATATCGCCGTTGAAGACCAGTTGCAGGTCAAATACGTGGTGCCGCGTGCCAACACGGACAAAGCCGCATTGGCCGCCGCCCTGCGGGACCCGCGCACCATCATCGGCTTGTCGGATGCCGGCGCGCATCTGGACATGTTGTGCGAGTCGGGCTACACCACCTACCTGCTCGGCCACTGGGTGCGCGAGCAAAAAGCGTTGAGCCTCGAACACGCGGTGCAGCGCATCACCTCGGAGCCGGCGGATTTCTTCGGCCTCAAAGATCGTGGTCGGCTACACGCGGGCGCCGCCGCGGACATCGTGGTCTTCGATGAACACACCATCAACTCGCCGCTACGCCCGACGCCCGTCAAGGATTTACCGGCTGGCGGCATGCGCCTCTATGCCAAAGCGGAGGGCATTTCGCACGTGCTGGTCAATGGCCAACTGCTGTTTGAGAACGGCAAACACACCGGCACGATTCCCGGCAAAGTGCTGCGTTCGGCATGAACCTGAAAACACTCATCACCGCAGGAGCCATTGCCATGAGCCCGATAGCCAACACTGCCCAGAGCGCGGAACTGGTCGTATTCAGCACGATCTCCTGTAAAGAGGCGCTCATCGATCTGGTGCCGGAATTCGAGCACGCCAGCGGCCACAAAATCAACATCACTTACGGCGGCGGATCGGATCTCTCCAAGCGTATTGCTGGCGGGCTGCAAGGCGATCTCTTTATTGGGCCCGAAGAATTCTCCGGACCGCTGATCCAGCAAGGCCGCCTGACAGCCGCCAGCCGCGTGCCGTTTGCCCGCTCAAGCACCGGCCTTGCGGTGAAGGCCGGTACCGCCAAACCCGATATCAGCACGCCGGACAAGTTGAAGGCCGCCCTGCTCGCTGCCAGGTCCGTTTCGTATAGCGCCGGTGCCAGCGGAATGCATTTTGTCAAAATAATCAAAGATTTAGGTATTGAAGAGGCCATCGTCGCCAAGCGCGTGGCCGCACAGCCGGGCGAACTGGTGGGCGCGGTAGTCGCGCGTGGCGCAGCCGACATCGCCGTGCAGCAAATCAGCGAATTGCTGCCGGTACCGGGCATCGTCATTCTCGATCCGCTGCCCGCGGCGCTGCAACAAACCATCGTCTACGGCGCCACCACGTTTGCACAATCCAAAGGTGGTGACACCGCGCAGGCGTTCGTGCAATTCTTGAAATCGCCAGCCGCGCAGAATGTGTTGCGTGAAAAGGGGCTGGAGCCTGTAATGGCCGCAAGATGACGTTTACGGGTTGAACCGTTCAAGGCCAAGGCTCACTGTCACCTGCAAGCCGATTCGGCCCACAAGGATGCCCCATTGAAATTCATCCCTATCACCTGCGCCTGCTTTGCCAGCGCCTTGTTGTCCGCAAGCGTCTATGGCCAGGCCTACCCCGCCAAACCCGTGCGCATGGTTGTCGGCTGGCCACCCGGCGGCGCGGCCGATGGCGTGGCGCGGCCACTCGCCTTGAAACTCAGCGATGCCCTGGGACGGCCTGTGGTGGTTGAAAACCGCCCCGGCGCAACCGGCACCATCGGCGCAGCGTTGGTGGCGAAAGCCGCACCCGACGGCTACACGCTGCTGCTCGGCAGCAGCAATGAGCTGGTACTCAGCCCCTACGAGAAAATGCCCTACGACCCGATTGAGGATTTCGCCCCCATCAGCACGGTGATTGCATTCCCCAGCGTGCTGGTGGTGCATCCCTCGCTGCCAGTGAAATCGATGAAGGAACTGGTCGCCTTCATGCGCGCGCGTCCGGGCAAACTCAATTTCGCCACGGCGGGCGCCGGCACAACGCAACTGGTGGGCGAGCTCTATAAACCTAAAAACAGCAGTTGACCACGACGTAAGGCGCTAGCCGTATGATTCGTAAAGGATAGGCACGTAGAAAGGGCAAGCCCAATGGGTGAAGCAAAAAGGCGCGGCGTTGTTGCGTTGCAGGAGGCACTGCAAGCGATGAGTGTCGAAGCGATTGGTGCACGCGTGCAAGTGAGGTGGAATGCGAAGGAGGCGGCCACGCCGTTTGGCCAGATGGCTTACTTTGCGG
>CANKUB010000084.1 GCA_947486575.1 Betaproteobacteria bacterium | reverse complement strand
TCGAGAATAGACCACCCATCCTTCCCAATCACCGTCTAACCCGCCGCCGCCCTCCGACTTAATGGGTAGGGTAGACTGCGCTCGTCGTTTTGAATTGTCGCGATTTCAATTCCACACCATGCCAAACGATTGAGATCGCATTGTTTGTGCAACATTCGGGTTAAAGCCGTTCAGTGGGATTATTGGTGTTTGAGGTATTGTAATTGGCTTTCTTGTATCCGCCGGAATTCAACGAATGGGAATACGGGACAATGCGTCCCGGGGTGCTTCGAAAGGGAATCTACGATGAATTAAGTGCGCGGCACTGCATAGAGATGCAACGCAAAAAAAGCTCTTTCTACCCACAGATCCGCCTTTTCCACTAACTCCTTGCCGCAGGCATACCCATTCTCCCATTACAGCAAGACGGGCCAATAAACGTTCTAACCCGCAGCAAACGCAGGCATAACTTCACGCGCAAATCGCCGCAGGCTATTCCGCCCGCGTTCGCCGCCACCCGACCCACCGCCGTTAATCAGCAGATACCCCGCGCCCGCCTCGCGCAACGCCTCGATCTTGCGCGCGATTTCATCGGGTGGGCCGTAGATCGCGCTGTTGAGGTTGATCTGGACGGGATCTCCATCCGCGCGATCCGGGCCGCCGAGTACTCTGCCGTCGGGAGTGGTCGCCAGTTTCAGTTGGCGCATCCGGTTGGCCAGCCGCCGTTCAAGGGCCTCCTCGCGTTCACGCGCGTCGTCGGTGACGAAGAAGGCACGGGTGACGCCGACGCGCATCGGATCCCAGGGCTCGCCCTTTTCTTCCACGGCTTTGCGAAAGATCGCGATGTTGTGAGCCACGTCAGCGGGTGCGGCGTATTGGCCCAGCAGCAGATTGAAGCCACGGTGCGCAACATCCTGAATTGAGCGTTCACTGCCCGCGCCCATCCACACGGCCGGATGCGGTTTGCGGAAGGGCGGCGGCTCAACGATGATGTCGGTGAAATTCCAGAATTTTCCTTTGTAGGAAAAGCGTTCGTTGGATGTCCAGGCCTTGAGAATGATCTCAATGGATTCCTCAAACTTCTCCCGCGCCTCCTCCATGGCGACGTCGAATCCAACGAATTCGTTGTAGCGGTAACCCGTGCCTATGCCGAAATCCAGGCGGCCGCCCGTGAGCAGATCAAGCGTCGCCGCCTGTTCTGCCAACAGCACCGGGTTGTGCCAGGGTAGCACCATCACGGCGGTGCCGAGCCGCAGGGTTTTCGTGCGCGCGCCCAGCCACGTCAACAGATTCAGCGTGGCGGAAACCTGACCGTAGCCGGTGAAATGGTGCTCTACAACAAACGTGCCGTGAAAGCCCAATGCCTCGGCCTCGACATTGTATTCAATGAAGTCGTTGAAGCCTTCCGTGCTGTCAAACTCACCGCTGCTGCGCTTTGCAGAGGCGCTGCCAAACAATCCGAACCGCATGAAGTTCTCCTCCTGACGTTAGAGTCTGTACGAATTGAATAAAATTGATACGCTGGCTGAAAATTGAATCTGCCCGCATGGGTTTCATTACGTCAAGCACGCTCATTCCGCAGGCTTGATCCCCGCGTCATCCACCACCTTTTTCCAGCGCGCTGCGTCGCCTAATACCCGCGCATTGAATTCGCGCGGCCCCACAAAAAACGGGTCTAACGCAAGCCGGTTAAAGCGCTCGCGTACGTCCGGCTCCTTGATGGCTTCTGCAATGGCTGCGCCCAGACTGTTGCTGACGGGCTGAGGCAGTTTCGCCGGTGCCATCATGCCAAACCACTGCTCGTATTCGACGCCGGGCATACCGGCTTCGGCGAACGTCGGCACGTCGGGATAATCCGGGTGGCGCGCCGGGCCGCTGGTGGCGAGCAAGCGCAGCCTGCCCGATTTAACGAAGCCGCCGTAGGTCGCGATGGTGGCTGCCAGCAGATTGACGTTGCCAGCGACGAGATCGTTCACCGCTGGCGCACCGCCCTTGTACGGGATCAGATTCAAATTTACCTTGCCGCGCAGCTTCAGCATTTCGATCACGATGCTGCCGGAGCCAGGCAAACCCGCCGTTACTTTGCCGGGAGCCTTTTGCGCTAGGGCAACCAATTCGGCAACGGTCTTTGCTTCAAACCCCGTGTTGCAGGCGAGAAAGACCGGCGATTTGGCGATCATCGAAATTGGCGTGAAATCGCGGATCGGGTCGTAGAGCGTGTTGCGGCTAAACAGCGGGCTGACAATATGCAGCGCATCCACCAGTAGCAGCGTGTAGCCGTCAGGCGTCGATTTGGCGACGATGTCTGCGCCTATCGCGCCGCCCGCGCCCGCGCGGTTGTCGACAATCACGGTCTGCTTCAGGCTGGCTGCGATTTTTACGCCGATCAAACGCCCGACCACGTCGGAACTGCCGCCCGGCGCGAAGGGCACGACCATGCGGATCGGTTTTACGCTGGGATAGTCTGCGGCATGACTGGAGTTTGGCATCAGTACGGCGCAAGTTACCAACAACAGGATTTTATACAAGTTATTGATTTTCATGGATATTTTTTATTCTTGCAGTGTTCAATCCAAAGTCTACGCCTTTCATTCATTGCTGTTCGTGAAAGGTGCGATAGTGGATAGCAGCACACAGCGCCTTACCGCAGCACCTCACTCGCCTCAGCCGCGTTGATCAACGCGTCAGCATCGGCCTGCAACAAAAACCCCGTAGCTGCCGCGCCCGCCGCCGCCTTGCGCACCGCCGCCACGTAACCGGGGTGATCGCCATAACGCTCTTCCAATGACAACCGAGGGTCGGCGCTGGCTTCACGTTCGGCTTTGGTTTTGGCGAAAGGAATCATGCCGCCCGCGTAGTTGCAGATTTGATCCTTGTGGAACGGCAGTGCGCCGCCTGCGGTGATGTTCCAGCCGAGATAGGTGCCGAGCGGGGCGTCGAGCAGCACCACGGGTACGCCGCCGATTTCATTGCCATCGGCGTTGACGCGTGGCACCAGCATTTTCAGCGCCTGTTTGATTTTCGGCGGCACGAAACTGGGGATACCGGACACGTCGTTGGCATCGAAGCCTGGCCCGAAATCGTAATCGAGCAGCGGGTTGATAAAGCGCGCCTCTGGCGCGGTGGGACGCAGGCCGGGGATGGTGGGGAAGCCCATCGCTGCCTTGTTGGGTTCAACCAGCAGGAGCTCGCGCAGCGTGGGGTAGCGGCTCTGCGGCGGCAAGGCACCTTGCATCACCCAGTTGCGGAAATGCTCGCGCAGGGCGTTGACAGTTTCAGTATGTGGCATGGGGTTGGCGGGCAACACGCCGGTACCGAAATTGTTGCCAGGGCAACTGGGGCCGCTGGTGGGTAACGCAACGCCCGGCAGGCTGCTGTTGAAGCCGCCTGCGCCGCCACCATGCGTGGAACTGGCGATGTAGTAGCGTCGCACGTTATCGGGCAGGGCGATGTCTTCCTTGGCGCTGGTGCCTACCCATTCGGGGCCCATTTTGAGCGCCCAGATTTCCGTGGCGCCGTAATGCTCGATAATTTTCGGGCAGGTTTTGCTGGCGTTGCAGCGGTCAAGGATGCTGCGCGTGGGCAGGTTGCGAGCGGTGTCAGGATAAGGTACCCACCACTGCGGGCCTTCGCTGCCGGCCTGGTAAAGCTCCAGCACGCCATCGGGCTGCGCCCAGCGGTGATTGAGCGCAATGCGGCGGCCGGCGATGATTGGCCACAGGCCATCGTGCACCAGGCGCTTGGCTACGGGGCTTTCATCCTGATTAAAGCCCATGTGCAGCCAGCCGCGCAGGTAATTGCCAGACTGCGAGCGGCCGCGGCCGATGCTGTGTTTGATGCGGCCAGCAACGGGGTTCGGCGTGCCTGCATCGTCCCGGGTGGCATACTTGAAGAACGCCCCCACATCGCGCCATGCGGCAAAGCCGATGCCCAGCACGTAGGGGTCTTTGGCGGTGTAAACCAGTTGATAAAGTTTTGCCGGATTGAATCCGCCCTTGAGGCAGATGTGAACGGGCAGCGCTTGCAGTGGCTGCGGGTCATCAAACGTGCCGCCACCGCAGAATGTCCAGTCAGCCGGTGCAATGTCGGTTTCGCCAGTGACGACGCCTGTCATCGATTCGTGATCGCGTGATACCAGCGTAGCCTTGCGGGTGTCGAGGTCGGCGGGCATATACGGCAGTGGGTTGGTCTGCACGATCAGCGGCTGTGCATTGACGCCCGAACGATTGACGATGCGCGCAAACACGGCCCCCGTTACCGCCGAGCCATCACTATTTTTCGCGACCGGCACTTGCAGCCAGTGATTGGCGCCTGCTGTCATGGTGGCGCGCACGGTGGTGCCGAGTGTGGCGTTCATGCCGGCGTTGTCGCCTTGCCACGCGCTAGCAAGGCCGATGTCACCAAAGCGGCGTTCGGCGCTGTCGAGTATTACTGGCCTGCCGCGATTGGGTACATCGTGCCACAGCATGCCGCTGGCTTTGCTCATGTCGATGGGCTTGGTGAGTACGAAGGACGCGACATAGCGTACCTTGTCGTCGGGGTCCTTCGCGAGCGCGATGTCCTGAATGAGCTTGTTGCTTGGGTCAGCAGGATCCAGTTCGCCGAAAGCGCGGCCGGAGATTTGTTCATATTGACCGGCAGCGCCGTAACTGCTGCACACCTTGTCTTTGCAGAACGCGGGCGAAACATTTTGATCGATGACGATTTTGGTAACGCGGGCTTGCGCAGGTGATAGTGCAAGGTATAGTGCTGCCATAAGCACAACGGCTGGGCCAGCAGTGATGATTGAACGTGGCTTCATAAGTGATATTAAATTTATTTAATTAAAACAATAGGTTACGATATGTCCTGTCAGGGAATTATAGCCTGCTTTAATCGCCGCCTATGAAGCTGAGCGCCGTGTTGCTGATTTGTATCGTGCACATTTCGGGCATGGGCTCAGCGCGCGCGCAGTCCGGCACCCAGGATGTAAGCAAATATCCCGTCCGCCCGGTGCGCACATTGGTGCCGCTGCCTGCGGGCGGCAGCATGGATGTCATTGTGCGCAATCTGTCAGCTCGATTGACGGAGGCTTTCGGCCAAACCTTCGTGGTTGATAACCGGCCCGGCGCGGGCAGTCTGATTGCGCTGGATATTCTGTCGTCGTCAGCGCCGGACGGCCAAACCTTGATGGGCGTTGGTGGGACTTCGGTGGTTTACCCATTGATGTACAAATCACGTTACGACATCGTGCGCGATTTTGCGCCGGTGGCGCAGTTGACCGTGCATGGTTACGTGTTGGTCATACACCCGTTGCTGCCGGTGAAATCGGTCGCTGAATTCGTGCAGTATCTCAAAGTCAATCCAGACAAAGTCAATTTCGGTTCGTCGGGTATCGGCAGCCCGTTGCACCTGAGCGGGGAGATGTTCAAGCTCGCCACCGGAACGCGCATGACGCACGTGCCGTACAAGGGCACAGCCGCCGCCTATACCGATTTATTGAGCGGACAGGTGCAGTCGTCATTCCCGACGATAGTGTCGTCGAATACGCATATACGATCAGGCCGCCTGCGCGCCCTGGCGGTGACCACGGACAAGCGCGTGTCGGCACTGCCGGGCGTGCCCACATTCGACGAAGCGGGCGTCAAGGGCCTCATCATGGTGAACTGGTACGGCCTGATCGCGCCACTGAAAACGTCGCCGGCGATCATCAGCAGACTGGTGATCGAAATCAACAAAGCCATGCGTTCGCCGGAAATGATCAAGAGTCTGATCGCCGATGGCGCAGAAGCCGCCACTGGATCGTCGGTCGAGCTGGCCACGCATATCAAGGCGGAGAATGAACGGTGGGCCCGCGTGGTGCAGGCGGTGGGGTTGAAGGTGAATTAACAAGCATGAGTGCAGACATCAAGCCGCTATCAGGCATTCGCGTCATCGACCTTACGCAGATTTTGCAGGGGCCGTATTGCGCCTTTCTCATGGCGATGGCGGGCGCGGAAGTCATCAAGATAGAGCCACTGACCGGTGATCGCACGCGGCGGTATACCGTATCGAAGGTGCCGCCGGTGAGCTTTGCCATGTTGAACTCCAACAAAAAGAGTGTCACGCTGAATCTGCGATCAGTGCGCGGCAAGGAAATCCTCAAGGCGCTGGTCAAGGACGCCGATGTGCTGCTGGAAAATTACGCGCCTGGCGTGATGGATCGGCTCGGCGTGGGCTATGCGGTATTGAAGGACATCAACCCGAGGTTGATTTACGCCACCGGTACCGGCTACGGTATTACCGGCCCGGATCGCGATCTGCTGGCGATGGACCATACCATTCAAGCCGATGGCGGTTTGATGAGCGTCACCGGTGAACGCGGCGGCCCGCCAGCCCGTGCGGGTGGCACACCGGTGGATGTGCTGGGCGGCATTCACATGCACGCCGGTGTGATGCAGGCGCTGTTGGGCCGCGCAAAGACGGGCAAGGGTACGCTGGTCGAAACGGCCATGATTGAAGCGCTTTACTTTGTGCTGACGGGCGAAATCGCGGCTTACTACCGCACCGGAAAATTGTCCCAGCGGCGTGGTGACAAATCGCCATCGCAGCGAATACCCTACAGCCGCTACCTGTGCAGTGATGGCGGTTACATGGTGCTGATGGCAGTTGCCGAAACCCACTGGGACAACGTGCTGACGGTCATCGGGCGCACGGATCTCAAGGGGCACCCTGACTACAATAGCGACACCCGGCGCGGCGCGCGCGAACAAGAGATCAACGACATGATCGAGGCCTGGACCAGGCAGCGCACGCGCGATGAGGCTATAGCTGAAATGCGCGCACATCGCATTCCCGTTGCGCCCGTGCGCAATGTCGCCGAAGTGATGAACGATCCGCACATGCATCAACGCGGTATGCTGAAGCACCTGCACCATCCCGATCTGGGTGACATTGTGTTACCGCAGAGCCCGATACATTTATCCGCCTACGACATGCCCGAGGTGCAGTTTTACCCCGGGCTGGGCGAGCACAATCGCGAAGTGCTGGGCGGACTGCTGGGGATGAGCGATGTCGAGATGGGTGCGCTGGCGGCCGCGGGCGTGATTTTGCAGCACGAGAGTTAGTGGCAGTAGTACAAGGGGAATGGAATCAGACCATGATGAAAAATTTGAAACAGCGTTATTGTATTGTCGGTGTGGGCAACACGGCCTATGGCCGCACGCCCGGCCAGTCGCAGGCTGCGCTCAATGTCGCAGCGATCCGCGGCGCTTTGGCTGACGCAGGTCTGACGACTGCCGATCTGGACGGCGTTTTGACCAAGGCGCCCACCTCGACGTTTCCCAAGCTGTGGGCGCCAACCATCGCGGAAGCCTTGCGGGTGCACCCGAATATCGTTGGCACGCTCGATCAAGCCGGGGCCACTAATATCGGTCTGATTCAATACGCCATCAGTTGTATCGAGCTGGGGCAGGGCGAAGTCGTTGCCATTGCTTATGGCGACAATCCGCGTACTGGCACGCGCGCCACCTACGCCCGTGCGCGAGGCGGCGATGGTGCGGTGGCCGGGCTGTTTGGTGCGCCGTCCAGTTACGCGCTGGTGGCGCAACGGCGCATGCATGAATACGGCACCACCAAAGAACAACTGGCGCATGTGGCGATGACGCATCGCCATCACGCCAGCATGAATCCAAACGCGGTCTTCCAGACGCCGATCACTTACGAGGAATACATGGCGTCGCGCTGGGTGGCGGAACCTTTTGGATTGCTCGATTGCTGTCCGGTGTCTGATGGCGGCGCAGCATATATCGTGACCACCGAGGCGCGCGCGAAAGAACTCACGAAAGCGCCGATTTACATACGGGGCATCGGCCAGTCGCATCCGTCATGGGAGTTTTTTCGTCGGCCTGACATGGCGGCCAGCGGCGCGGCGGTGTCAGGGCGCTTATGCTTTGAGTCCGCCGGTATGAGCACGGCGGACGTGGATTTCTGCGAGATATACGACTGCTTTACCATCGTGCCGATCATCACGCTGGAAGAATATGGCTTTGTTCCGCGTGGCAAAGGCGGCGTGTTTTATGAAGAGGGAAATGCGCGACTTGATGGACGCCTGCCGTGCAACACCTCTGGTGGCCTGTTGTCCGAAACCGGCATGCCCGGCACGCAACTGGTGTGTGAGGCGGTGCGGCAATTGCGGGGCGAATGTGGTGCGCGTCAGGTGAAGCATCCTGAGGTCGGGCTGGTGAGTCAGCAGGGCGGTATCTTGACTACGCATGCGACGATGCTGCTGTCGCTGGAAGGAGGGCGCTAACATGAGCGACATGAATTTCGAAGGATTCGGCGAGTTGTTCCCGGAAATCAACGAGCTGAACGCGCCATTCTGGGATGGCCTCGCACAAAGTGAAGTTCGTCTGCAAAAATGCGGCAAATGCGGTGTGCACCAATATCCGGCGGAATCATTCTGCTACGAATGCGGCGCGCAGGAAATGTCCTGGGTGCCGGTCGTTGGCGAAGGCACGGTTTATTCATTCACTGTGGTGCATCAGCAATACCACAAGGCATTCAAGGCATTCATGCCTTACACGGTGGCTATCGTGCAGATGGATGAAGGCCCGCGCATGTTGAGCGCCATGCTGGGGCTGAACAAGCCTATGGCGATTGGTGACCGCGTGCAACCCTGCATTCGCAAAGTCAGCGAAGATCGTTCATTTTTGACCTACGTACCCAAAGACAAATAAGGAGCGGGTGAGCATGGGCATTGATTTTGAAGTTACCGACAAGATCGCCAAAATCGTGATCAATCGGCCGGAAGCGCTGAACTCGATGACGCAACCCATGTATGCAGATTTGTCAAAAGCCTGGATCGAGGTTCGTGACAATCCCGACATCTGGGTCGCCGTGGTGACCGGGGCGCCGCAGCCCAATCGTCCACCCGAACGGCAGGTATTCACGGCTGGTGCCGATTTAAAAAGCATGAACCGCGACAGGGGTGTGCATCAGTATTGGCAGACGCAACGAGCGCCGATACTCAATCGCGGTCTCGAAGTGTGGAAGCCGGTGGTGTGCGCGGTGAATGGCCTGTGTCTGGCGGGCGGCATGACCCTGCTGATGGCAACGGATATTCGCATAGCGTCGGAACACGCCATGTTCGACCTGTCCGAGGTCAAGCGCGGCATACTGCCTGGCAATGGCGGCACGCAAAGAACGATCCAGCAGTTGCCTTATGCGATAGCGATGGAAATGCTGTTGCTGGCGCGACGGCTGACGGCGGCACGTGCCGCACATTTTGGGCTTATCAATGAAGTCGTGCCCCACGACAAAGTGATGGAGGTTGCGATGGAGCGCGCGCATGAACTGGCGTCCATGGCACCGCTCGCGGTGCGCGCGATCAAGGAGCTGGCGGTGCGCGGTCAGTACATGCCGCTGGACGAGGGCTTGCGCATGGAGCACATGATGCAGGACAAACTGCTGACCACCGAAGACGGCAAGGAAGGTTCGCGCGCGTTTGTCGAGAAACGTAAGGCGAACTATCAGGGACGGTAGCGCCCGCTTCGCGAGTTTGTGGTGCCGCAATGCCGCGCCAGTTCGCGGAGGGTGTTCGCCAAGCTGGCTTCTCAGCATGTTTGCTCCGAGCTGCTTCCGACAATTACGACCGGAGGTGCCCGTATGAACTGCCAATTGCCGCACTGACGGATGTTTCGGGAGTGGGCCACATACCTGCTGCGCGTCTTTGCTTCTTGGAGATCGCGCAATTTTGCGGGGCTAATACCATTTCGGGATTGTCAACGAGGATGGTGCTGCGAGCTTCGTCGAGTATGAGGGACATGGACGCCAACGCGAACTCGGGAAAAAACCAGCAGCGTGTCGGCGAATGCGAGTTGACGCAACAGGGTCAGCAAGTCAATTGCCTTTGATACAACTGATCTGCTTACTCGCATCGTCGGACGCCACGCCGATTGCGTGATCGTCACGATGCCGTCAGCAGGTGTATGGTGTAGTCGCGACTCAGAGGCGTAAAGCGGACTCCGCTCATTACTCGGATGGAGGAATGTCCCGGTTCTGGCCATTCTCCGCAGGCGGAGTTTCGCGCATGCGCCGAAATGTGCTCACCGGCAACACCCACACCACGCCATCGCCACGCCGGCCGGTATGGCAAGTACGGTGTATCAGATCCACGATGGCACACACCTGCTCCTCGGGAACGACGATATCTATGCAAACCTTGTCCGAATAATCCGTCAGCTTCGCCCGTATGCCCTGCGGTTCGATGCCGTTGATGTGTGATCCCGCGCCCCTGACCTGATAAACGGTCATTCCCGGGAAACTGGGCATGCCGCGAAACGCCTGTCGCAAGCCCTCCAGGCGCGTGGGCTGAACGATGGTTTTGATCTGCATCATGGCTCTATCCTCTCTTCCTCGAAAAAGCGGTACAACACCGGCACCACCACCAGGGTGAGCAGGGTCGATGTGATGAGCCCGCCGATGACCACGATGGCGAGCGGCCTTTGCACCTCGGAACCGGGTCCGCTGGAGAACAGGAACGGAATCAATCCCAGCATGGCGACGGTCGCGGTCATCATCACCGGGCGGAAGCGCGCTGCGGCACCTTCTGCGATCGCACGCGCAAGCGGTAGTCCCTCGTCGCGCAGTTTGCGGATATAGGTGACCAGCACCACACCGTTCATCGTGGCGATGCCCCACAACGCGATGAATCCCACCGATGCGGGCACCGACAGATACTCGCCTGTCACCGCGAGCGCGACGATGCCGCCGATGGAGGCGAATGGCAGCACCGTGATGATCAACGCGGCGAACCGCAGTGAGTTGAATAACAGGAACAGCAGGAAAAATATCGCCGCGACCGTCACCGGGATAATGACCGCGAGATGGCCCAGCGCGCGTTTCAGGTTCTGAAACTGGCCGCCCCATTCCAGGTAGTAACCCTCTGGCAGGCTCACCTTCGTGTCCACTTCGCGCTGCAACTCGGCGACAAAGCCGCCGAGATCGCGGCCCTGTACGTTGATGCCCACCACCACTCGGCGCTTGCCCATCTCGCGGCTTACCTGCGCCGGGCCCTCATTGATCTCCACGCGCGCCAGACTCTCGAGCGGGACTTGGGCGCCATTGGGCGCGGTCAGCACCAGCTAACGGATATCGTTCACATCATTGCGCAGGTGTTGCGGCAGGCGAACCACGGCCTGAAAGCGCCGCTCGCCCTCATAGATGTCAGTAGCCGCCTTGCCGCCGATCGCCATTTCGATCACGCCCTGAACGTCGGCGACATTGATGCCCTGACGCGCGATGGCCCTGCGATCGATGGTGATGGTGAGGTACTGCTGGCCCCCGGTGCGCTCCACGCGCATGTCCCGCATCCCGGGCACGCTGGCGGCGACCGCCGCGATCTCGTTGGCTTTCACGCGCAACACCTCGAGATCGTCGCCAAACAGTTTGACTGCGACATCGGAGCGTACACCCGTCACCATTTCGTCGACGCGATCCGATATGGGCTGCGCCATCACCAGTTGCACCCCTGGTATCGATTTCAACTTTTCGCGGATCGCGCCCGCGATGTCGTCCTGGGTCCAGCCCTTGGGCCACTGGTCTCGCGGTTGCAAGCTGACGATGGGATCGGCTTCGTTGGGGCCGGCCGGATCCGCAGCGGATTCTCCGCGTCCGACACGAGACACCGCCATACCGACGCCGGGCACCTCTTGCACACGGCGCAATACTTCCCGCTCCATCTTCAGCGACTCTTCCAGCGAAATATTGGGTACGCGGTCGATCGACGGCGAGATGGAACCCTCCTTCATTTCGGGGATGAACGACGTGCCGAGAAAAGGAATCAGCAATACGGTGCCCGTAAACGCCACCAGCGCGCCAGCGATGGTCTTGCGTTCATTGGCCAACGCCCATTGAAGCGCGCCCAGATAAGGCGACTTGATCTTGCGCACGAGCCAGGTGTCGTGTTCTGCCCCCCCCTTGAGCAGGTACGACGACAGGGCCGGCGTCAAGGTCAGTGACAATACCAGCGAAATGAACAACGCGATGGCGATGGTATAGGCCAGGGGGGCGAACATCTTGCCCTCCATACCCTCCAGCGTCATCAACGGCAGGAATACCAGGATAATGACGCCGATGCCGAAGATCACGGGTGTCGCCACTTCCTGCACGGCGAGCAGTACCGTGCGTGCGCGTTCGCTCGGCGCGGCGTGGCCCAGACGCCCGTAGGCGTTTTCAACCACCACCACAGAACCATCCACCATCAGTCCAATGGCGATGGCCATGCCGCCCAATGACATCAGGTTGGCTGACAGTCCGAAGTGATTCATGACGATGAAGGTGGCGAGCGGCGTGATGATCAGCGTCGACACCACGATCAGACTGGAGCGAAGATCGCCCAGAAACAGGAACAGCACGATGATCACGAACGCCACGCCTTCGAGCAGTACCTTAGTGACTGTCCACAGCGCGGCATCCACCAGTTCGGAGCGGTCATAGTACGGCGTGATCTTTAGTCCACCGGGCAACATGCCCTTGCTGTTGATCTCGGCAACCCTGTCCTTGATGCGGCTCACGATTTCTTTGGCGTTGCCGGCGCGTATCATCATCACCACGCCACCTACAGCCTCGGTATGGCTGCCCTTCAACATCGCGCCATGCCGCACCTCCTCGCCAAACGCCACTTCGGAGACATCGCGGATGTAGACCGGCGTGTTGCCGACTTCCTTCAGCACGATATTGCGAATGTCGTCCAGGTCGCGCACCAGTCCCACGCCCCGCACCAGCAACTGTTCCGGGCCGCGCGGCATGACGCCGCCGCCGGCATTGGCGTTGTTTTGGGCGAGCGCCTGCCACACGTCCTTGATGGTGACGCCGTAATAGCGCAGACGATCGGGATCGGTCAGCACCTGGTACTGCTTTACGTAGCCGCCGGTGGAGTTGATTTCGGCCACGCCCGATATCGAACGCAAAAGCGGCCTCACCACCCAGTCCTGCACAATGCGGCGCTCGATTAGCTCATTCTTGGTCAGTTCGCGCTTGCCGTCATCGGCGCGCTCTAGCGTGTACTGATAGACCTCTCCCAGCGCCGTTGACACAGGGCCCAGCACGGGCGTGACACCCACAGGCATTCGGCTACCCGTCTCCATGAGCCGCTCCAGCACCAGTTGACGCGCGAAGTAAACATCGGTGCTATCGGTGAACACCAGCGTGATCAACGACAGGCCCGGGCGGTTAAGTGAACGCATCTCGGTCAAGCCTGGTAAACCGGTCATCGCGATCTCGACCGGCGCCGTGACGAAGCGCTCGACCTCTTCGGGCGAGCGGCCCGGCGCCTCGCTGGCGATCTGCACCTGCACATTAGTGACGTCGGGAAAAGCATCGACCGTGAGCTTGCGCGCGGCATTCAAACCAAACGCGAGCACCACCAGCGCAATGACGGTCACGATCAGGCGCTGGGTGATCGCCGCGCGCAGCAGGCCGTCGATCATTTACTGCTTCTCCAGCGACTGACGCTTGCGCTCGTTATTCAGGTGAAAAGCGCCTTCCACCACGACCTGCTCGCCCTCGCGCACGCCGCCGGTGACTACGCGGCGTCCTTCATGCTCCGTGCCCAGTTGCACCACCTGCAGGCGAAAGCCGGATGGCCCGCTCTTGACGAAAAGATAGTCGCGACCTTCCTCGCGCACAATGGCGTCCACAGGCACGGTCAGGCGCGGCTGCGGCTTGCTCTTGATCACCACGCTCGCTAGCATGTCGGGTTTGTACTCGCGGTTCGGATTCGGCAGGTCCAGCCGAGCCAGCACGGTGCGCGTCTGCGGACTGACGACGGGACTCACGAAAGTCAGTTTCCCAGTGATGTTTTTCCCAGGTAACGCGGCAAACTCAACCACGACATCCTCGCCCGGCCGCATGGTCCCGGCCGCCTGTTCCGGCACATCCGCCGCCACCCACAAGCTGGACAGATCAGCGACCAGGAACACCGGGTCGGCGGGCTGCACCACCTGCCCTTCCGTGACCTTGCGTTCAATCACCGTGCCGCTGACCGAGGCAACAACCTGCGAAACCGAGTTGATGGCGCGCGTTTGCGCAAGGCGGGTGATCGCCTCGCTCGACATCCCGAGAACCTTGAGCTGACCGGCGAAAGCGCCCATTTCGGCTTCAGCCATCGACAACTCGGATTGCCGGCGCTGCAGTTCCGCCGAGCCGATCACATCGGCCTCCAGCAATTGCTGGGCGCGCGCGGCCGCGCGGGCGGCCAGTTCACGCTGCGACTGCGCCTTCAAAAAGGCCAGTTGCGCGTTCGACAACTCGGTGCTGTTGATGGTGGCAAGGATGCTGCCTCGCTGGACTTCCTGTCCCACGGTCGCGCGCAGATCTGTGATGCGCCCGTTCACCGGCGAGCCCACGCGCGCCATACGGTTCTGATCCACTTCGATGCGCCCGGGCACGCGCATCGTCTCGCGTACCTCGCTCGCGGCAAGGGGCGCGGTTTTCACCTGCTTCAACAGGTCGTTACTGGCGGCAACCGCGTACGGGTCATGCACCTTGGCGGGCGCATCGGCATTGGTCTTCTTTTCTCCACACCCCGCCACCAGCGCCAGGGTTGCGAGCAACCACGAGAGTTTCACAGATTGTCCTTTCCAAACGGGTCCTTGCCTTGCAGGCGCTCGAGCGCCATCCATGCAGCGTGCCGCTCGAACCGTGCCTGGTTGTAGTCTCGGCGTACCGAACGCAAGGTGCGCTGGGCATCCAACACCTCCAAAAAGCCGCGCTCACCGAAACGCCAAGCCGCCTCGGCAACCTTTAGCGCGGCGTCCGCGCTGGTAAGCAATCCGCTCTCGAACGTTTGCACTTGACGCTGCATGATGCTCGCACGCGCATAGGCGGCATCCAGCTCGCGCAGGAGTTGGGCGCGCTGCGCGTCAATCTGGGTCAACGCCAGATCGGCATTTGATTGCGCCAGAGCAATCTGTCCTTCGCGGCGATTCCACAACGGCAGCGGAAAGCCCACACCTACCAGGGTTTGCCGCGTTTCCGGATCCTGCGCCTGCATCAGGTTGATGGTGGGCTGAGGCGTACGCAGCGCGCGTTCATGATCCACGCGCGCACGCATGCGGTCATACTCGGCGTTCAGCGCCTTCAAACGAGGGTTCGCGTCCAGCAACTTTTGCTGGAGCATGGAAAACTCCGGCAACACGGGCAACGCGGGCAAACTACCGATGGCCTCGAACTGGGGTGGCAGCGCATTGCCTGCAAGCCGCCGCAGCAAGCCGCGCGCCTCCTCGATCTGCAGGTTCGCCGACTCTGCGGCGGTGCGGGCCACCAGCACCTCTGATTCCGCACGGACCAATTCGAGCCGCGGCGCCTCTCCCACAGCTACGCGGCTGCGCACGCGCGACAGTATCGCCGTCAACAGGGCCAGATTTTCCGCCGCCAACCGCCCGTCCTCCTGTCGTTTGAGCAGATCAGAAAAGGCGACTCGCGCGTCGTAGCCGACATCGACGCGCACCCAGTCCGCGTTGAAATCTGCCGCGCTTACACCATATTGGGCTGCGCGGGTGCGCGACGCTCGTACCGCCGGCAGTTCGACCAGTTGTGACAGACCAAGCTGCCCGGCCTCGCCACGACCGGTAGCACTAGTGCGGGATTGCCAGTTGCCCAAGCTGATGGATATTTCAGGATTGGGCCGTGCGCCCGCCACCCGTACTTCCGCTGCGGCGATCGCGCGATATTGCCGGGCCGATGCCATTTCGGGGTTGTGAAGGAGGATGGCACCGAGCGCCTCGTCCAGCGTGAGGGGCGTGGAAGCCGACGCCAACGCAGGTAGCACAAGCAGCGTGCAGGCGAAAGCGAGGCGGCAAAACTGAATCAACATTTCAATTTCCTTCGATACAAATGATCTGCTTGTTCGCATTGAGGTACGCCGGGTAGATCAGGCCACAGGCGGCCGCCCGGTTTTCAATGATGAAATTTTGCTCCAGAGACCGTGCTGCGGCCAGAACGAGAAACCTGCCCACCCCGAATTTCCAATGAATGAACGCCTGGTATGGCTCCCTAGCGTTGCGTATATTATTGGCGGGCAGTAGCCCGGCCTCTACATGACTGACTCTTTGAAACGATGTAATCGAAGGTCAGACATAAGAACGTCTTGGAGGTTCGTGAGGTGGTCTACTTTAATCAGGATGATTTCGCATGCAAGCCATTAGTAATTGCAATCCCTGCAACGATCCAACGGAACGTGAACTGTTCTCGCCCAGTAAGCGGCCACATTTGCCAAAGTCTCGGCACAGCCACACAGATGGCATCAGCGCGATTTCGCAGAGCGGCGCCGCGTGCGCGCCCTGTATTCTGATGATGGCGGTGTGAGGGTATACGCGCAGGCTGCGACGACTTGTATAACAACCCGCGCATGGCGGCTTGGCTCACTACCACGGTCACCGGTTGCCGCAGGCGGCGCGCGGTGGTAAAGGTGTTGCGTTCTTCCTCCACGCTGCCGATGTGGCCTACGGTCTTAGTCTGATTCTATTGACCCGGCACAAAAAAGTTCATACTTTTTTGTGCCGGGTCAATAGCGCCATGGCAGCAATCGGCCGCCTGAGCCGCTTATGGTATTTTTCCCACTGCGGGCTGCGTGTTTCAACACGTCTTTGTCGAAGCGCTGGAGCTGGCTAAGATTCAGGCGACTCCAAGCGATCCGGGCGCGAAGAAATAGAGACTGCTTTTATATATGCCTTACGGGGATACAGTACGTAGGCAAGCTAGAACGGGGCAAACCAAGCGAACAGCACAGCTTAGTTAGTGGAAGGGTTATGTTTAAATTTATTCCAGCAGCTGCATTTTTGATTCGATGATGATTTTGCGGTAACGCTCGGCGTCGCGTTTGACGATGGCCGCGAATTCTTCCGGGGAGGCCGGCATCATAAGGTAGCCCAGCCCGGTGAGGCGCGCCTGCACCTCGGGCATCGCGGTAATTCGATTAATTTCGCGCGCATAGGCCTGTACTATTTTCGGTGGTGTTTGCGAAGGCAAAAATACGCCGGTCCAGAAGTCGACGGTGAAATCCATGCCGCTTTCCTGCAACGTGGGTACTGCCGGGAGGGCGGACTCACGCTTGGCACCCGTGACGGCGATTGCGCGCAGCCGCCCACTGTCGATACTCGCCTGCACACCAGACGGATTGGTGAGCACCATATGCGATTCACCTTGCGACACGGCCAGCGCCGCGGGAATACCGCCCTTGTAGGGAATGTTATTCATGGGGGCGCCCGTGATCATTTTGATCGCGTTGGTGGCAATTTCGCCGGTAGCACCTGCGATGGCGGCGTTTATCTTGTTGGGATTGGCCTTGGCATGAGCGATAAATTCCCTGAAATTTTGCGCAGGCAATTTTGCAAAAATCGCGAGCACCAATCCACCGGTCATCACCGGAGCGACCGCCGTGAAATCACGTACTGGATCGTACAGCGGCTTCTTGTACAGCGAGCCGTTGATCGAGTGCGTACCGGTGTTGCCGACTGAAAGAAACGTGCCGTTGGGCGTGGCCTTGGCCACGTAATCGGTGCCGGTCAGGCCGTTGGCACTGGCGCGATTATCGACAATGAAATTTTGCTTTACGATTTCGGCCAGACGTGGCGCCAGAAGGCGCGCGGCGATGTCATTGGGGCCGCCTGCGGCATTGGGCACGACCATCAGCACCGGGCGTTGCGGCAGCAGTTGGGCGAGTTCGCCGGTTTGGGCGTGGGCGGGTGTTGCAGTCAGCAATGCCGCACCCACAGTTATTAAAATACCTTTTAAAAATAATAGGTTGAATTTAATCTCGAATTTCAAAATAATACTCCTCCCGATAAGCGCATGGATGACGATTGTAGTGTTGTGTTGACGATAATGCTAAGGCACTAGCGATTCAATATAAGGCTTCACATCGTCCAAGTCTGCAATTTTCCAGCAGGCATCCGCCGCACGCTGCGCCTTGTCTTTGCCAAAGGCAATTTCCATCTGCAGCCGCGTTTTATCTGCAATGTGTTTGTCTGTCATCGGATTTTGCGGCGTGCTCAGCGCATGTTTGCACAGCGCCTCAAACGTGCCGCCATCCTTCATCAGCACTTTAACCAGCGCCGCTTCGCGTCCGATTTTGTCGTCAGCATGGGCCACCACCTTTGCACGCAGGGCGGCGATATCGGCATCGTGCACCATCGCCTCGGTGACTTGCGGCAGACCGGCCTCCTTGTGCATTAAGGTGGTTGCGGTCCAATGCGGGAAACTGACCATCGCCTGCGCGCGAATTTTCGGCACGGGACGATTGCACAGTTGCAGACACAGCGGGTCCACGGTGACGTCCACACGCTCAATATCGCGGGCATCGAATTTGTTTTTTGCCGTAATCTCAAGGCAGGCATCAATGATGGGATGGATGACCACGCCACAAGGGTACGGTTTGTAAGCGAGCTCCAGTAATTCCCACTTCTGGCCAATGCCATTCAGCGCCGCGCCCATCTGCGGATGGCTGGAAAACGATACGGCAAAGCCTTTGACGCCTTCGATCATGGTGTCCGGGCAGGTGTAACCGCGCTCGGCGAGAAACGCCGCCCACAGCCCGGAACGGCCGGCGTTTCCAGGGGTAAACCAGCTCGACATCGAGGCATGGGCCTCGCGCAATCCTGCCGACTGGTTGGCAGCGATGCCAATCGCCGTGGCCATCTGGTCTTCGTTAAAGCCCATCACCTTGCCGGCGGCAATGGCCGCGCCGATACAGCCCAGCAGGCCGGTGGTGGATAGCCCGACGGCGCATTCCGCGGGCGGCGTGCACAGTATGTTGCCGATGCGGCAGCACAGTTCGTCGCCCAGAATCACGGCGTGGATCAGTTCCTTGCCGCTGATCTTGCGGCGCGCGGCCATCGAAATCAGCGCCGCGCCAACGGCGCTGGTCGGGTGAATCACGGTGGCGTAATGAGTATCGTTGAACGACAGCGCCGCTGAACTGAGCGAATTCAGCAAAGCGGCATTCAGCGCGTCGAGTTTCACGCGCGATCCAATCACGACGCAATCGGATTTGCCGTTGAACTCGCTGATGGTCTCCAACATTTTCAGGCAGACTGGCTCGTTGGCACCGCCCGCGGCACAGCCCACGTAATTGACAAAGGCGCGCAAGCCTTCGTGCTGAACTTCTTTAGGCAGCGACTCGTAACGGGAGTTGACGGCAAAGCGGGCGAGTTCTCGGGTAATGGGCGTCATGATGGATGCGTTCAAGTTGGAGAGCGGCTACTATACCGTGAACAGGGAACAGCGTAGAAGGGATCGCCATGAAAAAAATCGTATTCGGGCCTGAAATCGCCGCCGCAGCCTGGGGCATCGGAGAGGCTTTGCTGCCGCCGGGGTTCACACTGGAAAAGTTGTCCCTCAGCCCCGATCAGCGCATCGAACAACTTGAGTCGGCGGCGTTTTTCCTGGGCTTTCGCAGCGGCATCATCGATCGCGATTACGATCACATGGGCAGCATCAAGCTGATCCAGTTTTTGAGCGCGGGCTACGACGGCATGGACCTCGCGCGTTTGCGCACGCTGGGCATTCCGCTGTGCAACAACGGCGGCGCGAACTCTTACGCGGTGGCCGAGCACGCCATCATGCTGATGCTGGCGGTGTCGCGGCAATTGCCCGACCTAGACCGATTGCTGCGCGAGGGCAAATGGAAATCCAGCAAATTCGGTCAGGAAGAAGAACACGAAATCGCGGGCAAGACCATAGGCATCGTGGGCTTGGGTATGATCGGCAAGACGCTGGCGCGGCGCCTTGCCGGTTTTGAAGTGAAGCTGATCTACACCGACCCGGTGCGCCCGACGGACGAGGAGGCTGCGCGGCTGCACGTCGAATACCGCGAGCCGGATGATTTGTTCCGCGAGGCGGATATCGTGACGCTGCACGCGCCATTCGACGCTAGCACGCATCACATGATCTGCGAGCGCACCATCGGCCTGATGAAGCCAGAGGCGATCCTCATCAACTGCGCGCGCGGCGAACTGGTGAACGAGGCCGATCTTTACACGGCGCTGCAGACGAAACGCATCTGGGCCGCGGGCCTTGACGTGTTTGAGCAGGAACCGCCGAATCCGAAAAATCCGCTGTTCACGCTGCCCAACACCGTGCTGTCACCCCACGCCGCCGGGCCGACATGGGAAAGCTGGCCCAAGCGCTGGGGCAACAGCTACGAAAACGTGCAGCGCGTGGCGCACGGGGAAAAGCCGCTATGGGTGGTGCCGGAGTTGCGATGATCTTGAGCGGTGGTTCTGATATTCGAAAGCGGCCATTCATTTGGGCTGCGGTCGGCCAATTGCGGCCAGATCTCGTTACATTTCAATTTTTTTAAGAACCGGTTATTAATGCTTTGTCATTAACCTGCCAGTCTGCGGGTGACCTATTGCGCAATATACTAGTTCATATATAATTAGCTCATGTCTGAAAGAGAAAAGCCGCTCGAATGGATAGGGAGCGCTAAAAAGGATTTGATGGAGTTACCTACCGACGTGCGGAAGTTCTTCGGGCACGCCTTGGATTTTGCGCAGAGAGGTGATCGGCATGACGCAGCGAAGACCCTAAAAGGCTTTGGTGGCGCCGGCGTCATTGAGGTAGTCGAAAACGATGCGGGCGGCACATATCGTGCTGTCTACACCGTAAGGTTCGAAGAGGCCGTGTTCGTTCTGCACTGCTTCCAAAAAAAGAGTAAGAGCGGGATCGCAACGCCAAAAGAGGATTTGAACATCATTCGCGCCAGGCTAAAAGTTGCAGAGGCGCTTTCGAAGGAGCTACGAAATGGCAAAACGCATCATCGACAACATCGAAGTCGAAGCGAGTTCTGGCAACGTTTTTGCCGACTTAGGCCTGCCGAATGCCGACAAGCTCAAGATCAAATCCGGCCTGGTGATCGAAATAACGCGGGCGGTACGGAAGCTTGGCTTGACTCAGCAAGAAGCGGCAATGCGCATGGGAATCACACAACCGAAGGTGTCCGACATGATGCGTGGCGACTTCTCTAATCTATCAGAGCGGAAGCTAATGGATTGCTTGAATCGGCTGGGCTATGACATCGAAATCAAGGTGAAACCGGCATCTAAACGTGTCGGGCATTTGATGCTGGCTATCGCGTGATGATTCTTGGCGATATCCTAAATTTGGTGCATTGATCGTACCGGGCTCCGGTTGGATAGGCCGCGCTCCAGTATGTGATCGAACGGCGGCTATGGGAAAATTTAGATGGCCGCAACGGGTCGAGGCCTGCCATCGATACCCTCAAAGTGCCACCGCGAATTTGTTCTCAAGTTGGCCGGGGTCCGGGTAGTGAGTTTTTCGTCATTCGCAGGTAGTCGAAGACTATGCGGGTCTTCGATTCGAGCGCGCGCATCATCCCCGCGATGGATTGAGCCGGTTTCTGGAAGGTTTTGAGGATGCCC
>CANKUB010000083.1 GCA_947486575.1 Betaproteobacteria bacterium | reverse complement strand
TGCATGGGCAGGCATCGTACCGCAACCATTCGGGCAGTACAAGCCCGTACATGGCTACATTCTGCGCGCCGATGGGCGCCCCATTCGACTGACTTTCCCTCTGAAAACTCATCATAAAGTATGCTTTTTGACTGGGGAACTTCAGTCTAGCGACTGCCAAAACTACTGGCAGCCAGCGCAGGTCTGCCGTCCCGCACTTTCAGCGAAACAGCGGCAATGCCGCTACCCGTCGCTCGATATCATCCATCATCGTTTTATACGCAGGCGCGCCGATGCCGCCGTAGCGACGTTTGAATTCCGCTTCCGGCATGAACTCCGGCAAATCCGCAAACGGCGGCATGAGGTCTTTGTCAGTCACATCGGCGTTCACCATGCGCTGCAATTTCAATGCGGATTCACGACTGGCCACAGCCAGTTCGCCAAAGCGTGAGCCCGCCTTGTCAGCAGCAATATCGTTAAAGCTGAAGCCGCTGCCTCCGCGCGAATCGCTGACCTCTTTGTAAAGCCCGATTACGTCGGAGATTGCCGCACCGGCATTCGCTGCCAGCGCGGCTGAAATCGAGAAGTGCTGCGCAAAATCATCGCGTCCCGACAGCAGCACTTTGCGCGTCACCGCACGCGGCCAATCGCGCGCGGCGGGCACGATGGCCTCCAGACCCTTGCCGTTGATGTAAAACGTCAGCACCACGATCGCCGCGCGGTTCTCTGCAGCGGGGTCTCCACTGGCGCTGCGTTGCGCCGCCAATTTGAACAACGGCGCAATCAAGTCTGCGAGCGACACACTGCCAGCCGCTGGCGTGCTGATAGCCGCCAACTGCGTCTGGTAGGCCTGCAAGCGCCCCTGTTCGTCCGGCGGCAACATCACGGCTTTGATGCGATCCGGCAGATCCTGCTGCCAGTCATAGGTGACATTGATGCGTCCCTGACTGACGGTGATTTGCTTGAGCGTCTCACGCACGATGCGAAAATTTGCGCGCTGATCAAGACGTTTCAGCGCCATGCCGAGCAGCGTATTGGCAAGCCATGCGGGAACCGGTAGCCGCCCAACGCGCAGGGAATCGAATTCCGGCAGTGCTGCGGTTTCATGCAGCACTGCCGCAACATTCAGATAGCGCCCGGGCAATTTAGCAGGCAGTTCAAGGCTGGCCGAAATAGACGCAGCGCCCGCTTGAAGTTCAACACGGGAACTGCCTTTTGCATAGCGTCCGGCGAGGTAATTGAGCGCCAGATCGACATCCTCCTGCGACAGTGACAGTGTACGGCGTCCACCTGCTTTCATATTGCGCGGATCATTCTGCTCCACAATACGCTTTGCACGCGCAATATCCTCCGGGGTGAATTCTGCTGCGCGGCTGACCGTCGGTTGATCCGCAACGGCCAGAACCACTGCGCCGACCAGCGCCAGCGGCACGCCCAGCACACAAAAAATAAGTAGCAAAACGAAAATACGCATCGAAAAACCTAGTAAGAAAGACATCGACAGCAAGCCGATGCAAATGTTCCCAAAGTTACCAAGGGCACAGTATCGCGGACGTTGCGCAGCGTCAATCGTACGTCTGGCGCTATGCACTTCAGCGCGCGGCATGGTGCGCCGTATAATGCCGTGATGCTCCCGTATTCAACGGCACCGATCGACAGCCACATGCTCACACCGCACCCCTACCCCGCGCACCTGATCCGCGAAAGCCGGTTGCGTGATGGCACTGCGGTGACGCTGCGTCCCATCCGGCCCGACGATGCCGGACGTGAAGCGCGCTTTGTACGCGAGCTGTCCGATGAATCGCGCTACTACCGTTTCATGGATCACGTGCGCGACCTTTCGCCCAGCGTGCTCGCGCATTTCACGCAGATCGATTATCACGATCACATGGCGTTGGTCGCCACCACGCAGGCGGGTGCAGAGCTGCTGCAAATAGGCGTGGCGCGCTACGTGGTAGACGTCGATTCACCGCTGCACGCAGAATTCGCGGTAGCCATCGCGGACGCCTGGCAAAATCGTGGCGTGGGCGCGCGATTGATGGCGCATCTGATCACCGCCGCACAAGCACGCGGGCTGACGCTGCTGTTCAGCGATGTGCTGAGCGGCAATCGTAAAATGCTGAGTTTGATGAACAAATTGGGTTTTATCATGACTCACGATGACGCCAGTACCGCCACCGCTGTGATACGCGCCGAACTGGCAATTAACGCCCGAGTAAAATAATAACGTAACCTATTGTTTTATATGAAAAAAATAAACGATGCCGCATCGCAGATCGGGCACATCATTCTGGGCAAAGATCGGCAAATCCGACTGGCACTGGCGTGCATGATCGCGCGTGGTCACCTGTTGATTGAAGATGTGCCCGGCGTCGGCAAAACCACGCTCGCCCATGCGCTTGCCGCGTCTCTCGGCCTGGCGTTTCAGCGCATTCAGTTCACCAGCGATCTGCTACCCGCGGATGTGCTGGGTGTGGCGGTCTACAACAGCGACGTTTCACGATTTGAGTTTCATCCGGGGCCGATATTTTCGCAGGTGGTACTAGCTGATGAAGTCAATCGCGCCACACCTAAGGCGCAAAGCGCGCTGCTTGAAGCGATGGAAGAGCATCAAGTCACCATTGAGGGCGAAACGCGCAAACTGCCGGAGCCTTTTTTTGTGATTGCGACGCAGAATCCGTCACGCCAGATCGGCACCTTTCCCCTGCCGGAATCGCAGCTGGATCGCTTCCTCATGCGCATAGAACTCGGCTACCCCGATGCCACTGCCGAACGCGCACTATTGCGCGGCGAAGACCGGCGCGATTTGCTGAGCCAACTCAAACCGTGCATGCAGCCCGCTGATCTGCTCGCGCTACAGCGTGAAGCGCAGCAGGTGCATACCTCGGACGCACTGCTCGATTATGTGCAGGCGCTGGTGGATCACACGCGTAACAGCGCTGGCTACGCGGGCGGCTTATCGCCGCGCGCAGCCCTGGCGTTGGTACATGCGGCCCGCGCGTGGGCGCTGCTCGATGCACGCAAACACGCCGTGCCGGAGGACGTACAAGCCATCCTGCCGGGCGTGGTCAGCCACCGGCTACAGTCGGCCACCGACGGCAGCAGTGCGGATGTCGCCGCGCGCTTGCTGGCTGCTGTAGCGATTCCTTGAATAGGGCGTGCGGGAACTTGCGCCCGCTGTAAAGCGACACGCTGCCTTACTGCAAATGACTGCCCTGTTTGCCACCATGAAATCCGGCTTCACCGATTGGCTATCCCGTCCGCGCACGCCGGAGTCCGGCCCCATCGTGCTGGTGCAGCGGCGCGTCTACATACTGCCGACGCGGCATGGCATGATGTTCGCGGTGGTGTTGCTGATGATGCTGCTCGGCGCCATCAACTATGGCTTGAGTCTGGGCTTTGTGCTGACGTTTTTGCTGGTGGCATTGACGTTTAACGCCATGCTCTACACCTTTCGCAATCTCGCCGGTTTAAGCGTTACTGCTGCGCGTGCACCCTCGGTCTTTGTCGGTGAGTCCGCGCAATTCACCCTGAACCTGATCAACCCCGGCGAATTCACGCGCTACGCCATCGGCATCTCGCGCGAGCGTCGTGCCCGCAGCGCTGACGATTTTGCTGATGTGCCCGCTGGCGCATCCGCGCGCATTACCCTGCACATCCCCAGCGAGCGTCGCGGCTTGCTGCACGCCGGACGGCTGACTTTATTTTCGCAATTCCCGCTGGGGCTGTACCAAGCGTGGAGTTACGTGCACCCCGATGTGACCTGCCTGATTTATCCGCGCCCTGCACCTGCCGGGCTACCGCTGCCACCCGCCGAATCCGCTTCGGGTAATGGCGCATCTCACGGTACCGGACAAGACGATTTTGCCGGCCTGCGGGCCTATCACACCGGTGATCCACCACGCCATATTGCATGGAAAGCGGCTGCACGCGGCCACGGCCTGCTGACCAAACTATTCAGCGGTCAGGCCGCTAGCGAGGTGTGGCTCGCGTGGGAGCGCCTGCCATCACGTATGGCGCCAGAGGAAAAAATATCCTGTCTGACGCGTTGGGTGTTGGACGCGCATGCCCTGCATCTGGCCTATGGGCTGCGATTACCACGACTGGAAGTGCCGATGGCGAGCGGTGACGGGCAGCGCGAACGCTGTCTCGAAGCGCTGGCGCTATACGACACGCTGGAGCGCCCGTCATCATGAATGCGGCCAAACCGATCGCCGCCATCAGCCTGCGCAATACAGTGTGGATAACGCTGACGCTGGCTCTGATCGCAGCACCCCATGCCGAACGTCTGCCGCTGTGGCTGACTGTGATCGCTGCGGTGTTCTGCGGATGGCGCCTGTATCTCGCGCGCATGCGTCTTGAACTGCCTGCACGCTGGCTGATGATTTTTATAGTCGCAGCGGGCAGTGCAGCAATTTATCTTGAATACCGCACCTTGTTTGGTCGCGACGCGGGTGTGGCGCTGCTGGTGCTGATGATCTCGTTAAAGCTGATGGAAACACGCACGCAGCGTGACGGCATGGTGCTGGCGTTCATCGGCTACTTTCTGGTGATCACTAATTTTTTCTATTCGCAATCCATACCCACGGCGCTGTATCTGCTGGCTTGCGTGTGGCTGATCACCGCCACCATGATCGGGCTGCAATACACGCGCGAAGCGCCACCCACCCGCAGCCAGTTGCGCACGGCGGCAATCATGCTGGCACAGTCTGCGCCGCTGATGATTGTTTTCTTTATACTTTTTCCACGCATGCAAGGGCCGTTGTGGGGCCTGCCTACGGACGCCTTTGCAGGCGTCACAGGGCTATCCGACAGCATGAGTCCGGGCAGTTTGAACAAGCTGGTTTTCTCGGAAGACGTTGCGCTACGCGCCACCTTCGCAGGCCGTTTGCCACCGCAAAATCGCCTGTACTGGCGTGGCCCGGTGCTGCTGGATTTTGACGGACGCACCTGGACCGCCGCACCGCGCGCCATGCGCAATCAAATCGAACTTGACCGCCGTGAAAACCCCGTGCGCTACACAGTAACGGTTGAGCCGCACAACCGCCGCTGGCTGTTTGCGCTGGACATGCCGGGCACATTGCCGCCGCGCGCCGGTATCAGCGTGGATCACCTGCTGCTGTCACAAGTGCCCATCACCACCCGTACGCGCTATGAAATGGAATCGTTTCTCGATTACGGCATCGGTGCTGCCAGCAACCCTGCGCCAGCGCGCATGCTGGCGCTGCCAGCGGGATTCAATCCGCAGACGCGCGTGCTGGGGCAGCAATTGCGTGCGCAGCATGGTAATAGCGAGGCCATCATGAACGCCGCATTGAAAATGCTGCGCGATCAAAAATTTGTTTACACGCTGGAGCCGCCGCTGCTCGGCACACACGCAGTAGATGAGTTTTTGTTCGAGACGCGCGCCGGATTTTGCGAGCACTTTGCCTCGGCCTTTGTGGTGCTGATGCGCGCAGCAGGGGTGCCTGCGCGCGTGGTTACCGGCTATCTTGGCGGTGAATACAATGCACTCGGCGACTATTTAATCGTGCGTCAATCCGACGCCCACGCATGGACAGAAGTGTGGCTCGACAATCGCGGCTGGGTGCGCGTAGACCCTACCAACTCGGTGTCACCCGCGCGTGCCGACGGCGGCCTTGCGGCGGCGCTGCCCGATGGCGTGTCACTGCCGCGCAGCGCACGCGCGAGTAATCCGCTGATACACCAACTCGCGTTAACGCTGGATTCCATGGCCAACGCCTGGAATCAAACCGTGCTCGGCTACAACCTTGAAACGCAGCGCGCCCTGCTGACGCGCGCAGGGCTGGATGACACCAGCTGGCGCACGCTGGCCGTCATGCTGATTGCGGCAACCGGCGTTATAACATTGCTGCTAGCATTGCTTACGCTGCGCAACCGCGCGCACAAACGCGATCCGGCGTTGGCGTTGTACCGCGCGTTTTGCGCCAAGGCAGCGCGCGCAGGTGTCGTGCGGGATGATGCAGAAGGTCCGCTGGATTTCGCGCTGCGGTTTGCAACAGCGCGGCCTGATATTGCGCCAGCAGCGCAAGCCATCACACAACTTTACGTCGCGCTGCGTTATAAAAATATCAATAAAAACAATGAATTACATGAACTCCGGCAGCGCGTTCGGCAGTTTGCGATTTGAACGCCGATGCACTTTATGTCAACCTCGGTAACCGTAAAAGGAAAATAAACACCATGAATCTTGAACTCAGCGGCCTTACTGCGCTTGTCACCGGCGCATCACGTGGCATCGGTTTCGCCATTGCACAGGGTTTTGCGCGCGAGGGTTGCCATGTGCATATGGCAGCACGTACAGCGGCTGATCTTGAATCCGCGCGCACCAAAATACTTGCAGAAAGTAGCGTCAACATCACCACGCACGCGCTCGATTTGGGCATAAGCGCCAATATCAACGCGCTCGCCGAGCGCTGCGGTGACGTCGACATTCTCATCAACAACGCGGGCGGTATTCCCTCAGGCTATTTGCTCGACATCGACGAAGCGCGTTGGCGTGCTGCGTGGGAACTCAAGGTGTTTGGCTACATCAATCTGACGCGCGAAATTTACCGGCGCATGTGCGCGCGCAAGCGTGGCGTCATCGTCAACGTGATCGGCGTCGCTGGTGAAAGGCTGCGACAGGATTACATCGCAGGCGGCACCGGCAACGCGGCATTGATGGCGTTTACCCGCAACCTCGGCGGCGATAGTGTTGACCACGGCGTGCGCGTGGTGGGCGTGAATCCCGGACAAATTGAAACGGATCGCCTGCGTGTGCGTCTCGAAAAGCGCGCACAAAACGAACTCGGCGACAAAAATCGCTGGCTTGAACTGGTGGACGATCCGCCATTCGGCCGCCTCGCGCACCCGGAAGAAGTGGCCGATTCAGTGCTGTATCTCGCGTCTGCACGGGCGTCGTACATCAGCGGCACCATACTCACGGTGGATGGCGGACGTGCGGTGCGGCATGCCACTTGATGTGACAAAGGCAAACATCGCTTGTCAGCTGATGACACGATGGATTGCCGCCTTCGCGTCAATTGCCGCACTGTTCAGCGCCCCGCTATCAGCGCAATCGTATCCGTCCAAACCGGTGCGCGTTATCGTGCCCTACCCACCCGGCGGCGGCGTGGATGTGGTCGCGCGCGTGGTGGGCCGCAAGCTGTCAGATAGCCTGACGCAACCGGTGGTGGTCGAAAATCGTGGGGGCGCTGCCGGTGTGCTGGGTGCCGATATTGTGGCGAAAGCGCCGCCCGACGGCTACACCATCGGACTTATGACCAGCACGTTGTTGATGACGCCAGCGCTGCAAAAAATGCCCTACGACACAGCGAAAGACTTCGCGCCTATCATATTGTTCGCTACAGTATCGAACATACTGGTGGTGCATCCGTCGCTGCCAGTGAAATCGTTGGAGGATTTAATGCGCCTTGCGCGCGCACGCCCTGGAGAACTGACCCACGCCACGTCAGGCTCCGGCAGCGTACCGCACCTGATGATGGAACTGCTGCGCACCATGGTGCCGCGCTTTGACATTGTGCATGTGCCGTACAAAGGCAATGCGCAGGCCATCGTGGATTTGCTCGGCGGCCACATCACCATGCACATCTCGTCCATGCTCTCCGCCACGCCGTATGTCAAGACCGGGCAGTTGCGCGCCATCGCGGTCACTAGCGGCAAGCGCTCGCGTGCTGCGCCGCAAGTGCCAACGTTCGCGGAATCCGGTGCGCCCGGCTATGACGTCAGTTCATTGTGGGGATTTTTAGCGCCCGGCCCTACGCCACCAGAAATCATCAACCGGCTGTATGGCGACATAGGCAAAGTCTTGCGCTATCCCGATGTCAACGAGCAACTGGCCGGATTGGGCGCGGATATCTCGGGTGCCAGTCCGCAGGAATACGCCGTACTGATAAAAGCGGAACTGGCAAAGTGGCCGAGGGTCGTGGCAGCGGCGAAGATCAAGCCGGAATAATTGCGCCGCTACCAGTGCAATCGGATTCACCCTACAATGGGTCAACGTACTGCCTGCCCATGCGTTTTACCGTTTTAACCGCCGAGATTCAGTGCGTAACGTTGTCGTCTACTACCAAAAATATTATTTTCAAAAAGAGAGCTTTCACATGCTGCACTTTCTCTGGATTGCCCTGATTGGTTTTGCTGCGGGATTGATTGCCCGTGCCCTACACCCCGGCAAGGACAATCTGGGATTTATCATGACCGGCGTACTGGGTGTCGCTGGCTCGTTTGCCGCCACCTACCTCGGTCAAGTCCTTGGCCTGTATAAAGAAGGGGAAAACGCGGGCTTTATCATGTCCGTGATCGGAGCAGTGGTACTGCTGGTCGTTTACGGACTTGTGGCGAAGAAAAAAGAGGGTGACGGTGGTGGCGCATCAAACTGATCCCCGCCCTGTTTCCCATGCGCAGCGCCAGCCAGCTGGGTAAGGCAGCACAGCCGGGCACAGCCCTGCTGGTGCTGCCACGCAACCGGATCGAGCTTGACGAAGCCGTCAAGCGCGCCAAAGTTATTGTGACGCGGCGCGCAGCGTTGGCATCGGCGGCCTCGCTGATACCGATTCCGGGGTTCGATATCGCGGTGGATATTGCTGCCGTGATGAAACTGATTCCTGCAATCAACAACGAGTTCGGCCTCACACCGCAACAGATTGAGAGATTGAGTCCCGGACGGCGGCTGATGGTTTATAAATCCATCGTCGCGGTAGGCAGCCTGATGATCGGCAAACTCGTCACCAAGGAAATCGCCATTGAAGTGCTTAAAACCGTGGGTGTGCGTATGACGGCCAAGCAAGTCGGCAAGTATGTGCCCGTGGCAGGGCAAGCGCTGTCAGTCGCGCTGGGCTTTGCGGCGATGAAATATGTAGGCCATCAACACATCAAGGATTGCCGCCGGGTGATTGAAGCCACCCTTCAAGGTGAGCTTTAAGCCCTCGCAAATCACGAATTACAACCATGGAGCGCTGCTCAGCGCAGCCTTTCACCTGCTATTATTGGCATCCGCCCAATGTAGCGAGCGGCATAAATTAATAATTTAAATCAATAACTTACAATTAACTGACGCGCCAGACTCGGCATGGCAACCTCACTCTTAAAGCGGCTGGTCCGCACCGTAGTACCTCCTCCCAACGAATTGGCGCGCGCCGGAAGGCATGCTACAAAAGTCATCGAAGACTGGCGCGAGCTGCTGTCAGACCGCGGTGAAGTATCCGGCGCAGCTATCGCGCGCGAGGCCCTGACAGCTTATCGCGATCTTGAAACAGCGTACCTGCCCGCATTTTTTGACCGGCTGGCGGCTGAATTTTCGCCTGCAGAACGCGCACTGCGCGACGCGGCCGAACACTACATCGCTCAGCCCTCCGCAGCGAACTTGATGCAATTGCAAAAAGCCGCTGCATCTCCGCGCCAGGAGCTATTCCGCCGCCTCAATCAGGCGCCGGAAGGCACTGCAACACTGGTGGATTTGCGTGAAAATTTAATCGCGGCATTGAACACTCACCCGGAATGGCAAGTGATCGACGCGGATCTCGTTCACCTGTTCAACTCCTGGTTTAACCGCGGCTTTCTCACCCTTCAGCGCATCGATTGGCACACCCCCGCCATCGTGCTGGAAAAACTCATCGAATACGAAGCGGTGCATGAAATTTCAGGTTGGCCCGATCTGCGCCGACGCCTGCAATCAGACCGGCGCTGCTTTGCGTTTTTTCATCCGGCGCTACCGGATGAACCGTTGATCTTCATAGAAGTGGCGCTAGTCAAAGGCATCAGCAGTGCTATCCAGCCACTGCTCGACGTAAACGCCCCGTTGGGCGATCCCGAAAAAGCAGATACCGCCGTGTTTTATTCCATCACCAACTGCCAGCCCGGCTTGCGTGGCGTGTCGTTTGGCAACCTGTTGATTAAACAAGTGGCGCAGCGATTGGGTGAAGAGTTTCCGCGTATTAAAACATTTTCCACGCTCTCACCCATACCCGGATTTACGGCGTGGCTTGCCACCAAAGCAAGCGAAGGCGCGAAATCAGCATTGACAGCCCTGCACGGGCTGCAAACGTCCGATTGGCACCAACAACCCGCTTTGGCGGCGTCGCTGCAAAAAATGCTGACGCCGTTGTGCGCGCACTATCTACTGACGGCGCTGCGCGATGGCGCCCCGGCAGACCCGGTGGCGCGCTTTCACCTCGGCAACGGCGCGCGCGCCGAGCGCCTGAATTGGCTGGCGGATACCTCGCCACGCGGCCTGAAAAACTGCGCGGGCATGATGATCAATTACGTCTATCACCTCGATCAGATTGAGGACAACCACGAGCTCTATGTGCGCGAACAGCGCGTAGCCGCCACGCATGAAATGCGGCGACTTGCGCGCGAATGTGCATTGGTCGAAACCCCACGAAAATAATAACGGAACAACATCATGGAAATGACCGGCGAACAACTCATCCCGCAATCGCAGGATGTCACCTGGAAAGCGCTTAACGACACTGCGGTGCTCAAAGCCTGCATCCCCGGCTGCGAATCGATCGAACAAACCGGCGACAATGAATACCAGTTGGTAATGATCGCCAAAGTCGGCCCGGTCAGCGCCAAGTTCAAAGGCAAAATGACGCTATCGGATATCGTAGCGCCGCAGTCATATCGCATAGCATTCGAGGGCCAGGGCGGCGTCGCCGGTTTCGCCAAGGGCGAAGCCAGCGTGAATCTTTCACCCGCCGATGGCGGCACCAAACTGGCTTACGCCTGCAACGCCATGATCGGTGGCAAACTGGCGCAGGTGGGGTCGCGGCTGATTGATGGCGTAGCCAAGAAAATTGCCGGGGAGTTTTTTACAGCGTTTAATACGCAGGTAAGTGGCGGGAAAATCGCATGAGCGTGAACGGGCCGTATGTCGACGCGATTTTAAACATATTGAAACGGCAGACTTTTTCTCTATGTATTTATTTTCATTTAAATATTTAGGCACAATGTCTTACAGCGTTTTTGCTATAAAACTAGGCGGCATCTATGCCAAACATGATTTCGGATAATTTGCCGTCGCAAATGTGCGCGCGCGAGGAGTATGAGTACTTGGCGCGCTACGTCGGGAAGCCGCCACACGTTCGCGTCATTCTGATGAGCAACGGCGTAAAAATTGGTTACGGCTCGAACTAATACTTTTACGTTTCGCCTGTGGCGTACCGGGTGGCTGCCGGCCACGAGCTTAGTGGCAGAACAACTAAGACACGTAATCATATGCTTTAGGGTCATGCTTACTAAATTAACTCAACCATGACTCAGAGATTTGAATGAGATGAACCGAAGGCCGCGCTCAACTTACGCAAGCACAGCATTCCTTTCGAGGAAGCTGTTTCAGTGTTCAGCGACCCTTTTGCATACACCTTCAAAGACCCGGATCACTCGGTTGGAGAGGAGCGGCTATTGACCTTTGGCCATTCTCACACTGGACGGCTTTTGGCTGTGGTACACGCCGAGCGCGGTCAGGCTATCAGAATCATCAGCGCCCGCAGGGCAACTCGACATGAACGAGGAATATATGAACAAAGCTAAAGATGAAATGCGCGCCGAGTATCGGCGTGAAGATTTGGGCAAGGGCGTTCGCGGAAAGTACTTTGAGCGCGTCTCAAAAGGCACCAACCTTGTCTTGCTGAACGAAAAGGTTGCCAAGGCATTCCCCAATGCAGAGGCTGTAAACGAGGCGCTGCTGAGCCTTCTCGCGCTGACGGAGCAAACAGCACGCATAACAGGCCGCGCAAAGCGGGCGTCACGTAAGCGGGCCGCCGTTTAGCTTTTAAGTTAGCCTCCAAACCAAGACAGCCAACCCCTACTCCTTAGCCCCCGCCTTAACCAAAATCCGCGCGATTTCATCGTTATTGCGCTGTTTTGCGGCTTGCAGCGCCGTATAGCCGTTAGGTGCTTTGGTGCTCACATTGGCGCCGTATTCCATCAGTAGCAGTAGCGCCTGAGTTTGGCCTTCGCGTGCGGCCAGCATTAGCGCGGTCAAGCCTGTGGCGTTAGCAGCATCGATTTTTGCACCACGCACCAAAAAGAGGCGCATCACTTCAACGCGATTCATCGAGGCGGCGTACATCAATGGCGTCCACCCGGCGTGGTCGATTTGCGCGCCTTCGGCGAGCAGGGTTTTTACCGCTTCCAGATGGCCTTTGATCGATGCCATCATCAACGCGCTTTCGCCAAAACTGTTCAACGCAGCCACTTTGGGCTTGGCGGAGAGCAGGGTTTTGAGGACGTTCATGTTGCCCTCCTTGGCGGCTTTCATCAGCAGGCTTTCACCCTCTTTATCCACCGTGTTCACATCCATGCCTTTTTGCAGCAGGCTGGATACAGTGCCGTTGTCGCCATTGGCAATGGCGCGCAGCATGTCTTCATAGGCTGCCGCATGCGTAAAAAGCGCTGTTACGGCCAATCCCATCGCTAAGATTAACTTTATAAATAACTTCAATTTAATTACCTATCTTATTGAATAATTTAATAAAATTGTTTGTTGTTTGTTGTGCTATGGTATCGACATCGCAATTGCGCAGACGTGCGATTTCTTCGGCCACATGCTTTACGAAACCGGGTTCGTTGGTCTTGCCGCGAAACGGCACGGGGGCCAAATACGGCGAATCGGTTTCGATCAACATGCGCTCCAATGGCACTTTTTGCGCAACTTCCTTCAAAGCCTTGGCATTTTTAAAGGTGACTATGCCGGAAAACGAAATGTAAAACCCAAAATCCAGCGCGGCTTGGGCCACTTCCCAGCTTTCAGTGAAGCAGTGCATGACGCCGCCCGCCTTATCAGCGCCCTCTTCCTGCATTAGCCGAATAGTGTCTTCCGCTGCTGATCTTGTGTGAATAATCAATGGTTTACTGCACTTAATGGCGGCCTGAATGTGGTTACGAAAGCGTTGCCGCTGCCACTCCAGATCGCCGGTCAAGCGGTAATAATCCAGCCCCGTTTCTCCAATCGCGACAATTTTCGGGTGCTGCGCTACTCGGACAAGCTCCTCTACCGATGGTTCGGTGACATCCGGATAATCCGGGTGCACGCCCACCGAGGCATAAAGATGTGTATGCGCCTCGGCCAGCGCCAAAACCCTCGGGAAATCCTGCATATTCACGCTCACGCACAAGGCGTGCGTTACCTGATTGTCCTGCATGCGGGCGAGAACCTCGTCCAGCCGGTTAGCCAGTTCAGGAAAATCCAGGTGGCAATGCGAATCGATAAACATTTCAGTTTCAGTGTTGTATTAGCTGCCCATAGCGCAACAATAAATCTTCGAGTAAGAGGCGTGGGTTGAGCGGATGATTCACAATTCGCTGAAATCGCACCAATTCTCGATGAAAATGCAGAATTTCAAGTGGTTTCATGCGTTTTATGGCGGCTATTAATGCATCTTTTCGATCGGGATTGTAGCGCAGGCTCTGGCCAAAACTGAGCCGTGCTAAATCGTAACTCCAGCGCTGTAACCAATTGATTATTTGAGGAATAGGTTGCGCAACGGTACGCTCCGCCAGTGTCAGCGCATCGAATTGGCGGTTAGACAGTCCATCGAGAAATTGCTGACGCGCCGCCCAGTACTCGGGGTTATCCAGCTCCACCGCCAACAGCGGTGATCCGCCCGCCTGCGCCAGCGCCAGTTCGGGCTGCGAAATCCCGCTTGTTTTGAGCCATGCGGCCGCCTCTTGCGCGGAAGGTGGCGGCAGCGCAATTTGCTGGCAACGGCTGCGAATGGTCGGGGGCAACAGATGCGGACGGTCTGACACCAGTACAAAAAACGTTGCGGGCGGCGGCTCTTCCAGGCTTTTCAACAGCGCGTTGGCGGCGTTGACGTTCATCGCCTCTGCGGGCTGAATCAGCACGACTTTGGCGCCGCTGCGATGCGAACTGATGTTCACAAAATCACTTAACGATCTTACCTGAGCTACTGATATATCACGCTTTTTCTTTTTGTCTACGGGCTCATCGTCGTCGCTGATTTCCGCGGCTTCGGGTTGCAGCAGGCGAAAATCCGCGTGGTTGCCGCTATCGAACCAATGGCAGGCCACGCAACTGCCACAAGCGGTAATCGGCGAAACCGGCTTTTCACATAGCAAACCTTTCGCCAGTGCGCTGACAAAGGCACGCTTGCCGATGCCGGGCGGGCCTTTAAGCAGCATAGCGTGCGGCAAGCGCTCCACCTGTGCGCGTTGAGCGATCTGCCGATAAATCGCACTATGCCATGAATAAATAGTCATTTAAAAACAATTACTTAAAATAATATTCTCAACTGATTGTTTAACTTCTGCCAGTGCTGCCGTACCGTCAATAATCCGCATCCGGCGCATATCGTCATGCGCACGGCGCAAATAACCTTCACGCACTCGATCAAAAAATGCACGGCCTTCGAGTTCAAAACGGTCCGGCTCACGCACGGCCTGGGTACGGGCTTTACCTACCTCGGATGGCACGTCGAAATACAGCGTCAAATCAGGCTGTAAATCACCTTGAACCCAGGCTTCCAGCGCCGCAATGCGCTCCCACGGCAAACCGCTGCCGCCAGACTGATAGGCAAACGTAGCGTCAGTAAAACGATCACAAACCACCCAACTACCAGCGTCCAGCGCTGGCAATATGACTTTATCCAGATGCTCGCGGCGTGCCGCGAACATCAGCAGCGCTTCGGTTTCGGCGTGCAATTTCTGCGCTTTATCCAGCATCAGTTCGCGCAACCGTTCGCCCACTGGCGTGCCGCCCGGCTCGCGCGTGAGACACACTTTGACTCCGCGCGCCTGCAAAAACGCGGGAATCCACGCCACATGCGTGCTTTTTCCGGCACCGTCCATGCCTTCCAGCGTAATGAATTTACCCTTCGTCACCGCGTTCTTCTTTTCACTTGCGTCCTGATCGCTGATATTTGTTCACAGCGGCGTTGTGTTCATCCAGTGTGCGTGAAAATTGCGAACTGCCATCGCCACGCGCCACAAAATACAGCATTTTACTGTCGGCGGGATTTAAAGCGGCCTGAATCGACGCCAAACCAGGCATCGCAATCGGCGTCGGCGGCAGGCCCGCGCGGGTGTAGGTGTTCCACGGCGTATCGGTTTGTAAATCACGGCGGCGTAAATTGCCATCAAAATCGTCGCCCATGCCGTAAATCACCGTGGGATCGGTTTGCAGCCGCATATTGATGCGTAGCCGGTTAATGAAAACTGAGCCTATCATAGGGCGGTCGACCGCCTTGCCGGTTTCTTTTTCGATAATCGAGGCCAGAATCAGTGCTTCATAGGGCGTTGCGAGCAGCAAACTGGCGGTGCGCTTGGCCCACAGCGCCGCCAACCTCGACTGCATCATCTGGTGGGCGCGCTTTAGCACCGCCAGATCGCTGGTGCCGCGCGAAAAATGAAAGGTTTCCGGGAAAATCCAACCCTCCGGCTGAGCATCAGCGATGCCCAAAGCGCGTGCAATGGCTTGATTCGTCAGGTCTTTGGTATCGTGTTTCAGTGCTTCATGCGTATCGAGCGCCTCACGAATCTGCTTGAACGTCCAGCCGTCAATAAAGCGCACGGCTGATTGCGTAGCGTCACCGCGCGTCATTTTTTGCAGCAATTTCAACGGCGAGATCGGCGACTCGATTTCATAGTTGCCTGCTTTGATGTGCGGCGCATCGCCCAAAATACGTCCCAGGATTTCAAACAACAACGGTCCGCCTGCAACGTCCAGCACACCGAGCATCTTCAGTTCACGGGCTACACTGCGCAAATTGCTGCCCAGCTTTAGGTCGTAACTCACACTGGCGGGCGTAAATGTAAGCTCCTGTTTTGCAAATAAATACAATCCGCCTGCCGTCGCAGCCAAAGTAAAAATAATCAATAAAAACAATACCTTAAAAAAACGCAGCATCAATGACCTTCAGAACCTTGCCTATAGCGAAAAAGACAGTGGGCGCGGGGCGATTACCATTATCCAGCACGCCTTAAAATGCGTCTCACCGTAGCGAAGTGTACGCCAAAATGATCGATAATCTGCTGGCGTGAATATGCACCTGCGGCATGGGGTGCATCATCCTGACCATTACACTGGGCTTTGTTTTTGCGGTTTGCTTATTTCCCATCCCCGTGCCTAAACCGCAATCCGCACGGAATAATGTTGTCTTGCCCCGTGTTTATTCCCCATAGTTGGCCACCTTTTTTCAATCATCCCGTAAGGAACCTCACCATGGTAAATGCAATTCAGTCATGCCTCGCAATCGCATTGTTGGTCCCCGCACTGGCCTTTGCTCAAACGCCGACTAAAACCATGGATGGCGCACTAACCAACAGCGCTGGCATGACGCTTTACACATTCGATAAAGATGCTGGCGGCAAGAGCGCCTGTAATGGCCAATGCGCGACGAATTGGCCGCCACTGATGGCAGCGACCGATGCCAAAGCTGCCGGCGACTACTCAGTAGTGACCCGCGATGATGGGTCAAAGCAATGGGCCTACAAGAGCAAGCCGCTGTATCTATGGATTAAAGATCAGAAATCCGGCGACAAGTCGGGGGATGGTGTGGGCGGTGTGTGGCACACGGCAAAACCGTAACAGGTAACGTAAGCGTTCTCCGTTCGGTCGCCTTTTGTTAGGGGATTGTCCGACGTCTGCCCTGAGGCGTTGGACAGGCCTAACAAAGTCAGCCGCTATTTCTGCGCAGTGCCGCCCGGCTTCAGCGTATTCAGGGTATTCATTGCCGTGCCGATCAATGTCGCCACGTCAGCCACGTTACCAGGCACAATCATGGTGTTATTGGTTTTAGCCAGATTCGCGAATGCCGCAATGTAATGCTCAGCCAACTTCAGGTTGGCGGCATTCATGCCACCCGGTTCGTTCATCGCTGCGGCCACGGTCCGCACTGCTGCGGCCGTTGCATCGGCCAGCGTAGTAACCGCCTTCGCCTCGCCCTCCGCTTTGTTGACCTGAGCAATTTTTTGCCCCTCGGATTCCAGCACCGCTGCCTGCTTCACACCTTCGGCGAGGTTAATTTCCTCCTGCCGCTGGCCTTCGGATTTTGCAATCAATGCGCGCTTTTCGCGCTCCGCCGTAATTTGCGCCTGCATCGAACGCAGAATCGCTTCTGGCGGCGTCAGATTCTTAATCTCGTAGCGCAACACTTTCACGCCCCAGGTGCGGCCCGCTTCGTCGAGCACTGAAACCACCTGGCGATTGACCTCATCGCGGCTTTCGAATGTTTTGTCGAGCTCCATCTTGCCGATCTCGGAGCGCAGCGTCGTCTGCGCGAGTTGCGTCACGGCGTCGATATAGTTGCTGGAGCCATACGAGGCCAGCTTCGGGTCGGTCACTTGATAATAGATGATGCCGTCCACGCCGAGTTGCGTATTGTCTTTGGTGATACACACCTGTTCGGCCACATCCAGCGGTGTTTCTTTCAGAGAATGACGGTAAGCCACTTTATCCAGAAACGGCATAATCCAGTTCAGGCCCGGCTCCAGCACCTCGTGAAATTTGCCCAGCCGCTCGACCACCCACGCCTGCTGTTGCGGCACCTGGCGCATGGCCTCCCAACCCGCCACCACCACCAGCCCGATGAGGAAAAAAGGTATGGCATACGCGCCCAGATTCGCCGCTACCAGCACTATGGTGATAATGGCTACGCCAATGACTTTTGCGATCATGTTGTTCCCCTTGTGTTACTGATGTTGGATAGTTTTGTTCAATGGCATCACTGCGGTTTACTGCTCGAAATATGCAGCGTGCTGCCATCCATCGCGCAGATGTAAAACACCGTGCCGCCCGGGGTGTGCGCACCGCTCACCTTGGCATCCCACGTGGCATTGCGATAGCGCACTTTGGCGACACCATCCGCCTCGCTCACCCACGAATCGAGAATGACGGTGTGGCCGATATCCAGCGAATCGTTGCTTTTATCGCCCATCACTTTTTTCTTTTTCAGGCTGCTGGCGACAATCATACCAACAGCCGCAAGCGCTACAGCGGCAGCCGCCTGCAATCCGAACGACAGGCCAAACCAGGCTGCCGCAGCCCCAGCAAATGCGGCCAGCCCCAGCACCAGCAGTATCAGCGTGCCAGACATCATTTCCACAATAATCAGGCCTATGCCCGCCACCGCCCACCAGACATACATGTCCATCATTTCCCCGCTTTCTTAGTGTGCTGCTGCAATCATTATAGAACGCAGTCGCCAGGCATCGAGCGACAAATGAACTTAAGTATAAATATCATATAGAACAATAACTTATGCATAGATCGCTCAATTCAGACGGGCTACGCGCTCACGCAACACTGCGATTTTAGCGCGCACGATCTGCGCATCAGAGGCTTGCGGATCAAGCCGTAAATACGTCTCAAAATCCGCCAGTGACGCACGAAAACATTCCAGTTCTTCCAGCAGCCGCGCACGGTCGCGATAATCGCCCGCAGCGTCCGGGCACAAATCGATCACCTGACTCACCGCAGTCAACGCACGCGATTTATCGCCGCGTTCATTGTGAATCGCTTTCAGGTTGCGCAGCATGCGCGCGATGATGTCAGCCGGCTGCGCTACCGCAAGCAAACGCATCACCGCCTCTGGCGCAACATCGGTGCTGCCCACCAAAACCCGCAAGCGTTTTTGCAAATCCTTGATGCCCAGCGACGCGCCCTTGGCATAAGGGTCGATGATCACTGCGCCATCGCGCAGCGCGCACTTCACCAGAAAATGTCCTGGAAACGAAACGCCGGAAAGCGGCAATCCCAGGCGCCGCCCCACTTCGATATACAACACCGACAGCGTGATCGGTATTCCGATCTTGCGTTCGATCACGTCATTCAGATAGCTATTACGCGGATCATAGTAATCGTCGCTATTGCCTGCATAACCCAGTTCGTTGAACAAATAGTGATTGAACTGCGCCAGCTTCTCGGTGGGCGTGATGTCGGGGCGCAGGCGCTGCTTTAGCGTTGCCGCCAATGCGTCAATGCGCGCAAGCTGCACCGCAATGTCCAATTGCGGATACGCCTCGCGCGCGATGACGAGTGCGGCCTCGGCGAGATTCAACTGCTCGCGCGGCACGCTGATAATGTCCTGCCAGGTTTGGGCGATTGGCATCGATCACTCAGAGGTCAAAACGGTTCGGCGATTTCAACCAGATTGCCATCAGGATCACGCATATACACCGAGCGCAAATCAAAGCGTGCGCCCTGGCGCTTGTCTGGCCCGGCAATGATGGTCACGTTGCAGGCTTTCAGGTGTGCTACCACTTCGGCAATCGGTTTATCCGCGAGAAAACAAAAATCCAGCGACCCCGGCGTGGGCTTGTCGGCAATCAGACTCGCCTTAAAACCCGGTGGATGCACATTGAATTTGCGGTCGCCAAAACGCAGCGCAATGCGCTCCGCGCCCCTTGAACCGTAGCGCTCCACACGCATGCCCAGCACGCGTGTGTAAAAATCCAGACACTTGTCGAGATCCGCCGTGGTCAGCACCACGTGATCGAAATCCTTAATCATGAAAACCCCCGTCGGTTTGCCATTGGTTACATGGGTTGAATCATAGCACTCACGATGCTTGTGAGTTCACGCCGATAAAGCGAGAATAGGATTTCGTGCAAGATTCATTTTATGCCTGCCGCCACACAATATTTCATGCCTGATCGGGAAGCCGTCGCGCGCTTTTTATGCAGGGCGTGCGCAGCACGTGAGGTGCGCATCACCGATATCAACCTGCTGTCGGGTGGTGCCATTCAGCAAAATTGGCAATTGAACGTCGAATTTTCCGATGGTCCTCACGCGGGCGCACATACGTGGGTATTGCGCACCGATGCAGCGGCGACGGTCGCCGCAAGCCTGCCGCGCGAACGCGAATTCGCCATCATTCAATTCGCTCACGCGCGAGGCCTGCGGGCGCCGCAGGCACTATTCCTGTGCAATGACACCGCCGTCATCGGCAAACCGTTTTTCGTCATGGAAAAATTACCTGGTGTTGCAGCAGGCCACAAAGTCGTGCGTCTGAAGTTTGACCGCACCGCACTCGCACACGAACTCGCACAAACGGCTGCACGCATACACGCCATCCGCCCGCCACTGTCCGAGCTGCCGTTCCTGAAAACCTGCCTCGCACGTGACGTGATCGCCGCCTGTCGCGCTTACCTTGACACGCTCGACGAGCCACATCCGGTGCTCGAATGGGGCTTGCGCTGGTGCGAACGCCGCGCGCCTGCGCACGAGGAAACCACCTTCGTGCATCGCGATTTTCGCACCGGTAATTATCTGCTGCACGAAGGCAAATTCGCCGGGCTGCTCGATTGGGAATTCGCCGCGCTTGGCAATCCGCTGGAAGACATAGGCTGGATCTGCGCCAGATGCTGGTGTTTTCGCCACGAACATCACATCGTCGGTGGCGTAGCAGACCTCGACGATTTTATCCCCGCCTACGAAGCCGCGAGTGGACGCAAAGTACCGCCGGATGCGCTGCGCTACTGGCAGGTGATGGCGCACATTCGCTGGTCCATCATTGCGCTACAGCAAGCGCAGCGGCATTTGTCCGGGATTGAGCCATCGCTGGAATTTGCGCTAACCGGTAAAATCGTCGCCGAACTCGAATGGGAAGTTCTGCAATTGACGGAAGGGTTGTGAACGATCACACCAATGCGCAGTTTTGCGGCGTGTTGGCGCTGAGGATGCCAGTGGCACTGAAGCGATGCGCGACATCGTACAAGCGCTTTGTGCGCTGTAGCGCCACCTATTCAGCTTTGGCGCCGGTCTCGCGCACCAGCGCGCCCCACTTGGTGGTTTCTGCGGCGAGAAAAGCCGCAAACGCCCTGGGTGACGCGGACGGCGTAATGTCGATGGTATCGTTCATCAACGGATCGCGCACATCGGGTAGATGCAGTGCGGTTGAAAAATCTCTGTGCAATCGGTTGACGATGGCCGCAGGTGTGCGCGCAACCACCAGCAGGCCATACCACGCAGCCGCCTCAAACCCGGGATAGCCTGATTCATGCATGGTCGGCACATCTGCCATCGCGGGTGAACGCTTGAGCGTGGTGACCGCCAGCGCGCGCAGGCGGCCGGCACGTATGTGCGGCAACGAAGTGGCTGAGCCGAAAGTCATTTGCACGCGGCCGGCGATTAGGTCCAGCACCACTGCCCCACCGCCCTTGTACGGTACATGCACAATATTAATAGCCGCCATTTTACGAAAGAGTTCACCCGCAAGATGCTGTGATGAACCGACACCCGCCGAGCCGAAGCTGTAGCTGCCCGGTTTCGCTTTCGCCAGCGCCGCCATTTCCTGCGGGTTTTTAGCCGCAACCTGCGGATAAATCGCGAGAATATTGGGCACCTCGTTGAGCTTGGTCACGGGCTCGAAATCTTTCACCGAGTCATACGGCAGCTTGCGAAACGACGGATTGATCGCGTGCGCCGGACTTACTATCACCATGGTGTAGCCATCGGGTGGCGATTTGGCCGCAATGTCAGTGCCCAGCACACCGCCCGCGCCACT
>CANKUB010000082.1 GCA_947486575.1 Betaproteobacteria bacterium | reverse complement strand
CTACTGCAAGCGGGGAATGAATGTGTTCAGCCTGCACCACGCGATATGTGATTCCTGTGATCAAATTTTGAGTGCTCCCGTCACGCCGCCTGGTCGTGATCGCAATAGCATTATTTTCAGAAGTAAAGTTTTGAACAATCAGTTTAAACAGCTGGCTATTGCAATAGGTTAAAGGATGAGTAAAGAACTGCCGCTGTGCTAAGCCAGCCGTCGTGATGATTTGCGTTATTGAAAATAGCTTGGATATCTGATCTTCGGACAGCGGTGCTGTGGGCGCATTGTTATCAAAGATCGCCAATGTTGCTTTAGAGAGTTGAGTGTCTGGACGATTGAAGTACCGCGCGAGGATTGTGTCTATAGACTCCTGCGTCTTACTTTCATATGGCGATTTTCCTCGTTGATAAGGTATCAAGTGGACACCATCAACTACGTGTGGATCACGCAATTGCAGCCACGGGTAAAAAGCTAGGGTGCTCATGTAAATTACTTTTCCCCTCGAAAAATTCTATGCACTATCATCAAAGGGGTCCGGCTCGAACTAGCTCACTCCTCGATAGCCCGTTTAGGGTGCAATAAGCGTAGCGCATTGCACCGCATGTGAGCTTCATCGTCCGACGCATTCGGCGCAGTGCGCTTCGCTTACTGACGCCCTACGGGTTGCAGGTTACGCGCGTTGCGGAAGCGGAGCTCGACGCTCTGCACCTTCACGCCTTTACTGCCAGAACCGGAACGTCAGGCTAGCCGCGCGCAGCGCCTTGCCCTCCAGCGCCTTGATCAGTTCAGCTTTGGTCAGGCCGGGCTGCAGCGCATTGGGCTCGAGGTCGGTGGCGATGATCGTCATCACGTAGTGCTGGGGCGCGTTGCCTTTCGGCGGGCACGGCCCGAGCCAGTGCATGCCGAGCGTGTTCTTGCCGGGCACGAATGCGTCGGTGGATGCCCCGCCTAGCGCGCCCTCTGCAAAGCCGCTGGTGCTCGCCGGGATGCCGTAGATCAACCCGTGCGACACGCCGAGGCCGGCGCGGCCCGCCTGATCGTCCCAGATGATGGCGTAGCTGCGCGTCTTGTCCGGCGCGTTGCTCCAGGCGAGCGGCGGCGAGACATTCTGCCCGGTGCAGTTCGGGTTCTTGGCGAAGTTACCCGCAGCCTTCGGCGGCAGCCGCGCGTTGTCCGGCATGCCGGGCGCGGTGAGGCGGAAGGCGGTCGGTGGCCCCTCGCTCTCTGGCATGCCGGCGCAGGCGGCAAGGGCAAGCAGGGAAAGTACGGCAGCGATGTTTCTCATGGTCCCGGGTTCCTTATGGTATTCGGTGGAAGATCTTTTCCGTCACTTCGTCTAGACGCTCATAAAGCCATCTTTGGTTTTGCAAGCGACACTACGGCTTGCGCGTCTTTTCCGCTGCGAGTTCGCGTTCCAGGTGTTCAATGCGCTGTTGCATCGACGACAAACGCGAATTCAGCGCGCCAACGTTGAAAAAGGCTTCATTGTTGGCGGGCGCACTCAACACCGCCGCATAGCCCAGCCACGACGGCTCGTACACTTTGACGTTTTTAAAGCCGAGTTGTGACAACACCACCGCGGTTTCCGAGGCGCGCGTGCCGCTCTGGCAATAAACGATGGTTTCTTTTTCCGGGTCGAGCGCGGCGTAGAGTTTTTTCAGCTCCTGCATCGGCTTGAGCGACATGCCCGTGTTGTCGGCCACCTGCTTGCGCGCGAGCTTGCCGGCTGTTTCCGGATCAACCCAGTTCTGCTCGAAGGGTATGTTGATCGCGCCGGGAATATGGCCGCCGCGAATGGCGCGGATATCGTTGCCACTGAATTCCGGCACGGTGCGCGCGTCGACAATTTGTACGCCCTTGTTTCGCGCGCCGAGCATTTGCGGCGTATCCACGCTCACGGCTGGATTGGGCGTTAATTTGAGGGCGACAGGTGCAGGCTTCGCAGCCGCCGTGCTGACTTCCAGTCCCGCCGTGCGCCAGCCGTCGATACCGTCGTGATAGATGCTGCCCTGTTTGCCGCCGAAATACGCAATGGTGTAAAGACCAAAATAGGCATTCGCATCACCACGCGACGAATAAACCACGATCTCTTTTGACGGATCGAGTCCTGCCGTACCCAGAGTCTTTTCGATTTCGGCAACGGGCTTGTAATCTTCGGTGTTGGGATTGCGCAGCGCCTGTGCCGCCGTGCCTATGTTGAACGCGCCGGGGATGTGGCCCTTCTGATAATCGGCTTCGCTGCGCACATCCCAGATGATCGCGCCGCGCTTTTGCGCTTCCACCACGAATGCCGTGTCGACGATATTGCCCATCGCGTACGCGTGGCTACAAAAAATACTCAATAAAATCAAATATTTACGCATTGCCGTCGTCCTTGTGGTGAACCGGCTTTACAGGGGAGTTCGAACGCCATGCAACAGCGAGTATCAGTCCCGTGATCGCCTGCCTGACGCCACTGCCACAGCGCACGGCGATGCTTTTTCAAACACACACTACGCATAAGCCCCAATGTATTCCGGCATCATCAACCGGTCAAATCATGCGGCCTTAGAACAAACAACCCGATGAATCCAGGTTGTTCGGCGCGACGCAGCGCACCTTAAGCCCGGTAACACTCGACAACACCTGAGACGGTGAGCTTTTCAATATCTGCAGCCCCGTAACCCATCTCCCTCAGAATCTCCCGCGTGTGCTCCCCCAAATGCGGCGCATGCGTCAGTGAGTCACCCGTCTCCGGCGCACGCTGCCCGCAGAGGGTGCCCATCGGCACGCGGCCAAGCGTGTCGTTCTCGACCCAGCGCACCGCATTGATCGCCTGCACCTGCGGGTCTTTGAATAGATCGTCGTACGAGTTGACCTTGGCTTTCAGGATGTCGATACCGGACAGCAGCTCCACCCACTCATCGGAGGTTTTGGTTTCGAAGAACAGCCGCAGTTCGGCCATCAATCCATCGCGATGGGTTACGCGGGCGCGCGCGTCGGCGTAACGCGGATCGGTGATCCATTCTTCTTTGCCCAGCAGTTTGGCGAGACGCTTGAAGTGTTCATCGCGCCGCGCATTGACACTCATGAAGCCGTCTTTGGTTTTGAACATGCCGACGGGCATGCCGATAGGCTCCGCGGCACCGCCCTGTAAATGGTGTTCCATCATCGCGCCTTCCTGCAGGGCGAGCGCGCATTCCAGCAGGCTGGTCTGGATGTGCGCGCCGCGGCCTTTCATCGCTTTACGATACAGCGCCGCCGCGACGCCCTGGAAGGCATACAGGCCGGTGGAGAAATCGATTGCGAGCATTTCAATGCGCTGCGGCACACCCGAGGTGCCGCGGTTGATCGACATCATCCCCGTATAAGCCTGCATCACCGAATCCGTGGCAGGATTGTCGGCGCGCGGCCCCGTCGGGCCGAAGCCGGTGATGTGGGCGTAAACGACGTTCGGATTGGTTTTTTTGACGCTCTCGTAGTCGAGCTTGAACTTGTCGATCTTGCCGACACGATAGTTGTGGACCAACACATCGCATTGGCTGGCCAGCCGCTGCACGATGGCCACACCCTGCTCGGACTTGAGATCGATCGAGAGCGAGCGCTTGGCGCGGTTGACGATCACGGAATGCGCGGTGTGGTCACCCGTGTGCTTGCCCAGCCGTCGGCTCCAGCAGCCGACGCCGGTCGGCTCAACCTTGATCACATTGGCGCCGTTGCGCGCGAGGTGCATGCCGCAATAGGGGCCGGCTACACCCTGCGACAGATCGAGAACCTTTACGCCCTCGAAGGGCAGATCGTCTTGGGTCATCGTATTCATTTCATTGTTCTTTCTTTGGAGACCAGCCATAAATCGTTGCGCAGTCCGTGCGTCTTGAGGCGCCGAAATACGGCTACTCCACCGGTATAAACAGACTGCGCCGCAGTTCCCCCAGCCCCTCCGACAGGTGGCCCTTGCCGGTGGTGTCTTCGACCAGCAGCACTTCACCTGTGCCGATGATGCGGCTTTCGCCGTCGCTGGCGGTGATCTTCACACCCGATTGCAGATTGACGATGTACTGGCGGCGCGGCGCGTTATGCCAGTCGACGGTGTTTTCCGGTTTGGTCTCACGGAAGATGATGCCGGTGGCGGGCAGGCGCTTGGAGAGCTTGCTGCCGCGCCGCTCTTCGGCCCATTCAACGTCGATGTCGCGGAAATGGGATTCACCTTTTTCGTCGGTATACAGGTTGTGAATGCGCATGCGGGCTCCCCGGTGGGTGGTTGATGGAAAAGCGGATTACAGCTTCGGCAGATTGGCCGCCTTGGCCAGGCGCACGTAAAGATCGATTTCCTTGTTGATCCATTTGGCGAGGTCTTCGGGGGAGCCGCCCTGCGGTTCCAGGCCTTCGACCTGATAACGATCGCGAATATCTTTGCTGGCGAGGATTTTGCCGACTTCGGTGTTGAGCTTTTGCACGATGTCGCGCGGGGTTTTGGCCGGCGCCATCAGTGCGAACCAGGTCGAGGCTTCATAGCCTTTCAGTCCGGATTCATCGAAGGTGGGCGTTTCGGGCAGCGCGGCAAAGCGCTTGGGGCTGCCGATGGCGATGGCGCGTATGCGGCCGCTTTTCACCGGTGAAACGATGAGCGGCACGCCGCTGAACATCAGCTCGATATGGCCGCCGATGAGATCGGTCATCGCGGGGGCATTACCCTTGTACGGCACGTGGTTCACGTTGACACCGGCCATGAGTTTGAACAATTCGCCGGCCATGTGGTTAGAGCTGGCCACGCCCGAGGTGGCGAAGTTCAGTTGGCCCGGCCGCGCTTTGGCGATGGCGATCAGTTCCTTCAGGTTTTTGGCAGGCAGCGACGGATGCATGGTTAGCACGTTCGCGCCCTTCACGCATAGCACCACCGGCGTGAGGTCGCGCTGCAATTCGAACGGCACCTTGGCCAGCACCGCCACGTTGATGGTATTGGCTGCACCGCCCATCAGTATGGTGTAGCCATCGGGCGCGGATTTCACCACCATGTCGGAGCCGATATTGGTGGAGCCGCCGGGGCGGTTGTCCACCAGCACCTGCTGGCCCAGCGATTCGGTGAGTTTGGCGGCGATGGTGCGCGCGGTGAAGTCGGTGTTACCGCCTGCTGCAAATGGCACGATGATGCGCACCGATTTTGCGGGATAGGGCCCGGCTGCTGGTGCCTGGGCATGGGCGACCGCTATCGTGCCAAATAGCAGAGTTATCGTAAGTAATTGTTTTATAATCATTTTATCCTGTGCGCAATACTTCGTTGGTCATCGGTGATTTTTTGTTCGCCCATTGTTCGAGGATGTTTACGAAACAGTCGAATACGCGCTTTTCGTTGCCGATGGAGCTGCTGGAATTATGCGGCGTGATGATCACGTTGGGGATGTCCCACAGCGGCGATTCGGCGGGCAGTGGCTCCTGCTCGAACACATCAAGATAGGCGCCGCCGAGATGACCGCTCTTGAGTGATTCAATCATCGCAGCCTCATCAATCACTTCGCCGCGCGAAACATTCAACATGCAAGCGCCCTTGGGCAGCAACGCCAGTCGTTGCGTCGACAGCAGATTGCGCGTTTCTGCAGTGAGTGGGCTGGACAGCAGCAGCCACTGCGCGCGAGGCAACAGTTTGTCGATCTGATCCGGCGTGTGCATTTCGTCCACCGGGTCATCTGCCTTGCGCGGGCTGCGACGCACGCCGATCACGTGCATGTCCAGCGCTTTGGCCATGCGCGCAAACTCGGTGCCGATGCCGCCCATGCCATAGACCACCACGGTTTGCCCCGACAAATCCGGTGGTGAATCCTGCAGGCGCACCGGCGCCCAGCGGCGCTCTGCCTGCGCCTTCATCCAGTGCGGAAACCCGCGCGACAGCATCAGCATGCCTGTCAAAGCAGTCTGCGAAATCGGCTTGGCGGTCGTTCCTGCGGAGGTGGTCACACGCACGCCGCGTTCCAGCATTTCTTTGTAGATCGGATGATCGACGCCGATGTTGAATACATGCAGCCATTTAATATTGGGGCCCTTGCGCACGGCCGAAAAAAACTGCCGCGCGTGGGCGAGATTGAGATCCTGCGAGTAAAACGCAATTTCGCCGCGCGTGACGTCGGCCTCCGGTAGTCGCGCGTCTTTATCCTCGGGCAGGGCCACGACATCGTGCGGCAGTTTCAGGCGGGCAACGGTGGCGACAAGTTCAGCGCCAAATTGGGCGTGGCAGCGGTGAGACACAATCAGAGCAGGTTTGGCGGACATGGCGGGCGACTGAAATGAAGGTTAACGAATAAGCAGGGATTTTACCCGCACTTTGATAAGATTCGCTGCTCATCACAATCCGCCAGGAGAACGTGCCCGTGGACATTAATACGCTGGAACTCACCAAACAACTGATCGCCCGCAACTCGGTATCACCCGTAGATGCAGGCTGCCTCGATGTGTTGATAGCGATACTGGAACCGCTGGGTTTCAAATGCGAAAAAATCAGCATGGGCGGCGTGGATAATCTGTGGGCGCGGCGCGGCACGGCCAAACCGCTGATCTGCTTCGCGGGTCACACCGACGTGGTGCCCACCGGCCCGCTCGATCAATGGACGAGCGATCCGTTCACACCCACCATCAAGGACGGCTGGCTCTACGGGCGTGGCGCGGCGGATATGAAAACCTCGCTCGCTGCGTTTGTAGTGGCAATACGCGAATTCGTGAAAGAGCATCCCGATCACCCCGGTTCGTTGGCGGTGATGTTTACCTCGGATGAAGAAGGCCCGGCCATCGACGGCACCGTGCGCGTGGTGCAAGCGCTGGCGGAGCGCGGTGAAAAACTCGATTACTGCATTGTGGGCGAACCGACATCGGTCAAGAAGCTCGGCGACATGATCAAAAACGGCCGCCGTGGATCGTACACCGGGCTACTGACGGTCAAGGGCATTCAGGGCCATGTGGCATATCCCGATGTCGCGCGTAATCCCATACACGAAGTGGCAGGCGCTATTGCCGAACTCGCGCAAACCAAATGGGACAACGGCAACGAGTATTTCCCGCCGACCACCTGGCAGATTTCCAATTTTAATTCCGGCACCGGCGCGAACAACGTCATCCCCGGAGCCGCGCATATCAAGTTTAATTTTCGCCATTCAACCGCCAGCAGTGCCGAATCTCTGGAAACACGCGTGGTCAACATTCTGGATAAGCACGGCGTGCACTACGATCTGGAGTGGCGGCTCGATGGCCGTCCGTTTTTGACGCCGCGCGGCGATCTGGTTGACGCCATCGCCAAAGCCATCAAATCAATTACCGGCGTCGATACCGAGCTTTCAACCACCGGCGGCACCTCCGATGGCCGCTTCATCGCCGACATCTGCCCACAGGTGGTGGAGTTCGGCCCCACCAATGCCACGATACACAAATTGAATGAGTGTATTGGTGTGGATGAGGTCGAGCCGTTGCAGAAAATTTACAAACAGGTGCTGGTGAATTTGTTGATTAAGTAACTTATTGTTTTTATTGGAAAAATTAAGGTGTCCGGCGATGACTCAAGTACACGTCGGCGCGTAACTTTTCCGGTAAACCCGGTAAACAAGTGGGCAGCGCGTGGAATAAGCCCAGTGCAAGGTTGCAGGCAGCTGAGACTTGATCTGCAGAAAAATCAACTGTGCGCGAAATGGATTACGATTCTAAAGAAACCTAGGGTTCACGCCCAAAGCAATTGAGGAGTGCTTGAAATGGTTGCTGTGATGCGAATAATTGCCCGTTGGCTGGTGATCGGTGTTTTGGGCTGCAGCACGATGGCGCTGGCGCAATCCAAACCGTCAGAATATCCAGTGCGCCCTATACGCATCATTGTCACGGTGGCGCCAGGCGCCGGTGCCGATGCCATGACACGTGCTGCAGGACGGATATTAAGCGAGCGCTGGGGCCAATCCGTGGTGGTGGACAATCGACCCGGCGCTGGCGGCGTGATTGCAACGGAATTGGTGGCGCGGGCAGCTTCGGACGGGTACACCCTGCTGAGCTTGGGGGACACGCTGCTGCTGGTCGGCGCGACAAAACTTGTGCCTTTCGACGTGCGCAAAACATTTGACCCGGTTGTGCATCTGACCACGCAGCCCTATATCTTGCTCGTGGGTCTCAATCTGCCGCCCAAAAACATGAAGGAGCTGGTGGCCTACTCGGCCACGCAAACCCTGACCTATGGCAGTTCTGGTATAGGTGGCATGGTACACATCGGCATGGAGCGGCTGGCCAAAATCACTGGCGGTAAATTTTTGCACGTGCCCTACAAGGGCACGGCGCCGTCGATTGTCGGCGTCATCGGCGGTGAAATTCATATGGTTCCAGGAAGCTCGATTTCTGCGACCACTGCAATCAAGACCGGCAAAGTGCGTGGCTTGGCTGCGATGGGTTTGACGCGTATTCCAGTATTGCCGGATCTGCCGACAGTCGCCGAGCAGGGCTGGCCGGGCTACAAGCTCACGAATCGTTACGGACTTGCGGCACCAGCGGGAACGCCGCGCGCGATCCTTGCCGCAATCAATCGCACCGTGAGCGACGGCATGCATGCGCCGCAAATGGTGCAACGACTGGCCGCTGAAGGCGCTCAGGCCGCAGACCTTAAGACGCCTGATGAACTCAAGTCGGAATTTTTGCGCGAGTATGTTGACGTTGAGCAGCAAGTGAAGCAACTTAACGTGCAGCTACATTAGACATCAGTTCAGGAATTGACACATTTTTGCGGCTGCGATGGGGCCAACCGCGATAAAAACCTGGTCGCGATTACAAGCAGTGTCACTGGGGATAGCCCTTGCAATCATGCATTTTTCAACGAAATCTGGATGGCAACGCAGCGGGCCAATCACTGTCCCAATGCGGTAACCGCTCAGCGTCCGAGCACAAAGCTCAAAGCAGTCGTGGCACTACCGCCGAGGTTGAAGGTGGCAAAGTTCTTCGCGCCCTCCACCTGATAGTCGCCGGCATTGCCTGTAACTTGCCGCCAGCAGTCAAGCATCATGCGCACGCCGGTGGCGCCCACCGGATGCCCGAGCCCGATGAGCCCGCCGGACGGGTTGACCGGCAAACGGCCGCCGAGCGAGATCGTGCCATCCTCGATAGCGCGCCAGCTTTCGCCGGGCGCCGTGATACCAAAATGGTCGATCGCCATGTATTCGGTGATCGAGAAACAGTCATGCACTTCTACGCCGTCGCAGGCGTAAATATCCTGCATGTCGGCGCGCCCGAGCGCATCCATCATGGCCTTGCGCGCGTGGGGGAAAACATAGGGCTGGCCGCGGCTGTCGCTGACCTTTTTCGAATAAAGCAAAGGCGCGGTAGTATGCCCCCAGCCTTTGATGCGGGGGATCGAAGCAAGCTCAATACCGTGCCGTGCCGCGTACTGTTCGGCCACTTCGCGCGAGCAGAGAAAAACCGCTGCCGCGCCATCGGTTACCTGGCCGCAATCCGCCTTGCGCAGGCTGCCTTCGATCGTCGGGTTGGTGGCATCATCATCCGCAAAATGTTCGGGACCAAGGCGCCATCCGCGGGTTTGCGCGTTGGGGTTGCGTTTCGCATTGGCAAAGTTGTTTTTGGAAATGGCGCACAAGTGCTCCCGGCTGAGCCCGAAGCGTTCGCTATATTCAGCCGCCACTTGCGAAAATAGGTAGGGCCAGACATAGCGCGCCGCTTGCGCTTCGCGGCCTGCCCATGCGGCCGAGCCCAGATACTCCGCCGCGCGCAGGCCCGGCACGTTGCGCATCAGTTCAATGCCGATGACCAGCGCAAGCCCGTAGCGTCCGGCTTCGATCTCAGCGCCCGCGGCCAGCAGCGCGATGCTGCCCGAAGCGCAGGCGGCCTCGTGACGCGACGCGGGGATGCCGGCGAGGTCTGGATGGACATGGCCCAAAAAGCCGCCGAGCTGGCCTTGCCCCGAAAACAGCTCGCCGGCAAAATTGCCGACATGCGCGGTCTGCACCTGTTTTGGCTCGATTCCGGTTGCCGCAAAGGCCGCTTCGGTAACATCGCGAAACAGCTCAAACAGGCCACCGCCTTCGCGATCGAGATTGCGGGCGAAATCGCTCTGGGCGCCACCCAATACGTACACTTCGCCAGTCATATCAGTCCCTTTTTTTGCAGCATGATGCCAAAAGTAAATCAAGCCAGCCAGGGCATCCGCGCGAAGTGCTTGTTCTCAAACGCCTCAATCGCGGGCAATTCCTGCAGTACCAGCCCGACGTCGTTGAGACCCTTGAGCAGGCGCTCCTTGTAAACCGAGTCAATCTGGAAGTGGTAACACTTGCCGTCCGGGCCGGTGATGGTTTGCGATGCAAGATCGATACTGAGGCTGGTGCCCGGTGAGGCTTGCAATTGCGCGCGCAGCACCGCGCAGTGTTCTTCGGCGAGTATCGCGGGCAGCATGCCGTTCTGAATTTCGTTGGCGTAGTGGATGTCGCCGAAGGATGGCGCGACGACGCAGCGGATGCCCCAGTCCAGCATGGCATAGGCCGCGCCCTCGCGTGACGAGCCACAGCCAAAATTGGGCCCGGCGACGATGATGCCGGTTTTGCGCCACGGCGTCTGATTCAGAATAAAGTCGGGGCGCTCGTTGCCGTCGGTGTCAAATCGCATGTCGTAAAACAGCCACGGGTCGTAGCCTTTTTCCACGGTGCGCAGCTTGCGCAGGAAACGCGCGGGTATAATTTTGTCGGTGTCAATATTGGCCATGCCGAACGGTGCTGCGACGGCGCTGAGTTGGGTGAAGGGTTCCATAAGCACTCCTAAACGGCAATGAACTACAGATAAACACGGATATCCCACGAACAAGGCGGTTCGTTTTATCTGTGTTTCTCTGTGGTTAAAATGTTCTCACGACATTAGTTTTCGCACATCTGTCACACGCCCCGTAATCGCTGCTGCCGCCGCCATCGCCGGGCTCATCAGGTGTGTGCGTGCGCCTTTGCCCTGACGGCCTTCAAAGTTGCGGTTGGAGGTGGACGCCGCGCGCATGCCGGGCGGTACGAAATCACCGTTCATCGCGGCACAGCCGCTGCAACCGGAGGCGCGCCATTCCAGCCCGGCTTCTTCGAAGATGCGGTGCAGGCCCTCGGCCTCGGCATCACGCTTGACTTGTGTGGAGCCGGGGGACACCCAGCCCTGTACGGTGACTTTGCGGCCTTTCAATACAGCCGCTGCCGCGCGCAGATCATCAAGGCGGCCGTTGGTGCAGGTGCCGATGAATACGCGGTCGATTTCGATATCGGTGAGCCTGGTGCCGGGCTTCAGATCCATGTAGCGCAGCGCTGATTCGGCATGCGCGCGCTTGTTGGCATCGGCAAAAGATGCGGGGTCAGGAATGACGGCGCTGACCGGCAGCGCTTCTTCTGGCGTGGTGCCCCAGGTGATCGTGGGTTCGATGGCGTTGCCGTCTAGCGACACTTCGTGGTCGAACACGGCACCGTCGTCGGTGGGCAGCACGCGCCACATGGCAAGCGCTTCATCCCATTGCCCACCCTTGGGAGCGTACTCGCGGCCCGCGAGATACTGGAACGTGGTGTCGTCGGGTGCGATCATGCCTGCGCGTGCGCCGGCCTCGATCGACATATTGCACACGGTGAGTCGGCCTTCCATCGCCATCGCACGAAACACGCTGCCCGCGTATTCGATCACGTGGCCAGTACCGCCCGCCGTGCCGATTTTTGCGATGATCGCCAGCACCACGTCCTTGCCGCTGACGCCCGCGCCCAATTTGCCATCGACAGTAATACGCAGTGTTTTCGGCCTTCTCTGCCACAGACATTGCGTGGCGAGCACCTGCTTTAATTGCGAAGCGCCGATGCCGAAAGCGTACGCGCCCATCGCGCCGTGTGTTGAAGTATGCGAATCGCCACAGGTGAGCGTGATGCCGGGTTGCGTGAAACCGGTTTCCGGCCCGATCACATGCACAATGCCTTGCTGCGGATGGTTCATGCCAAAACAGCGGATGCCGTGCTCGGCGCCGTTGACATCAAACAGGCGAATCATTTCGCGCGCGTCGGTGTCGATCACATTGGCAAGCCCTTTTTCGCGGCCACTCGTCGGCACGTAGTGATCGGCGGTGGCGAGACTCTGGCGCGGCTTACGCACTTTGCGGCCTTCTTTGGCCAGCGCACCGAACGCGTGAAACGCACCGTCATGCAGCAGATTGCGGTCGATATAGAGCAGCGCTTCATTGCCTTTATCGACAATCACATGCTGCTGCCAGATTTTTTCAAACAGGGTTCGCGGCATAAAATATTCCTATAAAACAAATACTTATAGAGCGTGAGCCAGCGCTCACCCTGCGATATCAAAAGTCGTAAAGCGCCGCAGGATTCTGTGCCAGAACCCGCTCGCGGTTCGCCGCATCGGGAATCCAGTCGAGCAACCGGTTGCACATTTCGCCGTCATTGGGCATCGCGCCCTCATGCTTGGGGTGCGGCCAGTCGGTGCCCCACACCACGCGGTTGGGGTTGGCTTCAATGATGGCGTGTGCCAGCGGCGTGACATCGGGGTACGGCATATCGTGCGAAGAAATTCGATACGCGCCGGTGAATTTGCACCAGCAGCGCCCGCCTTTCATCAGCCGCAAAAACGCCTGGAAATTCGGATGTTGCGTACCCTTCGATGCCTTCATATAACCAAAGTGATCGATCACAAAATCCGTGGGGAATCCTTCAAAGCGCTTTTCCAAATCGGGGTAATCATCCACGTGCATCAAAAACTGCACATGCCAGCCCAGCGGCGCAATACGCTCGGCCATGCCACGCACCAGATGCATGGGCAGTACGCCTTTTTCGCTGGCGACATCCACCACGTTGAAACGAATGCCGCGCACGCCCAGTGCGTGCATGGCTTCGAGTTCCTTGTCAGTGATGCTGTCTTCGACGACAACCACACCGCGCCATTGGCCTTGCATGGCTTTGAGGTTTGCCAGCGTGACAGCGTTGTCGGTGCCGTAAACAGAGGGCTGTACAATTACGCCGCGCTCGACACCCAGCGTATTGGCTAAACGCTGCCAGTCGGCAAGCAGCGCATTCGGTGGCGTGTAAATTCTTTGCGGAGAAAAACCATACTGCGCCATCGGCCCGAAAATATGGAAATGGGTGTCGGTCGCGCCAGGCGGCAACGTAAACGCGGGCTTTTTCGGGCGCGGGTCGGGCTCTGCGCAAAGGGGCGCTGCCGTAGTTGGCTGAAATTCCATAACCAATTGTTTATATAGAATTATTTATTCGGCGCGAATATTGGCATCTTTCACCACCTTTTGCATCTTCGCGTAATCCTGCTTGATGTACTCGCCAAATTCCGCAGGCGTATTGCCCAAGGTGGTTGCGCCCAGTGCCGCAAAACGATCACGTATCGTTTGCTGCGCGGTCACCTTCACTATCGCGCTATGCAGTTTCTCGATGATGTCCCTGGGCGTCGCGGCGGGCGCGAGCAAACCGGTGATGGTGGTTGCGTCAAAACCCTTTAAGCCCTGCTCGGCCAGCGTCGGCACGTCGGGCAGCAAGGGCGCACGTTTGTCCGTGGTAACCGCCAGCGCTCGTATCTTGCCAGTGCGCACATAGCCCATCGATGCGGTGAGCTGATCCACATGCGAATCCACTTGTCCGCCCAGCAGATCAATCAGCGCCGGGCCGCTACCTTTGTACGGCACGCCGGTCATGCGGATGCCCGCGCTCATCTGAATCAGCTCGCCGACCAGATGATTGGATGTGCCGGTGCCCGCGGTGGCCATGGTCATTTGTCCTGGTTTGGTTTTTACCAGCGCAACAAATTCCTTGAAGGTTTTGCTGGGCACCGACGGATGAATCACCAGCACAAATGGCACGTTGGTGATGCCAGAAATTGCCGTGTAATCGCGCAGCGGGTTGTACAGCGGTTTCGCGAACACATTCGGCGCGACGCTATACACGCTGTTGGACGCCATCAGTAGAATGTAGCCGTCGGGCGCTGACCTGGCGACGATTTCGCCGCCGACCATGCCGCCCGCACCGGCGCGGTTATCCACCACGACGGGTTGACCCAGCAATTCCGTCAGGCCCGGCGCGACAGCGCGCGCGTTGATGTCTACGTTGCCGCCGGGTGCGAAAGGCACAACGATGCGGATGGTTTTCGACGGGTAATTTTGCGTGTGCCCGGTAGCGCTGAACGTCAACGCGATTGCGGCTGCTACCAATATCTGTTGCATGGTTGTCTCCTCCGAGCGTGTTTCTGCCCTCGCGCTTTCACACGGGTAGTGCGATGGGTGTATCGATAAATATCTGGTATTTCTGGTTCTTGGGTTTGTCGAGGTCTTCGGCTTTGACGTAGGTAATCGACGACTTGCCGAGCATCTCGCGTGGCAAAATCATTACCCGGGTAAAGGCACTGTCCACGGCAGGCGCGGTCTTGGCATACACCGGCTCAGGCCCGGCTTCGAACCACGGTTCCAGCGGCAGATAACGATGCACGGTGTTGTTGGTGTGTATGTCTATAGCGCCCGCCAGCAGGCAGCGGATGCCGCCGCCGCGGTGTGTGTGCGTCAAAGCCTCGCCGCCGGGCGGGAAATCCACACGGTCACAGCGCAGCAGATAGTCTTTGGCAGGATCAAGCGGCATCGCCGCTGTCAGCAATTTTTTGCTGGTCACGCCGTTGCCCGTTGCAAATGCATCGGGCGCACCGGCGCGTGCAAGCTCCCAGCGCAGCGCCCATGTGGTCAGATGCCCTGCGGAAAACTGTGCGCTATCGCTGGTGTGAAAAGCGCTGTTGCCGCCGAGCACACCGCTGAAATTGCCTGCACGCACACGCAGGCCGCCATGGATCACGTAAATGGCACGGATCACGCGCTGGGCTTCACCCAATGGCAATTGCATGGCTGCCTGCGGGGAAAGTTCGTCTTTGTATAAACTGAGTTCGTATTTCATGGGCGTAGAGTGTAACGTAATCGCGGAAGATGTCATGCCCGGTGCCGAGGCTAACGCACGGTACGTCGCAGCCGTCGCCAGCCGATGACGACACCCGTCAAACTGAACGCCAACCCACCGCTACACAGCAGCAGAATTATCACGGTACGCAATGGCTTGCGCTCCGCCAACCCCGGAAAATCAAGCGTATGCAACGCCTGATACGCCCAGCGGTAAGCACGGCGCGAGGTGTCCAGTTTTTCAATTATGCGGCCATTGGCACCGTCAATGTGATACCACGTATCGCCACAAATCACGCGATACACCGGCGCGTTGGCGGCCGCTGCGCGTGCCGGGTAGGCATCTTCTTCGTGCATCAATACGTAGGTGCAGGCAGCGCCCAATGCACGTGTGACGATAGCCACTTGCGCCTCGGTTAACCATTGACTATGTTGGATGCCCGACGGCGTTTCTTGCGTACCGGCGTGATCAATTGTGCGCATCACGATTTCGCCGGCGAAGGTAAACCATTCGATTTCGCGCACCGGTGTGGCTATGCCGTTCAGTCCCGGCAAATCCCGCGCCGCCAGTGCGCGGCCCTCAATCCGCATACGCTCGTCGCTGCCGGCTTTGCCACGGGAGAATAGCCGCCCATGATCCATCGACAGCCAGCCGCTGAATATCCATGTCAGCACAAACAATGCGCAGGTCAGCCCGAGAATGTGGTGCCATTTCATCCAGCCTTTGAAGGGCGATTGCATAGTGCTTAGCCGCACTACGCCTAGCGCTGTGCCAGCCAGCGCTCCGGCCGTCGCCAGCAGCGCCAGCCACCACACCGTGCTGTCCCATGCCGACCAATGCTTGCGCAGCACCGTGGGGTAAATCCAGTGCAGCACGCTGCCCGCCCAGTTCCACCCGCGTTCGGCGCGAGCGGTATCCAGCATCACCTGTCCGGTAATCGACGACACGTAAAGCATCGTGTCTTCCGCATTGCCGAGCGCAACACGATACAGCGGGCGATGCGTATCAAAACCATTGGGCACCGTCCATTGATCATGGGTATCCAGCGCCGCGATGTGGGGTTGCGTGGCATCCAGCCCACGTGCCTTCGCATGCGCTGCTGCACTGGCCAGCGCAAGCATTTCGGTCACCGCCAGCGACTTGCCGCTGGTGGCATCGAATGCAGCCACGGTATCGTCGTTGTGCTGGGCGATGTATACGGGTGTGTCGCCCACGGCAATGAGTCGTAGGCGCCGCACCGATTGGACGGATAGCGCTTGCAGCGCATCACGCGGCGCGATAGTGATCGCTTGCGGGTTAAAGGATGCCAGGCCAGCGACACGCTCGGCTTCTTCCAGTGCCGGGAATGGCACAAAATGCATCACCATGCCGCTGGCGAACCACATCGCAAACAATAGACAAAACGCGATGCCCAGCCAGCGGTGAATCAGGACGAGCGCGCGTATCACGTAAGCACGTGCCGCTAAAACTTCATCGATGCGCTCAACTCGTAACTGCGCGGTGCGCCGAGCAGAATCTGGTCCGGGTAAAACGGATCGCTCCAGATCGCGTATTTTTCGTTGGTCAGGTTACGCACGCGAAACGAGAGCCTGGCTTTGCCGATTTCCGTTGCGGCGTAAGCGTCACCCACGGTGTAGGCTATGAGTTTCACCGTGTTGGCGTCGCTGTGAAAACGCTCGCCCACGTGCCGCACCGAACCGCCGACTTCCAGCGGCGTTGTTGTATTGAAGCGATACGACGCGCCTGCATTGGCCACAATGCGCGGCACGTTGGGTGGCGTGTTGCCGGAGAAGGAACCGCCCGCAAACGTGTAATCGGCGTATTTGGCATTGGTATGAGCGATATTTCCCCACAGACTCAACGGTTGCACCGGTTTCACCGCTGCCGATAGCTCCACGCCTTTCGAGTTTTGCTTGCCCGCGATGTTGAGTGCCTGGCCACCCGCCGCCGCATACACATTGCGTCGCTCGATATCGTACACGGCCAGATTCCACTCTGCCTTCTTGTCCCAGAACAAGTGCTTGACACCCGCTTCTATGGTGCGGGCGCGAGTCAGTTGCAGCGGCTGATTCGATGCCAGCAAAAACAGATTGTTGGCTGCGACATCTGCACCAGTGGCGTATTGCCCGTAAAGGGTGAAGCCGGGCGCAAGTTCATAGGTTAAGCCTGCGCGGCCAGTGGTGGGATGAAAGCTTGTCGAAAAGGGAAACCCCGGGCGGTTTGCTCCGGCTGCGTTGACCGATGTGCGATCAATATCAATAGACTCGCGACGCACGCCGCCGATTAACGTTAGCGCGGGGGTTAGCTTGAGCCGGTCTTCAATTACCAGGGCGGTGTTGCGTATGTCTGCGGTTTGCCGTTGCGTAGTGAGCAAGCCGTAAGTGCCGCGTGGCGGGGCGACTACGGGCACGGAGTCGCCAGGGAAATTCGCTGCGCCCGGCCGTTCAAAGTCGAGCGAACTGTAATCGAGCATCGCCACCATGCGGTTGTCTTTGCCCGCCAATTTGGCATCCCACTGCAACTCGAGTTTGTTGCCGATCAAGCGTTGATCGTGCGCGACGTAAAAACGGTCGCGATTGATTTGCGTCAAGTTGTCAAACGCATATACCTCGCTGTTAAGCCACTCGCGCTTGGCGTTGTAGTAATACATCTGATCGCGCAGTGTTAGGCCGCTGCCAAGCGTCCAGTCGAAACCGCCGCGCACAAAATACTCCTCCGCCGTGTGACGGTTGTCGAGCACGTTGTAGTTGGTTTTTAGTGTGCGGCCATCAATGGTGATCGGGCCGGTTAGTGTGCCGTATGTGCCCGACACGATGCTAGTGGCGTTAGCGCCAGCGAATGTAGTGGTCACCAGTGGCGTTCCCCAATAAGCACTGGAGCGATCCTCCTTATATTCCACCGCGCCCCAAATTTTAAGGTTGCTCGACACTTGATAATCCAGCCCGCCGGAGATGTGCACGTTACGGCTCCACGTGTCGTCGATAAAGCCATTGCTGGACGAGCGATTCACGTCGAAGCGGTAATCCAGCCCTTGCACCGGTGTGCTGCCGCCCGAGCCGAAGCCCGCGCGCAGGGTTTTGAACGAGCCAAATGAAAGGTAGGCTTCGTTTTCCACTGCGCCGCTGTGCGGTTTGCGCGTCACAAAATTGATTGCACCGCCTGCCGCGCCCTCGCCCGACATCAACGAGGCCGGGCCTTTGAGTATTTCAATGCGCTCCAGATTGCCGGTATCCATCACGCGCGAGGTCATGTTCTGCGGGCCGATCTTGATACCGTTGTAGAGCGTGTTGATCTGGCTGTTGGTAAAGCCGCGCATGGAAAACGCGGCGGGTTCCGCCGGGTTGTCACCAGCCGTTACGCCCACTGCGCCTTGCGCCGCTTCAGTGACGCTGCGTAACCCGCGCGACTCCATCGTTGCGCGGTCTATCACTTCAACGGTCGCAGGCGTCTCGCGTGGCGTCAGGCCGAGCAGGCTTGCGCTATCGGTGCGCGTGTCGTTGTTGAGTGGCGAATCGAGGCGGGCTTCGACGCGCACCTCGGGCAAGCGGGGTTGTGCGTAGACCGGCGTCGAGCCCAGCAGGGCCAATGCCGCTGTTACTGCAGCGGACATGGGCGTCAGTAAGGCGGAATTAAAGTGTGCGCGCATGTTGCACTTTCTAAATAAGTTTATTTAAATCAATTGCTTACAATCCGGCCCGTTGATCTTCTGGTACGCCGTATTGCTCTTCGAGCTTTTGTATTTCGGGCAATCCCGCGATTTCGGTGAACTGCTTGAAGTTGGCCACCTTGTCGCGCATGTGCGCGATGGAACCGGTCTTGTGCAGTTCGCGCAAAATATTTTGCATCGCCGGAATTGCCGCCAGAATAACCCAGTTTGGGTAGATCGACAGCTTGAAGCCGAGCTTGCCCAATTCATCCGCAGGCAGATCGGGTGTCTTGCCGCTGGCCGCCATGTTGTACAAAAGCGGCACGCCCTTAAAGCGCTTGGAGACGATCTCCACTTGCTCGCGGCCCACTGGCGCTTCGACGAACAGCATGTCGGCACCCGCCTCGCGGTAACGTTCGCCGCGCTCCAATGCTGACTCCAGGCCTTCCACGGCAATGGCATCGGTGCGCGTGATAATCACAAAATCGTGATCGCGCCGGGCGTCACACGCGGCCTTGATCTTGGCGACCATTTCCGCCGTGGGTATTACACGCTTACCCGCCAGATGACCGCAGCGCTTGGGCCACGCCTGATCTTCGATGTGCACACCGGCGACACCGGCTTTTTCGTAATCACGGATGGTGCGCCGCGTGTTGATGGGGTTGCCGTAACCCGTGTCGGCATCCGCGATCAGCGGCAACTCGGAAGCGTCGACAATGCGGCTGGCGTTGTCGATCATTTCAGTGGCGGTGAGCAAACCCACGTCGGGCATGCCGAGCCGTGTGAGGCTGGTGCCAAAGCCCGTCATGTACACGGCTTTGAAACCTTCCAGCTTGACCAGCCGCGCGGCAAAGGCATCGGCCACGCCGGGCGCAACCACACAGCCGGGCTGGGCTAACAACTGGCGTAAATGGGCAGCAGCAGTAGGGGCGCGTTCAGACATGATTTCCTCGGGTGGCGGTGATGAGGCGTGAAAGATAAGTATACAATTATAGACGCCGTGTCATATTCGTTGCTTTAGTTCAATGGGGCAGACGTTGCGATATCGAATCTTCTGGGCCATTTTGGCCGCGCCGGCATCCGGGGCGGCTGTTACTGCGCATGGGCAGGTATTTCCCGATCGTCCGCTGCGCATCATTGTGGCTTTCAGTACGGGCACGGCGGCGGACATTGTGGCGCGGCAGATCGCGTTGAAACTCACCGACTCGCTGGGTAAGCAGGTCATCGTCGAAAACCGTGACGGCGCAGCAGGTACCATCGGCGCAGGGCTGGCGGCTCGGGCCACGGCGGACGGCCACACCATGCTGATTGCGTCACCGTCGATTATCGTCAGCCCCTTGCTGATCAAGGATTTGCCCTACGACGTGAACAAGGATTTCTCGCCGGTGGCGCTGATGGCGATATTTCCGACGGTGCTGGTGGTGGGCGCACAAACCAAGGCAGGTAGCGTCAAGGAGTTGCTGGATCTTGCCAAAGCGGCACCGGGCAAGCTCAATTACGCCAACGCGGGTCACGGCACCGCCAGCCATCTGAGCGCCGAGCTCATGCGCAAGATGACCGGAATCAACATTGTTGCCGTGGCCTACCGCGCCACTGCGCAGGCGCTGAACGACACCATCTCCGGCGAAGTAGCGATGTATTTTCCGAATCTGGTTTCCGCTTTGCCGCACATCAAGAGCGCGCGCCTGAAAGGGCTTGCTGTCACCGGCGTTAAACGCTCGCAAGCCGCACCTGATATCCCCGCGCTGGCGGAGACGCTGCCCGGCTACGAGGCCGCCAGTTGGTACGGTATAGTCGTTCCAGCCCGCACGCCGCAAGCGGTGATCGCCAAACTGTATGGCGAAATCGCCAGGACGTTGCAACTCCTCGATATACGACAGCGGTTTTTGAGTTTGGGTGGCGACATCGTTTCGGGCAGCCCTGATGATCTGGGCAAAATCATGCGCGGCGGCACGGAAAAATGGGGTGCGCTGGTGAAAGAAATTGAGGCGCGTGGGAGGTGACGGGAGCCCAGTGCAGCACATCAGAATATTTATCATAACCAATTGTTTTTAAAGGAAAAGAATCATGTCGCTAGGCCCGCACAAAATCGAATACGAAGTGATCAAAGGCTGGGAACAACTGCCAAACTCGGACTATGCGTTTGTTGAAGTCGCCGGTGTCGCGTGCGACTCTAAGGACCACGTCTACGTGTTCAACCGCGGCAAGTACCCGATCATTATTTTCGACAAGGAAGGCAAATTTCTGAATGCGTGGGGCGCAGGCGAATTCGTCGGGCCGCATGGCATTTTTATTGATCACACCGATCACCTGTGGCTGGCCGACGACAAAAATCACGTGGTGCACAAATACACCACCGACGGCAAAAAGCTGATGACGCTCGGCGAGCCGGGCAAGGCTGCTGACACCGGCTACAAAATGGGCGTGAGTCCTGTGCGCTGGGCCGCAGGGCCGTTTCATCGTGTCACCAACGTGGCGGTGCTGCCCAGTGGCGACATGTATATCGCCGACGGCTACGGTAACTGCCGCGTACATAAGTATTCGAAGGAAGGCAAGCTGTTGTTCTCATGGGGCGAGCCGGGCAGTGGGCCGGGGCAATTCATTCTGCCGCATGGCATAGCCGTCGACAGCGCGGGGCTGGTGTACGTGGCCGACCGCGAAAATTCACGCGTGCAGATTTTCAAGCCCGACGGCGAATACCTGCGCGAGTGGACGCAATTCAATCGCCCGTATGATCTCTTTATCGACGATCAGGACATGATCCACATCGCCGAAGGCGGTTTTCACAACTACATGATGAAGCGCTCCGAAGGGCCGCTGCCCGCACACGATCAAACCATGATTTACCCGCCCTGCGGCCATTCGCCGATCGCGCGTGTTTCCGTTGTGGACCCCGATGAAAAAATCTACGCGCAGGTCGGCGGCGAAAACCCCGTGTTGCCCGGAAACTTCGTCGCGCCGCACGGCATATGGGTAGACAAGCAGGGCGACTTCTACGTGGGCGAAGTGATTGTCAATGCAGGTGCCGTCAAGCGCATGGCACCGTTGAAGCCGGCGGGGTTTCAGAAGTTTAGAAGGCGGAAGGGGTAGACGCGCGCCGATACCTCGGCGCGCGCCTGCCCGCTGGCACCGCCAGCTGTTAACTGTCGCGTTACCCGGCAGCTTCACAATTTTTCTTGCGCTTATCTGCTACAGGTTTTAATATGGCCATAAATATGGCCATATTTCAT
>CANKUB010000081.1 GCA_947486575.1 Betaproteobacteria bacterium | reverse complement strand
TTTGTGCCCAAGCCGGCCAAATTGCTGTTCTCTCCTTAGCCCGGACACGTCTGGTCAGTCGAGAATAGACCACCCATCCCTCCCAATCACCGTCCAACCCGCAGCCGCCCTCAGACTTAATGGGTAGGGTAGACTGCGCTTGTCGTTTTGAAATGCGGTAATTTCAATTCCGCATTATGCCAAACGCTTAAGATCATTTCGTTTGTGCAACATTCAGGTTAGCAATCACTATTCTTATTTCCAGAAACAAGAATTTAAGCCGTCAATAACGCCCAAACATCAGCAACGTAGACTTTGTGGAACACAATCCAATGCTATTCTACAAAACAATGTCCAAGAAATTGGCGGCAGTTAAGGCTTAAGCGCTATTACCTTGCCGTTGCGTATCACATGGATGGGCATGCCGTGCTGGCGAACCACCTCGCGCGCTCGCTTTTGCGCGCTTTTGAGTGCGCGTTCAACCGCTTATGCAAATTCAGCGCTTTCCCTGGATAGGGCCTGACGCTTCATGGACTAACCTCGATTTGCTGCAATTGTTCGCCGGTATTGTCATACGCTACCCAAGAATCTGCCAGAGCGCGGTAAGTGATCTGGAAATTTAATGCTCCAAAAATGCTTAACTATTCCGCGTCAAATCGCCCTTTGTCGCTGCCGGGGTCGCTTGGCTTTCGCTTGCACTGACAGTTGGCAAAATGGCTGATAGATCAATAGGCATTTTTCAACGTCGTCGGTAACGTTACGTTCGCCAACCTCAATCCACCCGCGCCCCAGCCACCTTCACCACCTTTTCCCACTTGGCGATTTCTGCGCGGATAAATTCGACGAACTGCTCCGGCGTGTTAGTTGACACTTCGGCACCCAGTCCGCTGATGCGGCTGCGTACATCTTCCAAGGCGAGAATGCGGCGCACTTCGGTGTTGAGTTTGTTGATGATGGCGGGCGGTACGCCGGCGGGCGCGAATAGGCCCTGCCACGAGCCGACCTCGAAACCGGGTACGCTGTCGTTGATGGGCGGCGTGTCGGGCAACGCCTGGGCGCGCGTGAGTGTGGTGACGCCAATGGCTTTGAGGCGGCCGGTCTTGACGTGCGGCACGCAGTTGGGGGCGTTCTCGAACGCGAGCTCGATCTGGCCTCCGATGAGATCGGTCATTGCGAAGTTGCCACCTTTGTACGGGATGTGAACCATTTTCACGCCCGCCATGATATTGAACAGCTCACCCGACAAGTGTTGTGACGTGCCGCTGCCGGATGATGCGAATCGCAACTGGCCGGGGCGCGCTTTGGCCAATGCGGCGAATTCCCTGACCGTTTTCACCGGCAATGAAGGATGCACCACCAGCACGTTCGGCACGGTGGCAATGCGTGTGACCGGCGCAAAATCCTTCAGCGGGTGATACGCCATCTTGCTGTAGAGACTGGTATTGATGGAATGCGAACTGATGGTGCCACCCAGCAGCGTGTAGCCATCGGGCGGTGATTTTGCCGCGGCCTCCGAACCGACACTGCCTGCCGCACCCGCACGGTTGTCCATGATGACCGGCTGCCCCCACGCCTCGGTAAGTTTTTGCCCGATCATGCGGCCCAGCAGATCGGTGGTACCGCCCGCCGGGAAAGCCACGATGTAACGGATGGGCTTGCTGGGATACGCCTGCGCTGGATTTGTTGCTGGCGACTGCGCGTGGGCTGCTGTGCCTGCGGTCATAGCCAGGACAAACGCGGCGGCGCTGCAGGCAACGATGTGCTGATTGCTATTCATGCTTCCCCCTCCAAGGATTTGAAGCGCGATTGTCGCAGGTAATGACATGAACCACTGGGTGCTTTGGGCACCTTGTGCATCGTGCGCTTTTCGCTTTGCAGTGCAATGGAAAATTCGATATAAGCTATTGTTTTTAATAGAAATTATTAAACTCAGGCTATATCATCAACATTCTGCCGCCGCGCTGCGTAACCGTGGCGAGACTTCGTAGATTGTCACAGGCGTTGCCCTGTTATGCGTGTATGCCTGCGCAGGAACAACGCCACTGGCGAACCCTGCCCATTGGCTGGCACTCAAGCATTGGCTGGTAATATCCAGCTCCATAACAACACACGCGAGGATAATCTTTTGAATCGTTCCCTGTTAACCGCCGCCTGCATCGCAACCCTTGCTCTGCCGCCAGCACTGGCATTCGCTCAACCAAAACCCGACTACCCCAACCGTCCCATCCGCATCATCGTGCCCGGCACGGCGGGCAGTGCCAATGACTTCACGGCGCGCGCCATTGCGCAGCGCCTTACGGACAACTGGGGCCAACAAATGGTGATCGACAACCGCGCGGGTGCCGGGGGTGTGATCGCGCATGAAATTGCGGCCAAGGCGACGCCCGATGGCTACACGCTGATTTTTTCCACCTCGGCCGGCTTGATCCTCAATCCGCTGCTGTATAAAACACCATACGATTCCTTCCGCGATCTGGCGCCGGTGTCATTGGGGTCGATCAATCCGCAGATGCTGTTTGCGCATCCCGGTGTTCCCGCCAAAAATGTGTCTGAACTCATTGCGCTGGCAAAAGCCAAACCGGGCCAGTTGAACTGTGCCTCTGCCGGTACGGGCACGCCCAATCATCTGGGCTGCGAGCTATTGAAATCCATGGCTGCCATCAATTTTGTGCATGTGCCGTACAAAGGTTCGGGGCCCGGTGTTACCGATGTGGTGGGCGGCCAGGCGCAATTCATGTTCAACAGCATTCCGGCGGTATTGCAGTTGGTGAAAACCGGCAAATTGCGCGGCCTGGGCGTGGGCGGCCCCAAACGCTCGCCCGCTGCGCCAGATATTCCCGCGATCGCAGAAACACTGCCTGGCTTCGAGTGCGTCAACTGGTATGCCATGCTGGCACCCGCCGGCACGCCGTCACCCATTATCAACAGGCTCAATGGCGAAATCGTGAAGATGATCGCTGATCCGCCTTTTGCGCAGCGCCTGCTCGATCTGGGGTCTGAGCCGCAGTCGAGCACGCCTGCAGGCCTGGCCGAACATATGCGCAGGGAGTCGGATCGCTGGGGCAAGGTCATCAAAGCGGCGGGCATCCGCATTGAACGTTAACCTGCCCGGGACGCCTCGCATGAAACGCATCTCAACCTTGCTGGCTTTGACACTTTCTGGTTGTTTGGGATTCGTGTCGATGGCTTCGGGCCAGGCCTACCCGTCAAAACCGATACGCATGGTGGTGCCCTTCCCGCCCGGCGGCAGCCCGGATATCGTGGGGCGGCTAGTCTCCGCCAAACTCGCCGAGCGCCTGAATGTGCAGGTTGTGGTGGACAACCGAGGCGGCGCGGGCGGCATCATCGGCAGCGAGATCGTGGCACGCGCCGTGCCGGACGGTTACACGCTGATGTTCATTTCGACGCCGCACGCGGTGCTGCCCGCCCTGCAAAAACTGCCGTTCGACACCGTGAAGGCATTTGCCGCGATCGCCCGCATCGGCACTTCGCCCAATGCCCTGGTGGTCAATCAAAACCTGCCTGCAAAATCAGTGAAGGAATTCATCACGCTGGCGCAGCAAAAGCCGCGGCAACTGAATTTCGGCGCGGCAGGCGTCGGCACGTCAACACATCTTGCGGCCGAACTGTTCAAGATCATGACCAACATAGACGCAGTCATCGTGCAGTATCGCGGAGGCGGGCCCGCAGTCATGGCGCTGATCGGGGGTGAAAGTCAGGCGCTGTTCGGTACCTTGGTACAAAACCTGCCGCACATGCGTGCAGGCAATATGCGCATGCTGGGTGTGGGCAGTGTGAAGCGAAACCCGCAGGTGCCTGATGTGCCCACCATCGCCGAAACCCTGCAGGGTTTTGAATCCGTGCAATGGTGGGGCCTGTTCGCGCCTGCTGGCACGCCTGCTGCGATTGTGGAACGGCTGGGCGCGGAGGTGAAAACCGTGCTGGCAATGGAGGATTTGAAGAAACGCCTTGTCCACGAGGGCGCGGATATCGATTACCAGTCACCTGCTGAGTTTCACCGTTTCGTGATCGAGGAAATCGGCCGCTGGACGGGCGTAGTTAAGAAGGCGAAGGTCCGAGTGGAGTAACGCCTGCTCTCGCCCCGCCGTACCCAAGTGCGGGAAAAAGGCATTGCTACCCCACCTGATTGTTAATCACATAGCGCACGAAAGGATCGTGCGGCGTGTATTTGTCGTACAGCCCGCGCGCGCGGTAGTTGTTTTCCTTGGTGTTCCAGTAAAGCCGCGACCAGCGTTGCGCTTTCATCTCGGCTACCAGCCAGTCGATCAGTTGTTTTCCCACGCCCACCGCGCGGCAGTCAGGATCGACAAATAGATCCTGCAAGTAACACACTGGCGTCAGCATCGATGTGACTTCGTGGATGATGTAATTCGAAATGCCGATGACGCGCTGATTCGCGTCCTCGGCAACTATGGCATGCACGGGCGAGGCAAAATCGGTGATGCGATTCCACAGATGTTGCGTGATTCTTTCGTCAGGTTCGCACTCATAAAAGCGGCAATAACCATCCCACAGCACGCGCCAGCGGACTTCATCGCGGGCTTCGATTTTGCGAATTTTTATCGTCACACACAACTCCTGTGTAAAACGGCTATTTCTTCTCCGGCACAGTTGCCGGTTTGGTAGGGTCTGAAACCTGTATTACCAGGTATTTCACAGGATGGGTGTTGCTGCCGTTGCGCGATACGGCATGTAACGCGTTAGGCGGTTCGTAGAACACCTCGCCAGGCCCCAGCTTTTGCAGCGGGCCTTCATCCACTTTCACCTCGTAGGTGCCTTCCAGCACGTAACCAAAGGTATGACTGCCCGGATGCCGGTGTGCATCGCTGCCGTTGCCGGGCTCGCGCTCGGTGCGGCGTAGGGTAACCACACGGCCCATCACATCGTTCATGGTGGTTTTGAACAAATCGATTTGCTTGACGCCGGTACTGGCAGGCGGTTTGGATTGGGCATGCGCCGCCGTCGACAGCGACTGTGGCCAGCCCATCAGCGAAACATAAGTTGCGCACGAGGCAATAGCCGCCGTCGTGCATCCCACTACGGCGTGGGAAATTACAGTGTTCTTCATGATGCCTCCTTTATCCAAGTTGTTGTTCCCTACGCTCGCCACATTAACCGGTAACCACTTCGTGCAACAACGTGTGCTTTTTCAGCGCCGCTTCATCTACCGTGACACCCAAGCCAGGTCCCGTGGGCACGTTCACATGGCCATCCTTCACCACGAAATCGGTGACCGGCACGATCGGATCAGGACCTATGGTGTTCAACCCGAACACAAATTCCGCAGCACCCATCATGCGCTTTTCCGGTGTGCTGGCGTAGAAATGTGCGCCGGCCGCAGCCTCAAGCTGGCATTGCACAGCAAGGCCGCCGCAATTGAGCTGTATGTTTGCGGCTTGCGCGATGGCCGCCATTTTTTTCGCCGGGGTAAGGCCGCCAATCTTGTAGAGCTTGATGCAATAGGCATCCGCCGCGCGCGCTTCGGCAATGGCATAGGCATCCTGTAGGGTAAACAACGCTTCGTCGGCCATCACCGGAATGCCCATGGCCTGCCGGCGTATTTCGGCCATGCCCTTGAGATCACGACGGTCTATCGGCTGCTCGATATAACCCAAATCGAATTCGCGCAGCGCGTGGGTGGCGGCCAGCGCATCTGCCATGCTCCAGCCGGTATTGGGGTCTACGCCGATGACCACATCGTCACCCACCGCTTTGCGCACGGCCTCGAAGTGCTTGACGTCCTGACGCCAGCCGCGCCGGTCGGCAGCCTTGATGCACAGCACCTTGATGCCAAATTCGTTGACTGCCCTCGTGGCCTCGTTGATGATGGTTTGCACGTCGTTGGCAAGGCTGACTGACCATTCCAGCGGTATGCGTGGCTGACACGCGCCGCCGATCAGCTTATGCACCGGCACGTTCAGCGCTTTGCCCATGGCGTCGTGCAGCGCGATATCCAGCACCGCGCGCGAACACGGATTGCCGGCTAACCGCAGGTCAAACATTTCATTGGCAGCCTCGATATCGAAGATGGATTTGCCAATCAGATTCTTGCCGTAAATCTCCTTGATCGCGGCCACCATGCCCTGCGTGGTGTCCGCCAAAAAATGCCCCGGCGTGATCGGACGTATCTGCCCGAAACCCACCACCCCTTCCGCGAAAATCTTGACCATCACCGGCTTACCGAGAATTTGGTTCGCCGGGCCGGTGTCGTACGAGCCGCTGGAGAATATGCGCTGCACGCGCACCGGCAGTTCAGTGACAAATATCTCTATGCGTTCTATTTTCATAAGTTATTGTTTTTAAACTATTTTTACGATAGCAATTCGATTTTTTTGCTGACCGGCTTGATGTAGCCGCCCCACAACACCATCAGCCGGTTGCGATCAGGGTCACCACACACCACGATATTGATCACATCGGCGCTAGGCAGTACGCGCACCAGATCGTTTTCCCCGACCAGATATTCTTTGGGCAACAGCCCACGCTCGATCATATCCGGAAACTTGAAAGCTTCGGAGTGACCATACTCGATCAGAAATTCCAGTTCGCGACGCGGTACGCGCGCATGCTCATACACATACTCGCGAATTTTTTGCTTGGTGAATCCGGCGCTGGCCAGAGCCTTGGCCACAGGCGGCGCAATCATGAACGTGATCATGTTCTGAAAGCCATGGGCGCCCCGCTCCACTAGCCGCGCCAGACAGGGCTTCTTGGTGACTTCGATACTCAGAAATTCCAGTGCAGCCTGCGCTGCATTCTTTTCTTCAGTGCCGTAGATGGCGGGTGCCCAGCCCCAGGTGACGGTGCCGCACGCCGTCACCGTGTTGTCTGCCTTGTTGAAACCGTGTTCGACGTGAAACGGCTCCCATGGACACTCGGCTTCATTTTCGGCGATGACGAAATTCATCGGATAGCCAAAGGTGCCCATGTAATTGCGGCTCAGTTTGTAGCCCGCAATGTTCTTGATGATCAAGCCCAGCGCGCGGCCCAGCGCCGGATTGGCGCCTTTGTTCACCAGTTGCGCGCCGTTTTCAATGCCCAGCTTTTTCGCTGCCGGCCCGTTGATCAACAAGAACGGCAGTACACCCCAGGTGCTGCCGATGTTATTGAGGTTGTAGGCGTTGTCAGCAATCGCCTCCACAGCTGCAATCAGCACCGGCATAAGCGCCGGCTTGCAGCCCGCCATGACCGCATTGGCGGCAATATTCGTGGGCGTGGCCACCAGATTCGCCTGCGGCAGAATGGCTATGGGCTCGTCCGGCGCGCGCCGGGTGTGTTTGAGGAACTCAGCAACCCTTTCCCGCGTTGGCGGAATAATCGGCAACTCGTCTGACCACAGTTGCCGGCTGAAATAATCGTTGATTTCGTCAAACGTGCCTTCGAACACAATGTCGTCCGCCCGCCGTGAAGTCGCAGAGGCATTTTCAGCCTCGTTCGCACGCGGCTGCGTCAATTCGCTGACGATGCGGTCAATCAGCACCGTCTCCACATTTTTTTCCACCAGCGCCTCGTTGTGCACGCCTACCGCGCCGGGATACTCAGCGACCCTCAGCCCACTTACGCCCTGTGCCTTGCCTGCCGCCTTGGCAATGGCGGTAAAGCCCGTTGTGGTCACAACCACGCTGGGTATGCCCAGCTTCTCCGCTGCTGCAGCCGGCCTCACCGAGGCCGGAGTGCAGGTGCCTCATCCCCCGTTGCCAGTGATGATGGCGTCGCAGCCCCACTCCTTTGCCAGTGCCGCCGCTTTTTCGGCGGTTTGTTTCTGCGAAACCGGATCGCCGCCGACGTAAATGATAGGGAACTTGTCGTACGGGATAATCTTCACTCCGGGAAATTTTTCGGTCAGCAAGCGGCGATAGGCGCGAAACATCTGTTCGCCCTTGAAGTGGTTGTTGTACACCTCACCAATGGTCTTGCCCGCCAGTGTGTCCAGATGGCGGCTGACGCCGCTGGCTGGTTTCAGTTGCAAACCTTCGGGGCTGATGACGCCCATTCTCTCGTTCATTGAAAACCCTTTGCTAATCCGCTTTAAGTTTGAGTTGCCGCACCATATTGCCCCACTTCACGTTCTCCGAGCGCAGGAACGTGGCGTATTGATCTGGCGAACTGCCAACGATTTCCAGACCCAGTTTGGTAATTTGCTCCTTCACCGCCGCCTGTGCCAGCGACTGCGACAGCTCGCCATACAAGCGGTTTATCACATCTGCCGGTACACCTGCCGTGGTCAACAAGCCGAACCACGTCACGACTTCGAAGCCCGGCAATCCTGATTCCGCGATAGTTGGAAATTCTGGCGCAATAACAGAACGTTTGCTGCCCGTGACCGCCACGCCGCGCAATTTGCCGGTCTTAACGTATTGCAGCAGCCCGGCGATGCTCGCCGAAAAAATCGGCACCTGGCCGCCGATAAGATCAATCACCGCCGCGCCGTCACCTTTGTAATGGATAGGCACCATGTCGATTTTGGCCATGCTTTTCAGCAACTCCATCGACATGTGCGGCGACGAACCAATACCGCCCGTCGCAAAATTCACCGCACCAGGCTGCGCCTTGGCCAACGCAATCAAATCCTTCACCGTCTTCACGTTCATCGACGGATGCACCGTCATCAACAGCGGGTTGTGCGCCACCAGCGACACCGTAGCGAAATCCTTAACCGGATCATAGAGCGGCTTGCTGTACATGTAAGGTGCAACCGCGTGCGTGGTCTGGCTGGCGATATATAGCGCATAGCCGTCGGGTGGTGCTTTCGCCACTGCCTCGGCGCCGATCATGCCGGTAGCGCCAACACGATTTTCCACCACAAACTGGCGTCCCATCCGCTCGCCGAGTTGGCTGGCCACGATACGCGCGACGATATCCGACGGCCCGCCTGCCGTGAAGCCGACAATAACGCGCACGGACTTGACGGGATACTGCTGCGCCAATGCAGATACGCTCGCAACAGCGAGAATACACGGCAAGCATTTGATTATATTCATATTTTTATTTCCTGTTAACTTGCGTCCGCCAACACCATATCCGCGCCTTTTTCCCCTATCGCAATCGACGGAATATTAGTGTTCGACGACGGGATGGTCGGACAGATCGACGAATCAATCACCCGCAGATTGGCAATGCCTTTTACGCGCAACTGCGGATCGACGACAGCAGCAGCATCCACGCCCATTTTGCAGGTACCCACCATATGCCAACTGGTCTGAATGGTACCGCGCATGTAATCGAGCAGGCCGGCATCGTCATTCACCTCCGGGCCAGGCCGCGTTTCGCGCACGATCAACGGCTTAAACGCGGGTTGCTGCGCCACTGTACGCGCCACGCGGATGCCATCCAGGAACAACTGCGCGTCGGCCTCGTGCGACAAATATTTCGGATCCATCGCCGCCTGCTGCAACGGATCATTCGACTGAATATGGCAGGTGCCACGCGAATACGGCTGAAGCACGGTAACGCCCAACGTGAAACCCGGATGCGGATCAAGTCCTTTGTCCGGCGTGCGCGCATAACGATCTTTTCCTGACAGCGGCAGCAGGCGCAACACGAGGTCAGGCTGCTCCACCTTGTCGCTGCTGCGATGATTCATCTGCGCTGTCGCGGAACAGATTGTAAGTAACCCCTCCCGCTTGAACACGAAGCGCAGGCCTTCCTTCAGTTTCGCCCAAGGGCTGCGTAGCACATCGTTAATGGTAATCGGCTGCGAACACTCATAGGTGATGCGCGTATTGGGATGATCACGCAAATTTTCGCCTACGCCAGACAAGTGATGAGCAACACCAATGCCATGCTTCTGCAATACGTCGCTGTTACCGATGCCGGACAACTCCAGCAGCTTGGGAGAGGCCAGCGGCCCGGCGGACAGAATCACTTCGCGCCTTGCCGTCACCTGAAATTGATTGTCCCCCAGCCGATAGGCGATGCCTGTGGCGCGTTTGCCTTCCAGCAACACCCGCGTCACGATCGCATTCGGCAGCACCGTCAAATTGGGCCGTTTCAGCGCCGGATTGAGGTAGCCCACCGGCGTGCTGTTGCGCCAGCCATTGCGCGTGGAATATTGCAGATAGAACGCGCCTTCGTAGCTGCCATCGTTGTAATCGTCCAGCTTGCGGTAGCCCGCCTCACCACAGGCGTCGAGAAAGGCATCCGACAGCGGATCAAATTTCGTTAGCGGTGTGCAGTGTATGGGCCCGCCGCTGCCACGCACGGATGGTGCGCCTTCGGGGAAGTCTTCCAGCCGCTTGAAGATCGGCAGCATCTCGTCGTAGCCCCAGCCTTCGCACCCCAGTGCGCGCCAGTTGTCGTATTCCTTCGGGTCACCGCGCACAAACAGATTGCCGTTGATCGAACTGCAACCGCCGATCACGCGCCCTCGCGTCCAGCGTTGCGGCTGGCCGTTGAGATGTGTCTGCGGCTCGGTCATGTAGGGCCAGATCAGGCTTTCGTCGTTCAGCACATGCGCCACATAGAGCGGCACCTTGATGTTGAAGCTGGTGTCACGCCCACCCGCTTCTAGCAGCAGTACCTGGTGCTTGCCGTTGGCGGACAACCGTTCGGCCATCACGCAGCCCGACGACCCTGCGCCCACGATCACGTAATCGAATTGGGCGTTGTCCGGTATGGATTTGACGTACATGTCCCCCCTCGCGCTCTTCGAGAAATACCGATTTGAATCGGCTATTCTAAGGGGAAGCGGGCCGTCCCATCAGCACATTCTTCATTCGCTGCAGACCCAGCCACTGCTGCTCCCAGAAGCCCAGCCCGTAATCGCGACCTGTCAGTTGATCGCGAATACCTGTTGGCTGGTAGCCCGGCGTGAAATCCGCCGTGCGAAACAGCATGTCCCAGACAGGAAACAACGTCGCAAAATTCACGCCTCGGTAAACCCCTTCATGACCTGCACCGATGGCGTGATGGCGACGATGATACGAAGGGCCGACCAGCAGGCGGTTACCGAGCCAGCCAAAATCAATACGCGCATTCACATGTGACAGGCTTTCGATCATGCGTGCAGCAATCACTGCCATCACAAACTGGCTGGACGGCACACCGATCGCCAGCGCCGCCAGTGCCACCCCAGCCGACGTCAACACGTCATCCAACAGATGATTGCGGTCGTCCGTCCAGAAGCTCATCTGCCGCTGGCTGTGATGCAGGCTGTGCAACGCCCACCACCAATTGAAACGATGCTGCAGCCGGTGCATCACATATTCCACAAAATCGATCACGATCACAGTGATCAGAAAAGCGGCAAAGCCATTGCGTGTAATGCCGGGAATCACATCCTCGATGTTGGGCCGCACCATGTCATTCATGCGCAGCCATGCATCGAATTCACTAACGGGCACCACCAGCAGCAGGAAGATCAGCAGCGGCAATACACCCAGCCGGTGCAGCCAGGTGTAAATCACGTCAGCACGCACCGCTTTTCGGTCGCCCCACTGTTCAACGGGCCGCCACGCCTCCAGCGGCTTTAACACGGCACACAACACGGCAATTTCGATGATGCCGATTAACACCGTCGCAACGGCATTGTGCGCATCTTCCACATAGGCCATCAGACCCAGATGAAAGATCAGCGGCTGCACCGCTGTCTCGAAAACCCAGCCCTGCACTGCCGCGAAAGTTTGGGAGATGAACTCGAACACGCGAATCTACGCCGCCGTCTTCAGGCTGGCAAAACAGAAGCCGCGCGCCTTCAGCCCCTCAAGCAGCGGATCAAACACAGCAGGCGCCCAACCATCCTTACGCGAACGTATGCCGAGATGCATGACGAGTATGTCGCCATCGCGTATGTCACGCAGCGCGTTTTTCAGCAGCAAATCATTGGGGTAGGTCTCCGACGGCAATTCGTCGCCGAGAAAGCCGGCCTGCGCCCATTTCACGTGGCTGTAGCCGCAGGTTTTCGCAAACTGGTTGGACAACGGCGTGGTAATGCCACCGGGCGCGCGCCACAGGCGCTCCAGCTTCTTGCCCGTCATTTTATGGAACACACCTTCGACGCGATCCAGTTCGCGGCACATCGCTGCCTGATCGAATTCCTCGCGCACGCCGTTCATGTGCACGTAGCGTGTGCGGCCATTTTTTAGATCGCCGCGAAAATAGCCGTGATGCCAGGTGTGCGTGGCAAAGGTATGCCCCTCGGCAACGCGTGCTTTCCAGAAATCCGCCCAGCTTGGATCCAGCGAATAGTCTCCACGATAGGTTTTTTCATTGGCGAGAAAAAACGTCACCTTGACGTTGTGCTTGTTTAGCGTGCGCGCGATGTGCTCGGCGTGGTTCATCCAGCCAGTATCGATGGTGAGATGCAGCGTGCCCTTGCATTGCTGAGCCTGCGCTGACGACGTAATCAGCAGCAGCGCCAGCAATAGACTACCGCCGCGGCAAAAATACTGCGCCGCCGCCTGCAGTAAACTACTGCCGCGGCGCGTGCGCATGGATATAAATGCCGTGCGGCGAACGCCCCACCGGAATCTGTATTTTTATTTTCTTGGTTTCCATATCCATCACAGTGACTTTCTGTATCCAGCGCGAAGTGACCCACAGTTCCTTGCCGTCCGCAGTTAGCTCCATGCAGTCCGGCCCGCCCGGCACCTTGAAGGTCTCCAGTACCGACAGCGTAGTCATATCGATAATGGATATGCTGTTCGACACGCGATTGGTAATCAGCAGGCGCCGCTTGTCACCCATCGGCAGGAAGTTGTGCGCACCGGGCGCGGTGCGAATTTTCTGCGTCAAGACGCGCTTGCGCCAATCCACCACGGCCACAAAATCCGCGCCCATGACGCCCACCAGCACGTGTTTGTCGTCCGGTGTCACCCAGATGCCCGCCGGCTGTTTGCCTACCGGCAGCGTGGCCACCACTTTCTGGTCTATGTAATCGATGATCGCAATATTGTTGGTGTTCTGCAGGGTGACAAACACGTGCCGGTTATCAGCGCTGAAGGCAATGTGACTGGGCCCGCGCGGGGTGGGCAGCCGTTTCACCAGCTTCAGGTCAGCGGCACTGTAAATATCAACGCGATCCAGCGCCAGCGAAGCCGCCACAAACCACTTGCGATCCGGCGAGTAACCTAACTGGTACGCATCGCTGATTTTGTCGACGCGCTTTTGCTGTGCACCGGTGAGCGGGTCAAAAAATACCAGATCGTTGCTTTGCACGTTGGCGACGATCAGCGATTTATCGTCTGGTGTCGCCATCAGGTGATGCGGTTCACGCCCGACACGATTCCGCGAAATTTCCTTGTAGGTTTTGGTATCGATCAGGCTCACGGTGTCTTCGGAGGAGTTGAGCACGAAGGCCACTTGCGCCCAGGCAGTACCAGCCACCGAAACCATCACAGCGGCGCACAGCGAAACAAAGGAGTATTGTAACTTATTGTTTTTATTCATATTTTTAATGACTATCCGAAAGATTTCCAAGCGAACTTCCGAATAACGTTTTAGCACCCTTTCAGGCATACACACTTTGCGCCAGATCAAAACCGCGTCACGCTGAAGGGCACAAGATTCACGTCCGGCGTGCGTCCGGCAATTAGGTCCGCCAACGCGCGTCCGGTGGGCGCACCGCCGCACAGCCCGATATGGCCATGGCCAAAGGCGTACCACACATTGGGCATTTTCGAAGCGGGGCCGATTACTGGCAGCGAATCCGGCATGGAAGGCCGCCGCCCCATCCAGCGGGTTGAATCGACATTGCTGATCCCCGGGAAAATCTGCTGCATCTGCTTTGCCAGTACATCTGCCCGTGCGTAGTTTGGTTCCGCCTCATTGCCCGCGAACTCGCTTTGTCCCGCAATGCGCAAACCCATTTCCATGGGCGTGATAAATACTTTTTGCTGCGGCAAAAACACCGGCATGGGTAACGTGAATTGCGGGTCGGAATAAGTCACGTGATAGCCGCGTTCAGCCTCCAGCGGCACACTGTCGCCCAGCTTGGCCGTGAATTCATTCGAATGTGAACCAGCGCAAATCACCAACGTTTCCAGGGCCATATTGCCGGCATCGGTCACCAGCTTGCGCGGACCTTCCGGCGACACTTCGATATCCAGCACCTTACGCTGCACAATCTGGCCGCCATCCTTCAGAAACTGCTCAGCCAGCGACTTGGTCAGGCGCTCCGGGTTGGTCACATAGCCCTGCTCCGGCAGATACAGGCCTGCTTCGTATTCCCCTTTTAGCTGCGGGACATGCTGCTTGATGCCGGCGCTGTCGATTTCCTCAACCACCACGCCACGGTCGCGCCGCAGCTTCCACGGCAAAGCATCCCGCGCCAACGCCGCGCGCGACGAATAGGCCACCACATAACCCGTCTGGCGAATCATGTCAGCGACACCAGCGTGCTGCACGAGCGGGGCATACGCATCAAAGGTCTGTTGCAACAAGGGCCGCAATGCGTCGGCGATTTGTTCGACCCGCGACAACCGCGAGGCGGCGACCAGACGCAAAAACCACGGTAGCGCTTTCAAGAAATGCGCGGGTCGTATCGCCAGCGGCCCCAGCGGATCGGACAAAAATCCCGGCACCTTGGACAGCACGCCCGGCAGCGCCTGCGGCACACACGAGCCAGGACTCAATATGCCCGCGTTGCCGAACGACGTATATTCGCCCGGTGGCCGCATATCGACCACCGTCACCGCGTGGCCATCGCGCCGCAGATAACTGGCGGTTGCAATGCCCACAATGCCCGCGCCGATGATGGTGATATTTTTTGCCACAACACTCCCAAGGGAAATTTGGTATGTATTTGTTACCAAAGGGAATTATAGTGGATGCGGCAGCCGCATGGTTGGCGCAGCACGCACATCAGTGGTAAAATTCGCACTGTTGTAAACTTATGCATTAAGTAATGTACTAAGCGTTGCAACGAGCTGCAATGAGTCTCTTCCGGGCGGTTAACTCAGCGGTAGAGTGCCACCTTCACACGGTGGAAGCCACTGGTTCGATCCCAGTACCGCCCACCACGAACCCGCAGCGTAAATTAGTTGCCAGACTTTGTTGCGTGGCTGCCTATGAAGAAAAAGCGCACCTTTGAGACTTTCGGTGTTGCAGTTTTTCTCGCGGCAAGCCTGCTCGTCGCAGGCTGCGACGCCACCATGCCGGTCACACCACAGGCAGTGATAAGCAAGATGCCTGCTCCTGCCAGCGTCAGTGTCACGCTGGATATCCGCTTCCATTCTGATTGGACACCTCAAAGGCGCGATAAGGCACACGCTGCGGCACGCCTGCTTGAAACGGTTATAAATTCAAATGCGTTTGCCCGGCAACTGGCGGCGCGGCACGATCTGCAACGCAGCGAGAATTTGTCGGGTGCAGAAATTCTGCAGATCATCCGTTCAGGCCACACGCTGGCCACACTGCGTAATGCTGGCGCAAACCACAAGCCTGCCGTACTGCCACTGTCAGTTGCACCCGACACCCGCGAATACGCCCATCATGAAGGCTTTACAGACCTGGATACCGGTATTATTTACGCGCGTAGAGATTGGCTGGACAATCAATCGGCGTGTCGTCTGGCAGGACTGTTCGCGCACGAATACATGCACGTTATCGGGTTCACGCACACTACGTTTAATCATCCGTGGCTGCGGCTGTCGGTGCCTTATGCAGTGGGCGAAATGGTGGTGGAACTTGCCGAAACGCACCCGGAAGTGCATTGCGCTGCGCCAAAAAAGTGATCCGCCGCGTTACTGCGTGTCCAGAATAACATGCCCTATTTTTTCGCCGCGCTCTACCGCTTGATGCGCGGAGATTACGTCAGTCAGTTTGTAGCGATGCGCAATGGCGAAAATGGGTTTTGTATCATTTAACCAGCGGGCGATGTCGTTATGCGCCTGCGCTTTGGCAGCATCGGGCATGGTGTAAACAAATACCTGCCGCACGACCGGATTACGCCAGAGCAATTCAGCGTATGGGTACTCAGGGCGCGGAATGCTGGTTGAGGCATAACACGCAATTACGCCACTGTCGTTGAGCACCTGCGCACTCACTGGCAGGTTTTTGCCGAAATCAACTTCAACGATACGATCAACACCGCCCGTCTCGGCTTTTATGCGCGCAGCGACATCCTCAGTGCGGTAATTGATCACCACATCAGCACCCGCCGCACGCACGTGCGCCGCTTTCGCTTCCGAGCTCACCGTGGTTACCACGCGCGCGCCAGCCCACTTCGCCAACTGAATCGCGTAATGCCCCACCACGCCCGCACCGCCGGTGACGCATACGATTTTGCCTGCAAGCGGGCCGTCCGCAAACAACGCGCGATGTGCCGTCATGACCGGTATGCCCAGACACGCGCCCTGCTCAAACGACACATGATCTGCCAGTGGAACCGCCAGCGCGGCGGGCAGCGTTATGGCTTGTGCGCTGGTGCCGAACGCGCGATCCCACTGCCCGTTGAACACCCACACGCGCTCGCCCAAGCGGCGTTTTACCCCTGCGCCAACTTTATCGATCACACCCGCGCCATCACTGTTGGGTATCAATTTCGACCAGCGTATCGGCCGACTACCGCCACGCGCCTTTACGTCCGATGGATTCACGGCCGATGCGAACAACCGCACGCGCACCTCACCCGCCGCAGGTCCTGCTTCAGGCAAGTCTCCTACCTTCATCACATCAGCCGCCGGACCGTTTTTCTCATACCAGCTTGCTAACATACAATATCCTTTTAAAACAAATACTTATATGAATGCGCCGACCACCGCACCCGCAGCCATCGTCGCCAGCGTGCCGGATACAATCGAGCGTAACCCGAGCGAAACGATGTCATCGCGGCGCGATGGTGCCATGGTCGCCAGGCCGCCAATCATGATGCCGAGACTGCCAAAGTTTGCAAAACCACACAGCGCGTAGATCATGATCACGCGACTGCGTTCGCTCAAAGTCCCTGCCGGCAATTGCGCCATTTCGCGGTAGGCAATGAATTCGTTGAGTATGGTTTTACTGCCCATCAGCGCGCCTGCGTGCGAGGCTTCTTCCCAGGGTATCCCCATCAGCCATACCAGCGGCGCCATCAGCGTGCCCAGTATGCGCTGTAGCGTAACTGCCTTGCCGCCGATCTCCGGTAGTAACCCCAGCGCGAGATTGGCTAAGGTTACCAGCGCGATCAGCACAATCAACATGGCAATAATATTGAGCAACAGCGCAAGGCCATCAATGGTACCGCGCGCAATGGCATCCATCGAACTCTTGGCCTCCTGCGTTGCGTCCAGAGCGCCTGCTGTTGGCGCGCCCACGGGTGGCACCATCAGCGCGGCAATCACGATGGCAGCGGGCGCCGTAATCAGCGATGCCGACAAAATATGTCCCATTGCTTCCGGCACCACCGGGCCGAGAATGCTGGCGTACAACACCATCATCGTGCCCGCAATGCCAGCCATGCCGCCGGTCATCACAATAAACAATTCGCCACGACTCATACGCTGTAAATACGGGCGAATCACCAGCGGCGCTTCGACCATGCCGACAAACACATTCGCCGCAGTCGACAAACCCACCGCGCCGCCTACGCCCATGGTCTTTTCAAGAAAGGCTGACATCGCGCGAACCACCAGCGGCAACACACGCCAGTAAAACAGCAGCGACGACAATGCACTCACTACCAGAATCAGTGGTAACGCACGAAACGCCAGCACAAAGCTGGAGGTTTTCGGCTGCTCCGCAAAGGGCTGCGTGCCGCCAGCGAGATAACCAAATACGAAAGACGTGCCCGTCTGCGTCGCTTTTTCAAGCGCGGTCAATGCGTCATTCAGTGAAAAGAAAAACAGCTTGAAGAACGGCACCTTCAATAGCAGTACCGCCATCACTACCATCAGTACCACGCCAGAAATTACAATCCGCCACGGCACCGCGCGGCGGTTTTCGCTGATTGCCCAGGTCAGGGCGAGCAGTGTGATGAAGCCGAGTGCGCTTTGGATTGTGAGTGTCATTCAATTCCAATTGCGAGCGAGTCAGACGCGCACCACAACAACCGTCGTTCCCGCGAAGGCGGGAATGACAATGGTTGTTTTCAGCGATTAGCTACGCCGCCAAATCGTGCCCTGCGCCGAGTCTTCCAACACGATACCTGCCTCCGCCAATGCTTTGCGAATGTTATCGGCCTCAGCGTAATTTTTTGCTTTCTTGGCGGCAGCGCGTGCGGCAATTTGCGCTTCAATCTGTTCCAGCACCATGCCATCAACCGATGGCGTTCCAGCTTGCAAAAACGCGCTGGCGTCCCGTTGCAACAAGCCCAACACGCCCGCCAGCGACTTCAACAATCGCGCCGTATCGATAGATTTTAATTTATTGATTTCATTAACTAATTCAAACAACACTGCCACCGCTTCCGGCGTATTGAAATCATCATTGATCGCCGCGCGAAACTTGGCCGCGTGGGCGTTGCTCCAATCAATCGCACCAGCCGCCACATCAAAATCTTTCAAGGCGGTATACAAGCGCGTCAACCCCTGCCTGGCGTCGTCAAGATGATGATCGGAGTAATTCAGCGGGCTGCGATACTGCGCGCGAATAATAAAAAAGCGCACGACTTCCGCATCGTATTTCGCCAGAATCTCACGCACAGTAAAAAAGTTACCCAGCGACTTGGACATTTTTTCGTTGTCCACACGCACAAAGCCGTTGTGCATCCACGTGTTAACAAACGTGCATTGGTGCGCGCCTTCAGATTGCGCGATTTCATTTTCGTGATGCGGAAACTGCAAATCCTGTCCGCCACCGTGGATATCAAAATGTTTGCCGAGCAATGCACTCGACATCGCGGAGCATTCGATATGCCAGCCGGGACGCCCCTTGCCCCAGGGTGAATCCCACGACGGCTCGCCTTCCTTGGCGCGCTTCCACAGCACAAAATCGAGCGGATCATCTTTGGCCATATCCACCTGCACGCGCTCACCCGCACGCAGATCATCCAGCGATTTACCCGACAATTTTCCATAACCGTCAAACTTGCGCACGGCGTAATTCACATCGCCATCACTGGCCTGATACGCCAGGCCTTTCTGGCGCAACACTTCAATCATGTCGAGCATGCCTTGCACGTATTGCGTTGCGCGCGGTTCGTGATCCGGCTTTTCGATGCCCAGTGCTGCGGCGTCTTCGTCCATCGCGGTGATGAAGCGCTCGGTCAGCGCGGCCATCGGCTCGTTATTCTCCTGCGCACGCTTGATGATTTTGTCGTCGATGTCGGTGATGTTGCGCACATACGTCACGTCGTATTTAGATACGCGCAGCCAGCGCCGCACCACGTCAAACACCACCATCACGCGCGCGTGACCCAGATGGCAGTAGTCATAAACGGTCATGCCGCATACGTACATGTTGACCTTACCTTGGGTTAGCGGCACAAACTCCTGTTTGCTGCGGGTAAGGGTGTTGTAAATTTTGAGCATGAACGTGTTTTTCTCTGCGCGGGGCGTCTGCCAAAAGCAGGCGGGGCAAAATCAATGTTCTGGTAGAATTCCGGCTCTGTCGATTTTGTGAAATGACTTTACTGCGAATCGATGCGAATCAACCGCTTCTGATCGTCTTGTCTTTGATCGTCACTGATATTCAGCAAAAATTATATCATGTCACCCATCCTGAACCGGGCTGCCTGCACACGTTGCGTGATGGCGTTGTGCTTCGCGTTGCTCACGGTGGCAGCGTCGGCGCAGACCACCGTGATTGGCCCGGCGCTCCCCAACAATGATTTTCAGGAAGCCTCAATACTCTATCGCACAGGCAAATACGACGGCGCACTGGAGCGCGTAGATGCGTGGCTTAAAACACGCCCGAAAGACGCGCGCGGCCGCTTTTTGCGCGGCATGATTTTTACGCAGCAAAAAAAGCTGGACGACGCAACGCGCATCTATACCGAGCTGACGCAGGATTTCCCCGAACTGCCAGAACCCTACAACAACCTGGCAGTGATTTACGCTGACAAAGGTGATTTCGACAAAGCGCGCACGCTATTGGAATCTGCCGTGCGCGCCAATGCGGCGTTTACGGCAGCGCACGAAAATCTGGGGGATATACACGCGCGACTGGCGGCGGTATCGTACGAAAAAGCGCTCAAGCTCGATGCCACCAACAAAGCCGTATCTGCCAAGCTCAAAGCCGTAAACGATATGATTCCGGCGCGTACGCCGGCCGCCAGCGTTGCGCCGGTCAAGCCCAAGTAAGCCATTCGGCAGGCCGTGCGTTGATACCTGCTGCTGCTGAAGTTAAAATTGACTTGAATAAATTTTTATCAATGGAAACAATATGTTACGAATAATACTGGCTACCATCGCTTTAGCACTGAGTTGCGCTGCGCAAGCGCAAAATCCAAAAGTCGAAATGCGCACCAGCATGGGCGTAATCACGCTTGAATTGCAACCTGAAAACGCGCCTGAAACCGTCAAAAACTTTCTGCAATATGTGAAAGACGGTTTCTACAACGGCACGATTTTTCATCGCGTAATCGCCGATTTCATGATTCAGGGCGGCGGCTTCACGGCAGATATGGCACAAAAGAAAACACGCGATCCAGTCAAACATGAAGGCGGCAACGGTCTCACCAATCAAGTCGGCACCATCGCAATGGCGCGCACTGCCGACCCGAACTCGGGCACCTCGCAATTCTTTATTAACGTCGTCGATAACCAGATGCTCAACTTTCGCGGCCCCGGCCCGCAGGAAATTGGCTATACCGTGTTTGGCCGCGTGACCAATGGACTGGATGTGGTGAATAAAATTCGCAATGTGCAAACCACGTCAAAGGGTTCGCATCAAAACGTGCCCGTGCAGACCATCACCATTGAAAAAGTAACGCTCCTCGACCCCGCCGCAAAACCTGCGGCAAAAAGTAAATAACCGAAAGCCTAAAATGATCAAAATTCAAACCAGCCATGGCGACATCACCATCGAACTCAATGCTGAAAAAGCCCCCAAAACCGTTGCCAATTTCGAACAATATGTCAAAGCTGGTCACTACGACAACACTGTCTTTCATCGCGTGATTGACGGCTTCATGATTCAGGGCGGCGGCTTCGCTACCGGCATGAAACAAAAAGACACGCGTGATACGGTGGAAAACGAAGCCACCAACGGCCTCAAGAACGACCACTACACTGTCGCGATGGCGCGCACCTCTGATCCCCATTCAGCCAGCGCACAATTTTTTATCAATACCAGCGACAATGATTTTCTCAATCACAGCGCGCCCACAGCCCAGGGCTGGGGCTATTGCGTATTCGGCAAAGTCACAGCAGGTATGGATGTCGTGGACAAAATCGGCAAAGTCAAAACCGGCAGCAACGGCTTTCATCAGGATGTGCCAGTGGAGGATGTGGTGATCAAAAAAGCAGAAATCATCTGATTCGCGGGGCGCCCGCACCCGAATGCCCCATACCCTGTTCATCTCGGATCTGCATTTAACTGCGGACCGCCCGCACATTAATCAGCAGTTTTTTGAATTTATTGAACAAGTAGCGCCCAAGGCAGAAGCACTGTACATTCTCGGTGATCTCTTCGAATACTGGGCCGGCGACGATGACACCGGGGACGCGCTGAATACCAGCGTGGCCGCAGCGTTATCCCAACTTACACAACGCGGCGTGCCCGTGTATTTCATGCACGGCAACCGTGATGTGTTAATTGGCCTGGCGTTCGCTTCGCGGTGCGGCATGCAGCTGATACCCGACCCCACAGTGATTGATCTCTACGGCACGCGCACGCTGCTGATGCACGGTGACACGCTGTGCACCGACGATATCGACTACCAGAAATTCCGCACCTACGCCCGCAACCCGCAAACGCAAACGCAATTCCTCGCGCAACCGTTGGCCACGCGGCACCAGCAACTGCGCGGCATGCGCGCACAAAGCGAAGTCAGCAAAAGCATCAAAGCCGCAGAAATCATGGATGTCTCACCCGCTGCGGTAGAAAAAGTGCTGCGTAATCATGGCTACCCAAGGCTGATCCACGGCCATACACACCGACCTGCTCAACACATTCGCACTGTGGATGGTCGTGTGTGCGAGCGATGGGTGCTTAGTGATTGGTATGAGCGCGGGCGTTATCTGCGTTGCGATGCGCGGGGTTGTACGGAAGGATAGATATTTGAATCTGGCAAATAGCTACCGGCTCGGCGTTCGGCGCAGCGGTATTACATTTCAGAGACTCAATATTGCTTTGCGCTGCGGGGGAATAATGCGTGCAAAAAACCGAATTACTGCAACGCAACAAAAGCTGCGGCGGAAGGAGCCTCTCGGCAACCAGGACTGTTAGTTTCGTGCAACACACCATTAATGTCTACAACCTATTGTTTTTAAATAATATTTAAGAGTTTTCCTTAATATATTGA
>CANKUB010000080.1 GCA_947486575.1 Betaproteobacteria bacterium | reverse complement strand
ATGCGCAACCTCACCGGCTACGCAAACATCCGCGCGGACCCAAGGCCCGTGTCAAAAAGGGATACGTGTCTCACCGCGCGGCTCAACGACACGTCGCAACCGCTCGCGTCATCAAGGATGGGAAAATTATTTGACCTTGAAAGGGCTGACTCTAAAAGCCCAGGCTCTCCAGCAGATCGTCCACCTGCCCCTGATTGGTCACTACATCGTCACGGCCTGTACTACTGATGACCGGGCCTGCAAGATTATTTTCCAGAACTTCCGTACGTTGCGCGGGCTGGCTGGCGTCGATCAGGAGCCTCACCAGTTGCTCCTCAAGCGACTGCGCAAGGCGTGTCACGCGCTGTATCACCTGCCCGGTGAGATCATGAAAATCCTGCGCGAGGATTACCTCGGTAAGTTCATCATCCACCTGCGCGATCTGCACGCGGCTGGCAGCGAGATGGTCGCGTGTTTCGGCGCCGAGATCACGACAGGCGCGTAACGTTTGCACGTAATCAGTCCCGGGTTTGCCGCACAGCAGCGCGGCCCATTTCTCTTCCAGCGCCAGCGCATTCGCTGTTGCTTTGGCCTGAACGGCTTTGGCGCGCTCTGCCGCATCCAGCACGCGCTCCGCTGCCTTGCCGGTGAGCTTGGCGATGTAATTCAGGCGCTCGCGCGCATCGGGCAACGAACCAACGGCTGCTTCAACACCCTTATCGTAGCCCAGCTCGCGCAGCGTATCGTGCAGGTTACGCGTGAGCATGCCGACGCGCACATACACATCACGCGCGGAAAGGGATTCGAGCGCATCTGCTCGCATTGCTTCCAATTCTGGCACGATCCAGCGCACATCGTTTGTTACAGTAGCGGTCTTCATCTCAGGCCGCCTTTTTCAGAATTTTGGTGAGCTTTTCTTCGAGCGTGGCCTTGGTAAAGGGCTTGACGATATAGCCCGATGCGCCAGCCTGCGCCGCAGTGATAATGTCTTCCTTCTTGGCTTCAGCCGTCACCATCAGCACCGGCAGCGATTTGAGCGCGTCATCAGCACGAATCTGGCGCAGCAAATCAAAGCCATTCATGTTGGGCATGTTGACATCAGACACCACAAAATCGAAACCGCCATCGCGCAATTTGGCCAGTGCTGCAATGCCGTCTTCGGCTTCGTCGGCGTTTTGATGGCCAAGCTCTTTCAAAAGGTTGCGCACGATGCGGCGCATGGTGGCAAAGTCATCAACGATCAGGAATTTCGGTTCGGTCGCGCTCATGGATTTCCTTTCGGGTTTTTGCCCACTGTGACGCCGCCGCCAAGCGGCAGCCTGGGGCGGTTGCCTGTCACTCGTGTGCTTGCAGGAATGCTATCGGCGAACGGCAGGAAATCTTGAGGGCAGCGGTGATCGCGGCTGCTGGAGTTGCTTGGGGGAAACGCGAAAGATGCCTGTTTGTACTGTCGTTCCCGCGCAGGCGGGAACCCATAACACACGCGCCATAGGCACCGTCCTATGGGTTCCCGCCTGCGCGGGAACGACAGTGGGGGGGGGTTGGCCGGGCGTCGTGAAGCGGTACCGCCTTGCTAGCGCTCCTGCTTCGCCAGCCAACGCTCAATCCACACGCGATCAACCTTGCCGCTCTTAACTTCAGCACGATGCGCCGCATCAAAGAAATAACTCTTGGGTAGTTCACCACGCCAGGATTTATCGACTGAGTAACGCACGCGCTCGGTAAACGCGTCGGCGAACAGCCATTTCTGCACCGGTCCCGGCGGATATTTTGCAAGGAAGGTATCAATCAACGCGCGATCGGCGGGGGCATCGGTAGACACCAGCACGATTGGCAATGCAGGGTGCTTTTGTTTCACCGCGTTCCACTCTGCCATTTCGTCGCGGCACGGTTCGCAATACACCGACCAGAACGCGAGTACAAACGGTTTGCCTACGTGCGTTTTGCGTAGTGCGGCAGGGCTGTTGGCATCGAACGGCAGCAACGCATCCGTGCGTGTCGCCGCCGCCATCGCCTGCAACGCAGGCAGGCCAAATATAATGTAACTATTTGCTTTTATTAGAAAATTTCTACGGTTCATGGCGATACTGCAAGGGTGACAAAGCCTTCGCGCTGGGTGTTCCAGAAGGCATAGAAGCGCCCGCCGTGTTGCAATGCGCGTGGCTGATCGGAGGCGCCCGCGGTTGAAAATAAATCACGTTCGCGCCAGGTGTCGCCACCGTTGTCAGACATCATCGCGCGCAGGCGTGCGCGGGTGCCGTCAAATTCTTTCCACAGCACAAATACTTTTTTGCCGCTGGCCACGAGATCAGCATGCTCCGCTGCTTCGCCGCCCACACGCCGCAGTGCATCCACGCCGCCCTCGCCGCTCAGACGCAAACGCCCGTAAAACACACCGGCTCGTTTTGCGCCCTGCGTAAACCATACCGCGTGCAAATGCCCATCAGCGTCAGCCGCGAGCGATGGCCCGTGATGCGGGCAGATATCCACCGCCCACTCATCAAACGTGGCGCGGCGCACGGCACCCGCGCGCCCGTCCGCGTGAATTACCCCCAAGGCATGATCACGCACATTGGGCTCAAACACATGCCGCCACAACGCCAGCACGCTGCCGTCGTCACGCGGCAACAATCCGATACGGCAACACTCGCAACTGTGATCAGCCAGTTTGAAGTCGCCACGGAAACTCGCGCCCTGATTGTCCGACACCGCGAAGTACACCGCTGCACCCTGATATTTTGCAGCCTTGCCCGATGTAACCCCGGCCACCATATCGCGCTTGTCGATCCAGGCAATGAATAACTTGCCATCGCGCGTGACGGTTAGCGCGTCGAAGCGATGGGTGATTTCCTGCTGGTCAGTGTGTACTGTCACCGGGGCGCTGAAAGTTTTGCCGCCATCCGTCGAACGCGCAAAGCGAATATCGCCGGTATACGGTTTCGACAACGGCTTGGTCCACGTCACGTAGATTTCGCCTTTGGGGCCCAGCGCGATTTTCGGACGCGAATCACCGTCCGCGCCGATGCCTTCCGCTGCGGCATTGACGCGTTGTGGCACAGACCAGCTTTTGCCCGCATCGCCGGAACGGCGCAGCACCACGTGCACGCCGCTTTTGCTCACCGCCCACAGCGCGCCTTGCGCATCAAAGGCGACCGATGCGGCGAGTTCAACGCGCGCGGCCGTTTTATCCTGCCCATGCCCCGCGTGTTGTGCGTGAGCGCATGCCCAAGCGAGCAACGCACCACACAACGCCGCAGCGCGCATTACACGACTTACTATTTCACGATTTACCATTTCAGATCCAGGCCCGCGTACAGCGTGCGCGGCAGACCCGGCGACAACACGGGCAGTCCACTGGACAATTGCGCGCTGTCGGCATGGCGCCGGTCCGTCAAATTATAAAGACTGCTGTTGATCGACACATCTTTCGTCAAGGGCCAGTTCAGGCGCACGTTAAACAGATCATGCCCGCCGTATTTTTGCGTATTGGCAGCGTCCAGCCAATAGCCGCCGAGCTTGACCCATTCGAGTTGCACACGCGCATCTTTTTTCGGTTGCCAGGTCAACCGCGTATTGGTCATCACGCGTGGCGCGGATTCGATTTCCTTGCCGGTAAAAATACCGGCGTTGGTCACCCAATCTTCGTAGGTGTGTTTGGCGTAAGACAGTGCCGTATCGAAACGCCAGGTATTTGCAAACGGCATGCCCGCACCTATTTCAATGCCACGATGACGCGTTTTACCGGCATTGACGGTGGTGGTCAGCGTGGTGATGGGATCGCGCTGCGATACGATATCGTCGCGCTTGGTCAGGTCATACACCACCACGTCGTAATTCAGCATGCCTGCATTGCCGCGAAGACCGATCTCAAGCTGATCTGCCTTGATCGGCTTCAGTGCTGCCGATGTGGCGGCGGAAGCGTTGGCTGCCGCAGCGTTCGCACCTACCGAAGGTCGGAACAGATTGCCCTCTGACGGCGCGCGGAACCCATGCGTGTAGCCCGCGAACAGGTGCATGTCGCTGGCTATCGCGTAAGTGGCGCCGAGTTTGGGGCTGGTATGTCTGAACGTCACATCGGTATTGTTCACCTGCCCGTAAAAACGCGCTGCGGGAAAAGGCGCGCCTGCGGGCACCAACAGCGGCGCACCAGCCAGCCGGTTTTCAAACGCATACGATAAGTGGTCAAAGCGCACGCCGCTGGTCACACGCAGTCGCTCGCTGGGCGAAATTTCACCATGCACATACGGCGACACGCCTTTGAAGGTGACATCATAGTCATAGACGCGCCGCGCAATCGTGTAGGCATTGAACACGCGCGACGGCGCAGCGCCGGTGACGCTGACATTAAGACTGTCTTCCGCGCGCGCGCCGGGACTGACATCCACATCCGCGCCGACAATCAGTCGTGCACGCATGAACTGTGGAAAATCGCGCCTCCATTTCGCCAGCACGCCGTATGAGCGATTCTCCGACAGCGACACCGTGGGATCTGAATTGAGCGTAAACGATGCCAGTAATTCCATGCTGTTGTTGCGCACATACGGCGTGATCGACAGCAGCGTGTCGCCCCACTCCTTTTCGTAGCTGGTCGACAACCGGAACGCTTCAACTTTGCGATAGGCAATCGGCAGGTAGTTACGCGTGGGATTGTTGGTGTAATCGGCGAGCGTCAGCGGCGAGTTGGCGCCGGTCTGCTGGTCGATATTGGAGAAGGACAGCACGGTCTTCAGCACAGCATCGGAGCCGAGCGCCCGATCCCAGCGAAAGGTTCCACTTTGCCGGTCGTATTTGGTGGCGTCACGCCAGCCATCAGTGTGCGTGATGTTCAAATCCGCGCGCCACGCATTGTCACCCACTGTGTTACCGCCGCTTAACAGCAAGCGCGCCCAGCCGTGGCCGCCGATGTCGCCGCCCAGCGTGAATTCGCCTTGCTTCGGCGGTGTGCGCGTGAGCACGTTGATCACGCCTCCGATGGCGTCCGACCCATACAACGCAGTGCCCGGCCCGCGTATGACTTCAATGCCGCCCGACTGCGGAATGTTGATTTCATAAAGCGCATTGTGATTAAAAAACCCGGTCGAACGGATGGGGATGCCGTCCTCCAGAAACAGATACACCGGATTGGTGGTGAACGGCTGGCGTATCGCGGTGGTGTGTCCTTCACCATTAGTCACCGCCACCGCCACACCCGGAATCTGGCTCATGATCTGCGTCGGATGATTGGGGCGATCCTGCCGCAACGTGTCGCCACTGATCGCGCCGACTGCTGCCGGTGTTTCGTTCAGCAGCGCTTTTTCGCGCGTGCCGGTGACGGTGACTTCAGGCAGCGTAGCGGTTTGCGCTGTCGCAATACCGCTGCACAGCAATGCCGATAGACTTGCGCCCGCGATGGCGTGCTGCACTAAATGATTCATGGCCGACCTGCCGCTGCGGCGCGGTTACCCGCGATATCGCGCACTTCGATTTGCAGGCTGACAGTCTCGCGTTTTTTATCGGCAGTTTCCACCAGCAAATCCAGCGGCACTTTGTCGCCGGGCTTCATTTGCTGCTTCAAGCCCATCATCATCACGTGATAACCGCCGGGTGCGAGCTTGACGGTTTTGCCGGCGGCCACATCAATGCCGTCCACCGCAAACATTTTCATCACGCCAGTGGTCATGGTCATGTTGTGTATTTCCACTGTTCCCGCAACCGGGCTTGCCGCACCGATCAGGCGCACGGTGCTCTTGCCGGTGATTTCCATGAACGCGCCTGTGCCGCGTTGTGCGGGCACTGTGCCGCGTATCCATGCGTCCTTGACTTCAATACTTTGCGCCCGTGCGCCGCACGTGAGCGTTAATGCGACAACGCCCAATAGTTTTGCAATGCCTGTAGTAGAGGCCATAATAATCCTTTAAAAACAAGTAGTTATGTGAATGAGCGCGACCCAAAAGGTCACGCAACCGCGCCGAAACGCGGCTCAAATAGCCCCAGGATTAATGGCGCGCGGTGGCGCGCGAGGACTCAGCGGATGCAGCGCTACAACATCACACGGCAGTGCATCATTGCGTTGCGCGTGCGGCACGGATGCAGGCGCATCCAGCGTGATCATCAGTGCATCCACACGCGGCGCGGATATCAGTGGCGCGCCCAAGGTGCAAAACGCGCAGTGGCCGTGCGTGATGCTACGATCCAGCGGCGCAGGTTTACTCGCGTCGTGCGTGCTACAAATGCCACTCAACGTCAACGCGTAATCGTCTGACAGCGTGCGTGCAACTGCCGACGTTGCCGGGGTCAATGCGGCAAAGAATACGGCAAGAAGCGCAATCAGCGCGGTGAGTTTTTTGCGGCTGCGGGTGAACATGGGGTAATTATCATGCCGAAGCGCGCTAATGTGCAAGCATCGCGAATTCGCGGGATGCACTTGAAGGGCGTAACAGAGATGTGTAGACTAATGTGTAAGGAGTGACACATGGCGACTAATCTTTCTATCGATCCTGATCTGATCGAACGCGCGCTGGAGGTCAGCGGAGAACGCACCAAGAAGGCTGCGGTGACCCGCGCACTTGAGGAGTTCATCCTGCGACGCAAGCAAAAAAATCTGCTCGAACTCATGGGTAAGCTGGAATGGGATACCGCTTTTGACTACAAAGCTGCGCGCTCACGAGAGTGAAAGTTTTTGTTGATACCAGCGTCTGGTCGCTCGCGTTTCGCCGCGACGCTGACTCTAGCGCGGCCGAAGTGCTTGCTCTGCGTCAGGCACTCGAAGGCAGCGATACTGTTGTGACTACCGGCATGGTTCTGCAGGAACTGCTTCAAGGTTTCTCAGGGCCGCGCGCCCGCACCGCGATCATTGAGCGCTTTAGTGCCTTGCCATTACTCACGCCCGACCGTCAAGATCACATCAACGCGGCGGATTTGCGCAATCAATGCCGTCGTTCGGGCGTGCAAATCGGCACTATCGACGCGCTACTTGCCCAGCTTTGCATCCACCACAAACTGACGCTGCTCACGACTGATCAGGATTTCTCTCTTGCGTCTGCACATTGCTCACTGCGTGTGTGGAAACCGCATGGGCAGTAAAAATACCTAAGTTAGCGCGCCGGCGAAAAAATTTCGCAAGATGATTGTCGTATTGGCTCTGCCTCCGCGCTCACAATCTATCTTCGCCGCCCAGCCAAAAACGCAACAACCGCAAGACATTGCACCAGCGCTGCCGCTGCAAAAAACACAGGCGCGTTACCTGCTGCGATGGCCGCTGCAGGCGGCGTCAGTTCACGTATCACGCCAAAAAACACGGGCGCAATCGCGTATCCGCCCTGCGCAATCGCCACGATTAATGCCGCCACGCGAGGCACATCAGCCTTGACGAATTCAACTTGCGCAATCAGCGGCGGCAACGAAGTGGCATTGCCGAAACCCAGGCCAAACAGAATGATGCCCGTCAGCAGCAGCGGCACATTGGTGCCGCCTGCGAAAATCAAGACAATAGACCCGGCCATCTGCGCAACATATCCGGCGCACGCGACCAGCCGCCGGTCAGTCCCCAGCGGCATCAGCCACCCGAGCAGGGTGCGGCCCGCGATAGCCATCAGCGTCACCAGGCCCATGGCCCATCCCGCGCATTGCGGGCCGAGCGCAGGCACCAGCAGCGAATAAAGATGGGCAATTAAGCCGATTTGCGCAAAAAGCCCCGACGTCATGCCAGCGGCCAGCGTGATGAATCTGCGGTCGCACCACAGCAGCGCGCCGGGCAATGGCAGCGCCGCAGGGGAAGTGACAGCGGTTGCCGGTGCGCCCGGTGAATCACCATCGGGCTGTAGCCCCATGGTCTCCGGTGTGCGCGAAAACACGCGGTCGGCCAGCAGCCACAGCGTGACCGCCATGACAGTGGTAATCGCAGCGGCTGCAGCCGGAAACCCCATGCCGTTGATGGCGAACACCCACAGCGGCGAGAAAATAATGCCGCCGACGCTGCCACCGTTGTACGCCATGCCGAGCGCGGCGGGGCGTGTACGAACAAACCACGGCGACACCACGGCGTTGAGTGCTGCGGCGCTCATCGTGCCCCAGCCTGTGCCGCTCAAAACGGCGGCAACAAACAGTTGCCACGGCGCGTTTGCATGGGCCCAAGCCATGATGCCAGTGGCCATCAACAGCGCGCCGATTTTGATCACGCCGCTCGTGCCAAAGCGTCGGTGCAATGCGGGTAAATTGGCGCCGGTGATTGCGCCCAGCAGAAAATGCACGCTGATGGCGGCGGAGATCAGCCCAAACGACCAGCCGCGTGTTTCGTGAATCACGCTTAAAAATACAGGCGGGCCGTAAAAGCCCAGTCCCCAGCCGAACAATCCCAGCACGAACGCGGCATGCACGACGCGCCAGCCGTAGAATTTTTCGCTGCGCTCGCCACGGCTCATGCTTTGATCTTTCGTATTACTGTTGTAAGGCGACACTGTGCAGCAAATTCAGCACAAATGTTTCGGCGCAGACCGAAGCATGGCAGCGGCGAATGGCGTAACCTCGCGCCATCAAAATCAAAATGCCGCGACCATGTATGGCCAGTAACGCCCGTTTTGCTGAAGTTGCCTCGCTCGCGGGTGATCCTGCGCGTGCCGCCATGCTGCATGCGTTGATGGATGGGCGCGCATTCACGGCGTCTGAACTTGCGCGCGTTGCGCGTGTGACGCCGCAGACAGCGAGCGGACATCTGGCAAAAATGGTTGCGGCGAATCTGGTGCAGGTTGAACCACAAGGCCGCCATCGCTATCACCGCCTTGCAACACCCGCTGTGGCACAGATGATCGAAAGCATCATGCAGGTGGCGTCGAGCCTGGAGATGAAGCGGGCGGCACCGGTAACCGGCCCGCGCGATGCCGCATTGCGCGCGGCGCGCACCTGCTACGACCATCTTGCCGGGCAGCTCGGTGTTGCGCTGGCCGATGCGCTGGTGGCAGGCGGCTACGTTGCGTTGACGCGCGATGCAGGCATGGTGACGGACGCTGGCATAACGCTATTCGGTGAAATCGGCATAGTCGGCATGGATGCCGCTGCGCTTTCAGCAGGCCACGGCAAGAATGGCCGCGTGCTTTGCCGCCCGTGTCTCGACTGGAGTGAGCGGCGGCCGCATCTGGCTGGCGCGGTGGGTGCTGCGCTGTGTGCGCGTGCGTTTGATGCGGGTTGGATACGCCGGGTTGAAGGGACGCGCGGCGTGACGGTCACGGCAGCGGGGCGGCGCATTTTTTGTGAAGGTATCGGGATGCGGGGGTTCTGGCTGGATTGAGGCTATCAAACCGGGCGTTGGCGCAAAAAAATCCCGGCCTGCGCCGGGATTTCTATCGTGAAGGTCAGGCTTACGCGGCAGCCAGTGCTGCCATCGATACTTTCATCTTGCCCAGCGCCTTGTTTTCAATCTGCCGTATGCGCTCGGCAGACACGCCGAATTCGTCTGCCAGATCATGCAAAGTCAGCGCGTCTTTTTCGGCGAGCCAGCGTGCTTCGATTATGCGACGGCTGCGCGCATCCAGACTGCCCAGAGCCTTTTCCAAGCCCTCGCCACGCAGACGCGCGTTTTGCGCCTGCTCAATCACCACGCCGGGTTCGGCGTCGTCAGAGGCGAGATACGCGATCGGGCTATAGCTGTCGTCTTCATCTGTGCCGCTGGGCTCGAGGGTGACGTCTTGTCCGCCGAGGCGGGTTTCCATCTCAACCACTTCCTCAGCCTTAACGCCCAATTGTTTGGCGATGGATTTCACTTCTTCGCTGCCCAGCGTATTCAAGCTGGGCTTCATGCTGCGCAGGTTGAAAAACAGCTTGCGCTGCGCCTTGGTGGTGGCGATTTTGACGATGCGCCAGTTGCGCAGTATGTACTCGTGCATTTCCGCGCGAATCCAGTGCACGGCAAACGATACCAGCCGCACACCGCGTTCCGGGTCAAAGCGCTTCACCGCCTTCATCAGGCCGATATTGCCTTCCTGAATCAAATCTGCCTGCGGCAGGCCGTAGCCCATATAACCGCGCGCCACCGCAACCACCACGCGCAGGTGCGATACAACCAGTTCACGCGCCGCATCCAAATCGTCCTTGTCGCGAAACGCGCGCGCGTAACCCGTTTCCTGTTCTTGTGTCAGGAACGGAAAACGGCCCACTGACTGAATGTAGGTATCCAGACTGCCGCCAGCCGACGGGATTGGTAATGCCGATAATGCAAAAGTAGACATGGTGTCTCCCAATACTATGGTTCGTATGGTTTGGATATTAGTTTAGCACTCATAGGGTTGGAGTGCCAATACTACGGGAGGTTCCATGCGGCGACGTAAATAAATAACAATAAAAACAATTACTTACGTAGCTACTCTGGATCAAACTCCGTCAGATTCCGACTCGCCGACAGCCACGCCCCGAGCCAACCGAGGGCAGCAGCAAAGAGGCAGAGACTCAGCGTATCCGGCGCCGAGAGGTGATGCAATTTCAGGTTCGCGCCGTAAAGGTCCGCAAGACCCGCCAGACGACCATTCAGTAGCTGTAGCCCGCCCCACGTAATCGCCCATCCGGTAACGCCGCCCGCCAGCCCTAGTACTGCGCCGTAGTACAAAAAGGGTCGGCGAATAAACGGGTTGGTAGCGCCGATCAATTTGGCGACTTCGATTTCGGCGCGCTGCGTGAGTATTTGCAGGCGGATCGTGTTAAAGGTTACCGCGACCAGCGCGAAGGCGAGTAACGCGCCCAGCACCAGCACGATCAGGCGGCCGAGTTGCAGTGTGGCATCCAGGCGCCGGGCCCAGGCGGAATCGAGCTGCACGTGTTCGATTTTCGGCCATGCTTTGAATTCGTCGCGCAGGCGCTCAAGCGCTGTGACGGAATTTTCTTTTGCATCGACGATAAAGCTGTCAGGCAGCGGATTGCTGCCGAGGCTGCCAATCACATCCGCCAGCCCCGATTTGGCTTTTAAATCTGCCAACGCCTGATCACGTGCGATGAACCTGTATTTCGCCACGCCCGCGTGTTTTTTCAGGCGCGATTCGATCTCGCGCGTGTCGGCAGTTTGTGCTTCCAGTGTCAGAAACAAGCTCAACTGCGGCGCAGGGGTATTGTCATGCGCCATGCCCTGCACGTTGACCAGCACCACGTAAAACGCCAGCGGCAACGCCAGCGCTACGCCAATCACGCCGATATTAAGCAGGCTCGCCAGCGGCGTGCGCGCCAGGCGCGCCAGCGCCCCTACAAAGCAAAGCCGGTGCTGACGCAGCCAGTTTTTCATGGGGTGATTTTCCCCTGCTCAAGCATGATGCGTCGTGGCTGCAAGCGTGTTACCAGCTGCTCGTCGTGCGTGGCAATAATCACCGTAACGCCAACTTGATGAAACGACCGCAGCAGCTCGCCCAATTCAATCGCATACGCCGCATCAAGATTCGCGGTGGGCTCATCAGCCAGCAAAATTGACGGGCGATGCACAATGGCGCGCGCGATGGCCAGCCGTTGTTGCTCGCCACCGGACAGCGTCATCGGCAACGCTTTCTCTTTGCCGAGCAGACCCACTTTGTCGAGTGCGGCGCGTACGCGTTTGGCGGCGTCGTCAGCCGCGTAGCCAATGATATCCAGCGGCAGCATCACGTTCTGATAAACGCTGCGATCATAGAGTAATTTGTGATCCTGAAACATCAAGCCAAAATTGCGTCGCACAAACGGCACAGCGGACGCGCGCAGCGTGCCGACGTTTTGCCCGTTTACCAGCACCGTGCCGGCGTTGGGCCGTTCAATGGCAGCCATTAATTTCAGCAGTGTGCTCTTGCCCGCGCCGGAGTGACCGGTGATGCACACCATTTCGCCGGGCTGAATTTCCAGCGACACGCTCTTCAGCGCGTCATACCCCCCGCCAGCGCCGGGGTAACGTTTGGTGACCTGGCTGAAGCTAATCACGGTGGCATTTCACGAAGGCTGATCACTGTGTTTGATCCAGCAGCGCTGACACGAATTCAGCCGCCTTGAAAGGCCGCAAATCCTCCAGCCCTTCGCCGACGCCGATGAAGCGTACGGGTATCGCTTTCGCTGCAACACCGCCCCCGGCTTTGCCTGCGCGCATATGCGCGATGGCGGCAATCACGCCGCCCTTCGCTGTGCCATCCAGTTTGGTCAGCACCAGGCCGGTGACACCCAGTGTGTCATCAAACGCCTTGACTTGTGCCAGCGCGTTTTGTCCATTGTTGGCATCCAGCACGATCAGCGTTTCGTGTGGTGCGCCGGGCAGCGCTTTGTCGATGACACGCTTCACCTTTTTGATTTCGTCCATCAGGTTGAGTTGCGTCGGCAGGCGCCCTGCGGTGTCTGCCAGCACCACATCTATGCCGCGCGCTACTGCGGCGTGCATGGCGTCGAACATGACGGCAGCCGCATCGCCGGAGGTTTGGCTGATCACCGCCACGTTATTGCGCTCACCCCAGGCGATCAATTGTTCCCGCGCTGCTGCGCGAAAAGTATCACCTGCGGCCAGTAATACCGTTTTGCCTTGCGCCTGATAGTAGTGCGCCAGTTTGCCTATGGAGGTAGTTTTGCCCGCACCATTCACACCCGCCAGCATGATCACAAACGGTTTGTGCGCGCTGATATCGAGCGCTTGCTCAATCGGCTTTAGCATGGCGGTCAGATTGTCGGCCAGCGCCTGTTTGAGTTGCGCGGCTTCGGTATACCGCTCGCGCCTGGCTTGCGCACGCAAGGCATCGAGTAAATGCGCGGTAGCGGCGACACCGACGTCCGCAGATAGCAGCACGGTTTCAAGTTCTTCATAAAACGCTTCGTCGAGTTTGCGTCCTGCGCCAAACAGTCCGGCGACTTGTGCGCCGAGTTTTTCGCGTGTTTTAGCTAGGCCGGATTTCAGCCGCGATAACCAGCCACCCGATTGAACCATGGGTGCAACAGGTGCATTGATTTCCGCCGCGACTGCTACTTCAGCAGCGGGAGCGGGATTTTTGTCTTTGGATTTCAGGAAACCAAACATCGAGGGCGTTGTCAGAAGCGGGGTTGGAAGCCAAGCAAACGCACTTGGCACGGCGCAATTGGATACAATTCTACCCGAAACACTTTGCAGTTCCCTTCGTATATCAGCTCAGGCGGTGCCTATTTTGACTATTGTGAACAACGTGAATAGATGGATTGTGCAGTACCTTATGCTTTGTACGGTCGTTTTTTGTTTTCAGGCGATGGTACAGGTGGCCCATGCCGCTGACGCCAGCATAGGCGAACACACGCTCGCCAACGGCATGCGGGTGATCGTCAAAACCGACCGCCGCGCCCCGGTGGTGGTGTCGATGGTCTGGTACAAAGTGGGTAGTGTCGACGAGGTCAACGGCGTCACCGGCGTGGCGCACGTGCTTGAGCACATGATGTTCAAGGGCACCAAAAGCAATCCCAAGGCGGATTTCTCCAAACTGGTGGCGGCGGTGGGCGGGCGCGACAACGCGTTTACCAGCCGCGACTACACCGGCTATTTTCAGACCGTGCAAAAATCACAGTTGCCGCTGATGTTGAAGATGGAAGCCGACCGCATGGTCAACACGCTGATCACGCAGGAAGAATTCGCCAAGGAAATCAAGGTGGTGATGGAAGAGCGCCGCATGCGCACCGATGACCGCGCGCGCTCCGTGGTGTTTGAGCAACTGATGGCGACGGCCTTGCGTGCGCATCCTTATCGCATCCCCACCGTGGGCTGGATGAACGATCTACAAAACATGAACGCCGAAGATGCGCGTGCATTTTACGAAAAATGGTACGCGCCCAACAACGCCACGCTGGTGGTGGTGGGGGATGTGTCGCACGACGAAGTGTTCAAACTCGCGCAGGAACATTTCGGCCCGCACAAAACGAAAATCCTGCCGCAGCGCAAGCCGCAGGATGAGCCACCACAAACCGGCATTCGCCGCATCACGGTGAAAGCCCCTGCTGAACAGCCCTATTTTGTGATGGCCTATCGCTCGCCGAAACTGGAGGATGCCGAAAGAGACTGGGAGCCCTACGCGCTGGATATGTTGGCCAGCGTGTTTGACGGCAATGGCGCGTCGCGTTTCAGTCGCGAATTGATACGCGGTACGCAGGTCGCCAGCAGCGTCGATGCCAGTTATGACGGTGTGGGGCGCGGGCCGGCGTTTTTCTATTTCTCCGGCGTGCCCACCTCGGGCAAGACTGTGCAGCAACTGGAGCAGGCGGTGCGCAATGAGGTCAAAAAAGTCATCGACGATGGTGTAACCGAAGAAGAATTAAAGCGTATCAAGGCGCAGGTGATAGCCTCGCGCGTGTATGAACGCGACTCCATGTTTTTTCAGGCGCGGCAGATTGGCTCGATGGAAACTTCAGGATACTCATACAAAGTCATCGATCTGATGACGGAAAAATTCAAGGCCGTTACCGCCGAGCAGGTGCGCGACGTGGCACGCAAATATCTGATCGACGATACCTTGACGGTGGCCTATCTCGATCCGCAACCGGTGGGCGAACGCAAGCCTGCGGCCCCCACAGCAGGAGTGCGCCATGCGCAGTAATTATCTGTTTTTATTGAGTTTTTGGTTTTTAGCTCTGACGTCAACCATGGCGCACGCGATACTGCCGATACAACACTGGCAAACCAGCAACGGTGCACGCGTGTACTTCGTCGAAAACCGCGACATTCCCATGCTCGATTTGAGCATTGATTTCGCGGCGGGTGCGGGCTTTGATCGCGCGCAAAAGCAGGGCGTTGCCAGCATGACCAATCGCATTCTGCAACGCGGGTCGGAGGGTCTGACCGAGGATGAAATCGCCAGCAAAACCGCCGATGTCGGCGCGGGCATATCCGGGCGCTTTGACAGTGATCGCGCAGGCCTTGGCATGCGCACCCTATCCAGCCGCGCCGAACGCGAGCAGGCGCTGGAGGTGTTCACGCGCATGTTGCAAAAGCCGTTGTTTCCGGCGGATGTTCTGGCACGCGAAAAGACGCGCCTCATCGGCTCGCTGAAAGAATCGGACATACAGCCAGGCACCATCGCGGGCCTTACCTTCAACCGGCTGATGTATGGCGCGCATCCCTATGGCCTGCGCGCATCGGGCGATATTGAATCCGTGGGCAACATCAGCCGCGATGATCTGGAGGCATTTTACCGGCAAAACTACGTAGCGAAAGGCGCGGTGATTGCGATCATGGGCGACGTATCGCGCGATGAAGCCAACGCCATTGCCGAACGCATTACGGCGGGTTTGCCGCAGCCGCAAAACAGCGCGGCGGCTTTGCCCGTGGTTGAGGCCAAAGCGGAGAAAGCCACACGACTGATCCCGCATCACGCCTCGCAGAGCCACATCCTGATCGGCAGCATCGGCATTGCGCGCGGCGATCCGGATTATTTTCCGCTGTTTGTCGGCAACTACATTCTGGGTGGCGGTGGATTTGCGTCGCGTATCAACGACGAAGTGCGGCAAAAGCGCGGGCTGGCGTATTCCGCCAGCAGTTATTTTTCGCCGCTGGCGCAAAAAGGCTCGTTTGTCATCAGCATGCAAACGCGCAAGGATCAGGCGCAGGAGGCGATAGATGTCACGCTGAAAACCCTGCGTGATTTTGTCGCCAACGGCCCCACTGCCAAAGAACTGCAAGACGCGAAGTCCAATCTGGTCGGCGGCTTTCCGTTGCGCATCGACAACAACCGCAAGATTCACGATTATCTGGGCGTTATCGGTTATTACAACCTTCCGCTAACCTATCTGGATGAATTCATTGGCCATGTTGAGCGTGTGACGCTGGCCGATATCAAGCGCGCGTTTGCGGCGCGTATAGACCCCGATAAATTGATTACGGTGGTGGTGGGTTCGGAAGCGGCAGAAAAAGCTGCGGCAGTGGCACGTTAACTTGCAGGCTGCGCACGCATGAAAGCCAACCGCGTGCGCATCATCGGCGGCATCTGGCGCAGCAGGCTCATTACCTTTCCTGATAGTGCCGCGCTGCGTCCCACGCCTGATCGCGTGCGCGAAACGTTATTCAACTGGCTGGCGCCGGATATCAACGGCGCGCGGTGTCTCGACCTGTTTGCGGGTAGCGGCGCGCTGGGCTTTGAAGCCGCATCGCGTGGCGCATCCGCAGTGCTGATGGTGGAGCGCGAGCGCACGGTGTGCGCGGCGCTGGAGACCAATCGCACCGCACTGGCGGCAGCGCAGGTCAAAATTGTGCGCGCAGATGCCGTGGATTTCCTGCGTGGCGCACAGTCGGCACAGGGTGTGTATGATGTTGTTTTTCTCGATCCGCCCTTTGACAGTGTGAAAAGTGCCCTGTGGGAAACGTTGTTTGACCTGTTGCCCCGTTGGCTCGCGCCACACGCCATGGTGTATCGGGAAAGTGGCAGAAGCGATGCGCCGCCGCCCGGCTGGGCGATTTACAAGCAGGGCCGTGCGGGGCAGGTGAACTATCAATTACTCAAATTTCCTGAAATATTTTAGCGAGCAATATCATGACGGTTAGCGCAGTGTATGCAGGCACCTTTGACCCGATCACGGCAGGCCATGAAGACATCACGCGGCGCGCCTGCAAAATGTTTGATCGTGTGATTATCGCCATAGCCGACAGCAAATCGAAGAAACCGTTGTTCACACTGGATGAGCGTGTCGCCATTGCGCGTGAATCACTCAGCGATGTGAAAAATTTCGAGGTCATGGGCTTCTCTGGGTTGCTGATGAATTTTGTGCAGCAGCACAATGCTCGTGTGGTGGTACGCGGCGTGCGATCCGTCACCGATTTTGATTATGAATTCCAGCTTGCCGGCATGAACCGGCAGTTGTTCCCTGACGTTGAAACGATTTTTCTGACACCCGGCGAGCAGCATGCCTACGTATCGGCAACGCTGGTGCGCGAAATTGCCATACTCGGTGGCGACTACACCAAGTTTGTGTCGCCCGTGATCGCCCGGCATCTGGCGGAAAAAATCAGGCAGCGGAACGCCGGGGGCCAATAACGTGGCGTTGATGATTACCGACGAGTGCATCAATTGCGACGTCTGCGAATCCGAATGCCCGAATGACGCCATTTCGGCGGGAGAAGAAATTTACGTTATTGATCCGCAGCAATGCACGGAATGCGTGGGCCATTTCGACAAGCCACAGTGCCAGAATGTTTGTCCGGTGGATTGCATTCCGCTGAATCCGGATGTAGTCGAAAGCCGCGAGCAGTTGCAGGAGAAATACGCGCGCTTGATGGCCATTAAGGCGTAATGAAATTATCGAATAAAATCAATAAGTTGCAAAAAGCAGCTTCAACATAGAAAAACTCAGGGAGAAATAAAATGGCGCAGTTCGATGTATCAAAGGCATTTCGTGGCAGCACGTTTCGCAAGCAGACCGAGCTGCACGCGTGGGCCCAAAAACGTCAGGAAGATGTGCTTGAGGCTGATTTGCCCATCATTGATCCGCATCACCACATCTGGGAAAAAGACCTCGGTCGTTACCTGATCTGGGAGCTGGCGGACGACGTAAATTCCGGTCACAACGTGATCGCCACCGTGTTTATCGAGGCGGGCTCCATGCATCGTGCTGACGGCCCGGATGCGATGAAGCCGGTAGGCGAAGTCGAGTTCGTCAACGGCGTGGCGGCGATGTGTGCCAGCGGCAAGTACGGCAAGGCGCGGCTGTGCGCGGGCATTATTGGCCACGCCGATCTAACGTTGGGCGATGGCGTGCGACCAGTATTAGAGGCGCTGCTCGCTGCGGGCAACGGGCGCTTTCGCGGCATACGTCATGGCGTCACGTGGGATACCGGCAACGCCGCCAAATTCGGCCGCCGCCAGCCGCCGCAGCATCAGGTGCTTGATCCGGTATTTCGCAAGGGCCTCGCGCATTTGAAACCGCTGGGTTTGAGCTTTGAGTCGTGGCAGTTTCATCCGCAGTTGCCCGACACAGTGGATTTGCTCAAAGCCTTTCCCGAAACGAATGTGATTCTGAATCACTGCGGGGGCCTGCTTGGCATCGCGCCGCATGAGAACCGCGACGAAGTGTTCAAGGTCTGGCGTAAAAACATGAGCGAACTGGTGCAGTTTCCCAATCTCACCGTCAAGGTGGGCGGCCTCGGCATGACGTACTGCGGCTGGGATTTTCACTTGCGCGATACGCCGCCCTCGTCAGAAGAACTCTCCGCTGCGTGGCGCCCGTATGTCGAAACCTGCATAGAGCTTTTCGGGCCGAACCGTTGCATGATGGAAAGTAATTTTCCGGTGGATAAGGAATCCACCGGATATCGTGTGTTGTGGAACGCTTTAAAACGCATCACGCAAAATCATTCGGCTGCGGAAAAGCTGGCCATGTATCGTGATACCGCTGCGCGGGTTTACCGGTTATCGGTTTAGAAAAATCAATAAAAACAAATAGTTACGTATACACCCTTAAATGACGCCGAGCGAGCAAGGCACCGCACAAACGCTAACCCGCGAAACTATACTTCGCGGCTTGCAGGCGCTGTCAGACGCGCTGGGCACGCAAGGCGTCACGGGTGAGGTTTGCCTTTTCGGTGGAACGGTCATGGTGCTGGTATTTAACGCGCGGCTGTCAACGAAAGATGTTGATGCCTTGTTTCAACCGGCGCAAACCATACGCGCAATCGCCAGCCGTATTGCGGATGAGCAACACTTACCCGCAGATTGGCTCAATGATGGCGTCAAAGGTTTTGTTTCTGCGCGGCACGAAACCACGGCGGAAAATCTGCCGCAGTTTGCTCACCTGCGCGTGACCATGCCGGTACCCGAATATCTGTTGGCGATGAAGTGTATGGCGGCGCGCATCGGCGGCACCAGCAGCGAACCATCCGATGTGGCTGATATTGTTTTTTTGATTCGGTACTTAAAATTGCCGTCCGCGCAAGCGGTACTCACGTGTGTTAGCGAATATTATCCCGCCAACCGCATTTCGCCAAAGACGCAGTATCTGGTCGAAGGCCTGTTCGACGAGGGCAAGCTATGAGACCGCAATCGCTGATGGAAGTCGCGCGGATCACCGCCGATGGCGGCGATTTTGATTTTTGCCTGGCGAATTTTCTGGATGCGTTTTACGCAGCACCCCGTGCTGCGGCACTGGCGGATGCGCCGCTGCTGTTAGGACCATTAGCGGGTGAACGCGGCGTGGTGCAAGACGCCTATCTGGCGGCAACAGCCGAGCATCTAGCGCACACGCACGGCGTGGCCATGCCCGCGTGGATAGCGTCAGAAGCACGCAAACTGCATCGCCCGTGGTTTGCTTCTTCACTGGGGGCACTGCGGGCGGCTTTGATACTGGAAAGCCCCGCTGCATTTCGTGCGCGTAACCTTTTTGTGAGCGAGAATGCGCTGTCGCGTGCGTGATCCTGTTGCGTCCATGCAATCTCAATCGGATGCCATCGAACACATTGTCGAGAAGGAATTCAGCCCATGAAGCCCGCGTTATTTCTCCCCGCTGCAGCTATCGCGTTGCTGAACACACTGACGGCCAACGCGCAGCAATTTCCACTGAAACCCATCCGCGTGATTTTGCCGTTTCCGCCCGGCGGCGGCGCTGATACCTTGATGCGTCCGCTTGCGCCAAGGCTCGCGGAACTCACCGGTCAGCAGTGGGCGATCGACAACCGTCCCGGCGCCAACGGCAATATTGCAGCGGAAGTTGCCGCGAATGCTGCGCCCGACGGCTACACGCTGTTTTTCGCCAACAGTTCACTGGTCATCAACCCTTCGCTCTACAACAAGCTACCGTTCAATGTGGAGCGCGATTTTGCGCCGATTACACTCGCCGCCATGACGCCGAGTGTGCTGGCCACACATCCGTCGCTGCCGGTGAAAACCGTGGCTGACCTGATTGCGATTGCGCGCAAACAGCCCGGTAAGTTGAATTTTGCTTCGGGCGGCGCTGGCAACACCATGCACCTGGGCGTCGAGTTATTGAAAAGCATGGCCACGGTGGACATGCTGCACGTGCCGTATAAAGGCGGCGGCCCGGCGATTATTGATGTGATTGCCGGACAATGCGATTTTCTGGTAGTCAACATCGGCCCGGTGATGGGTCATATCAAGGGCGGCAAGCTCAATGCGATTGCAGTGACCAGTAAAACCCGCGCGGCTGTGCTGCCGCAGGTGCCCACGGTGTCAGAATCCGGCTTGCCCGGCTACGAATCAACCACGTGGTACGGCTTTGTCGGCCCGGCAGCGCTGCCGAAAGACATCATTGCGCGCGTCAACAGTGTCGCGGCGGCGGCGCTAAAAAACCCGGACACACGCGAGCGCTATATCGCGCTGGGCGCCGAGCCATTCACCAACACACCCGAGCAATACGCGGCGTTCATCAAAAAAGACATGCAGGATTGGGCGAAGGTGGTGAAGGTTTCCGGCGCAAAGCTGGATTAGGCAGACGCTCATGAACACCGCGCCGCCCATCTGCCCAGCGCCGCATTCCAATGCGCGCAAGCCCACATTCACCTTGCCGCCCGAGGCAACGGACAGCCATGCACACGTATTCGGCGCACGTGAAACCTACGGCTATGCCGCTGATCGGCAATACACCCCGCCCCCAGTTTTCCTGAAAGATTATCTTGCCATGCACGATGCCGTGGGTTTTGCGCGCGGCGTAGTGGTGCAGTCAGGCGTGCATGGCACGAACAACAGCGTGATTGTCGATGCCATCGCGCAATCGAGTGGCAGGCTGCGCGGCATTGCGTTGCTGCGCGAAGATGTCACCGATGCTGAACTCGACGCGCTCAACACAGCGGGTGTGCGCGGCTTTCGTGCGAATCTGGTGGCGAAAATCGGCGTGCAGTTCGAGGCGGCGAAAAAGCTGGCCGCAAAAGTGGCGCGGCTGGGCTGGCATGCGCAGTTCTTGATGGACATTGAAAACTTTCCTGATTTTGACCATCTTGCCGCCGAATTCCCGAGCGTGATGATGATTGATCACATGGGGCGACCGGATCCGGCAAAGGGGGTAAATGCACCCGGCTTCCAGGCGCTGATTCGCGCGCTCAAGACGGGGCGCGTGTGGTCAAAACTGTCGGCGCCGTATCGGACATCGCGCGCGCCGATACCCTACGACGATCTCAATCCCTTCGCACAAGCGTTGGTAGCTGCCGCACCCGATCAATTGGTATTCGGTACCGACTGGCCGCACGTGATGATGGAGGGCGAAATGCCCAACACCGGCACGCTGGTGGAGCAACTGGCTGCATGGGTGCCAGACGAGGCCACACGCAGAAAAATTCTGGTGGACAATCCCGCGCGGTTGTATGGGTTTTAGCGGGGCGTAGCCTATGCGCGCCCTTGTTATTCGGTGACAACCCCGCCTGAGGCGTGCGACGGATTGCGTTTTCCAACCAGGCCCTTAATCGCGACGTTGGCGACACAAAGCCTCGCCACCATGGCCGCTTATTCCTTTCCGGCAGCGGCCCCGGCCATTGCGCGGGATCTGCAGGTGCCCGGAACCCTAGTCGGGTTTTTCATTTCAACCATCTACGGCGTTGGCATCGTTTCGGCGCTGCTATCGCCGGGGTTTATCCACCGTTACGGCGCGGTGCGGGTGTGTCAGATCGTACTGATTGCAACCCTCGCGATGTTGCTGGCCTGTGCACTGGGCAGCGTGCTGTCGGTCGCGTTGGGCGCGGCGCTGTTAGGATCGGCTTATGGTGCCAGTGCCCCAGCCAGCACCCATTTGCTGGTGCCGCGCACACCGCAGAGCGTGATGAATCTCGTGCTCTCGATCCGCCAGATCGGTGTGCCGCTGGGCGGTGTGCTGGCCGGACTTGTCATGGTGCCACTGACTGTACAGTTCGGCTGGCGGACTGCGCTGCTGTGCCAGACGGTGCCCGTGTTGATTCTGTTGTTCCTTATCCAGATTCCGCGCCAGCACTGGGATAGCGACCGCGAGCCCGATCGCGCGATCTTTCACGCGGGCTTGCTGGCGCCGCTGCACATGCTGGGCGAAAGCTCTGCCATACGCCGCCTTGCGCTGGCGAGCTTCGTCTACACGGGGATGCAGCTTTGCTTCGTTACCTTCATGACCATCCATTTGACCAGCAAGGCCAACTTCGACCTTATCCAGGCGGGACAGGCACTAGCGACCTATCAGATTGCTGGCGTACTCAGCCGACCCATCTGGGGATGGCTGGCAGACAAGGCGCTGGCCGCGCGCTGGCTGCTGGCGCTGCAGGGCGTCATCATGTGCGTTACCGCAGTGCTTGCAGGGCAGTTCGGCGTTGATTGGCCGCAGACGTTGGTGATTACGGTATGCGCGGTGGCAGGCACAACCGCGAGCGGCTTTACAGGGCTCGCCTACGCGGAGTGGGCGCGGCTCGGCGGCGCGCGCAGAACAGAGGCGACGGGCCTCGGAACCGGTCTGATGTTCGCCGGTGTGATGCTGATCCCGTCGGCGTTCTCGGTCGCCGTGACGGCGTTTGGCGACTATGCGGCGGCTTACGTGGTCGCTGGCGGATTGGCGGCAATTTCGGGATTGTTGTTACTGGGTGGTGGGCGGGCTCGGTGAAGAGCATGGGCGACGAATACGGCATCGGGCTGCTGTCGGGCACGAGCTGCCGGAGGCCGACAGTAGTTATTACTCCGCTACGAAAATATGACCTACACAGGGAATCAAGCGGCATACCGGACGTGCTCGCCGTGGAAGAAACGCTTGATCACATCGGGCTGCCGTTGGCGACGGTGCAGGTGTGATCTCACCGCTGCTTTCAACTCCTCTCGGTTT
>CANKUB010000079.1 GCA_947486575.1 Betaproteobacteria bacterium | reverse complement strand
TCGCAAACCCATTTTGAATCTGGCGCTGGCGATGCAACAGCGAACGTGGATGCAGGGCCTGTGGGATGCGTCAAAAACCTTTGATTTGCCCGCCAAATTTACCCCAATCTATTCGCCTTAATGAAGTTCTAATGAAAAATCTCGGTTCATGGCACCGGTGGCAATAAAAAACTCGCGCAGGGCGAGCCATACGCGAGTTTTCCGACACCCGTAAAAATATAACTATATGTTTTTATTAACTATTTTACACACTTAACGGCCCTTAAATACGGGCTTACGCTTCTCCATGAAGGCGGTTTGGCCTTCTTTGTAATCTGCGCTGGCGAAGCAATCATTGACCATTTTGTCGCACACCGCGAGGTCGCGCTTGTCGTCGTCTTTGCCATATTCAATCAGCGAACGTTTGATGGCAGCCAGCGTCAGTGGCGCATTGCGACCGATGGTGTCGGCGTATTCACGCACGTAGGATTCGAGTTCTGCCACCGGCACCACGCGATTCACCAAGCCCATCGCTAGCGCTTCCTGCGCATTGAACTGGCGTGCGGTAAAGAAAATCTCCGCTGTAAATTGCGGGCCGACCAGATCGGTCAACCGTTTGACACCGGAGTAACGATAGCCCAGGCCCAGCTTGCCGGCGGGCACGCCGAATTTGGCGTCGTCTGACACGATGCGAATATCACAATTGGTTGCCGTTGCAGCGCCGCCGCCGATGCAGTATCCGCGAATCATCGCGATGGTCGGCTTGGGGCAGCTGCGGATGGCTTCAGCGGCATTGTCTGAGGTGCGGTTGTATTCTTCGACACCTTCCGCGCTCGAACGACGCTCTTTGAACTGCGAAATATCCGCGCCGGAGACGAACGCTTTTTCGCCCGCACCTTTGAGGATGACCACACGCACGTCGGGATCTTTGTTGAACGCATCAAACGCCAGCGGCACTGACTGCCACATTTCCATCGACACGGCATTGTGTTTATCGGGATTGTTGAAAATAATCCAGCCGATGTGGCCTTCTTTGATCGCCAGCAGTTTGTCAGTAAGCGTGGGGATGGTGGTTCCGGGTTGGTTCATGGCAGTTCTCTAGGGTTGATATTGGAGAATGGAAACTTCACGTTCAATGTGTTTTCACCGTTAGATGGGGCGGCACCGGCAACGACACTACTTCGATACCTTCGTCGCGCAAGGATTCAACATCGTGCGCCGTGGCTATGCCGCGTATGTGACGTTCGGGCGCTTCGTTATAGTGAATCTTGCGTGCTTCTTCGGGAAATTTATTGCCCACGTCTTCGGTGGTTTTGACGATGTGTTCGATAATCTTTGCGACCATTTCCGGCGACACGTTGGCGTATTGCTGCGGCACGCTGACGCTGGAGGATTTTTGGCTCGCACGTGGCTGCCTTTCAACGGCGCCCGTGTTCACATAGGAGGCGCTGGGTCGCCGCACCACGTTGCCGCTATTGCACATCGGGCAACACAATAGCTTGTCTGAAAGCTGTGTATCAAAATCGCCAGCCGAGCCGAACCAGCCTTCAAAGCGGTGGCTCTGCTCGCATTCCAGATCATAAACAATCATAAAAATCCCGGAAAAATGATTGGCAGTGGCGTGTTACTGCCCACTACCCATAATATGTAACTTATTGTTTTATATAATTAAATTATATAAAATCGTTTGGACGAGGTGATGTGATACGGACAATTTCTTGGCAAATGCGTGTGGCCATTATAGCAGCGCCTATACGCTTGCCACCTGCGCTGTCAGCGCATGCCTTAGCTACCAGCACTTACACGTCGAACGTGGCGCCCTCAAACCCCGAGGTAACCTGAAATGCAGGATTGGCCCTTTGCATGGCCTCATCAAACATTTCATCGAGCACGGTATCACTGTGGTCGGGATCATGATGAAACGGCACCAACTGGCGCACTTCGGCAAGGCTGGCAAAAGCCAGCGTTTGCTCAACCGCACTGTGCCCCCAGCCGCAGCGGCTGGCGTATTCGGCATTGGTGTACTGGCTATCGTGAATCAGCAAATCTGCGTTCTCCGCAAGCACGGCGCCAGATGTCCATTCGCGCGGCAGCGACGGAAAACGCAGCACGCCCAGCGCCGGTTCGTGATCAGGCAAATACGTCAGCACGCGGCCTTTGGGTGACTTGATGCGGTAGCCGACCGTCGGCCCGGGGTGACATACAAGCGCGGATGAAACACGAAACTCGCCGATATCCACGTCGTCGCATGGCACTTCGTGGAAGGTGAGCCTGCACGCGAGATCGGTCACGCGCACGGGGAATAGTGGCGGTGACAAATATCGCTTCAATCGCGCTTGCAGATTTTGTGTGGTGCTGGCCGGGCCCCAGATGTGAACTTCTGTTGCAGGGTTGTGCAATGGCCCGAAAAAACCCAGTCCCTGAATGTGATCCATGTGCAAATGCGTGAGCAGAATATCGATGCGTTTCAGATCGCGCGGCAGCAAGCTGCTCAACGGACGTATGCCGGTGCCTGCATCAAGCACCAGGGCCGTACCAGCATCGCCCAACACTTCCACACACGACGTGTTGCCGCCATAGCGCACGGTATCGGGCCCTGGTGAGGCCAGCGAGCCCCGTGTGCCACGCAGCGTTACACGCATCTCACACTTCCCAGAAAATCGTCATGGCGCCTTCAAAGCGGCCATGCTGACCGATAAGCGGAAACGCCGTGAAAGAAATATTGCGCCAAGCCTCGTCGCGACTGCGCAACCAGACAATCTGCGACACCGCACGCTGGTCTTTATAAGCCACCACCAGTGGCCACGCATCAACGGGAATGGGCTTGCGGTCGAGATCTTCAATCGTGAAAAATGTTGTCCACTCACTCGCCTTCATGTCGCCCGTTTCGTCAAACCGTTGATTGAGTACCTGCTCGGCTTGCTCGTTGTAGTAAACCAGCGTGCCTTCGGCATCTACAATACCAACTGGCATCGCCAGGCAACTCGCCAACTGCCGCGCCAGGATGAGTTCGATGGATTTTTGGGAAGATATGGCAGCACCTCCGCTACGCTTTTCTCTCTCGGATACAGATTCCATCCGCGAGAGAAAGGCACGGTGGACAGGTAGTCGAATTCGCCACCTATAGGGTGAATTCTAGTATATTCGCGCCGACAATGGCGACTTGTCAATTTTTAATTCAGCGTGCCTTAATACCTTGACAAATTGCGATCATCGGTCAAGTACAATGGCCACAAAGCTAAAATAGCTGAATCACTGCCACACGATAAATCTGAGAATCACCATGCAATATTCCGCTATTCTAGTCTCGGTCGGCCTGCTGTGTGGATTGACCGCCTGCTCCACCGGGCGCATGTCCGAATTCGCCTATGATGCGCAGTCCGGACGCAAAGCGCTGCGCGAATACTCCAAGTTTTACGACGCCGGAGAATGGCTGGACGAGGGCAAGCTCGGACTGCAACTGGCTATTACGCATGAAAAGAAATTTGTGCCGGTTTTGTATGATCTTCAGAAAGGGCTTGATGCCGTTGGCGTGCCCGGAGCACTGGGACGGGACGATCAGAATGCCACCGGTATTATTACCTTTTACCTGCTGAATCTTGAATTGCAGAATCGTTCAATCCGGCTGCTGCGCGTTTCGAGCGGCACGCAGGAAGCAGCCGCCAGCAGCGCAAAAAATATCACGGCGGGCGCCCGCACGCAAACACGAATGGATATCGGCAGCGTACCCATATTGAACTATGGCAAAGCGGTGACGCTCAATGTTGAATATGAACTCGACGGCATTGCAAACGCCACGTCGTTTGTGCTGAAGCGACGCACGGACAGGGAGATGGAGGAGTATTTTTCGCGCAACGGGCGCCCGCCTTACCCTTGGTATCAGGCGCCGTACTATCCGTTTCGCCCGCCGCTGTTCCAACCCAAGGGTTGAGCAATCACTGCAACGCAATCGTATGACTGTGACTTTCCGGCGCGGGTTCAGGTAGCTGCCACCGCCAGCAGCGATAAGAAAATATTCTTTTAAAACAATAAGTTAGGCGATAAATTTCTCGGGATTAATGCGAATAGCCGCACCCGTAGGACACGCCCGTACGCACGCCGGACCGCCCGACAAGTCTTTGCACATATCACATTTCACGGCCTTTTTACCCACTTCTGCATTGTGATAATGCTCCTCACGTCCGGGTTCGGTAGTAAATCCTGTAACTAGCCACGCGAGCAGACTGGGCGGACTCCGCTTGGGATTTGCCTGCGACATCTGAATCACGCCGTACGGACAGTTGCGCTGACAATTGCCACAACCGATACAGCTATTGCTGATGAATACCTCGCCGCTGGGATTGCGGTGTATCGCATCCGGCGGACACTCTTTCATGCAGTGCGGGTTTTCGCAATGCCGACATGAGGTTGGGATATGTATATTGGCAAACGTCGGACCAGCCTGACGATCCAGCCTTGAAGTGCCATCATGCACATCTGCACAGGCTTTTTCGCAATTGTCACAACGCACACACAGGCTTTCATCAATCAGCAGCACGTCCGTGCTCTCGCCCAGCCCCTGCCCCATCAGAAAATTAATCAGCCCGCCTGATCCCGTATCAGGTTCCGCCTCACGCTGCGCATCGTGTGACATGCGCTTACGCACCAGCGTCTGAATATCGTTGCGCAATTTGGGATTGCGATTGACCACATCGTTAAAAGCCTTGGCCGACAGCACGATCGTTTCGCAATTCACCGCTGCACGCACCGTTGCCGAGCGGCGATCATTGGACGATAACAACGCCATTTCGCCAACGTAGTTACCTGCAGAAACATACGCCATCACGACTTCTTTTGTGCCCACGATGCGCGATACGGTAACCGAGCCACGGCGGATAAGATGCAATCCGTCCGCCTCATCACCCTCCTTGAACAGCACTTGGCCGGCGGTAAAACTCTTGATCGTTGCCCCCTTGAGCATTTCGAGCACGTCCTCTACCGGCACGAACGGCGCGATATGCACGCGCACCGCGCGCCTCAAGGAAGTTATGTCGACCTGACGCCGCACTGACTCAATGCTCGCAATCAATTTCAGCATCGATCGGCGTGGCGTCTCTATCAGCACACAATTTGCCCCGGCCTGTATCGTACTCGAGCGACGTCTGCCTGACAGCAAACCCAGTTCGCCGAAAAACTGCCCCTGCCCGAGCGCGATGGTCTTTTGCTTACCGCCTTCATCGGGCACTTCAATCGTAACTTCGCCGTCTACAACCGAGAAGAACGAGTTGGTATAGTCATCTTTTCGGAATACGATTTCGCCCTTTTTGGGCGCATGCACCTCACTGTCCAGCATGAACTCTCGCAACTGAAGCGTGGTCAAGTCCTTGAACAACGGGACATTGGCCTGCACCAGTGCCAGTGCTTCAGTTACATTTTTTGCACGCCTGAATTTTACGAATTTCGCCTTTAACAGCGATTCGTCGGCGGGTTCCACAGGGTTGCCGAGGATGTACTCCACCACCTCATAGCCCTGGTTCATCGCCTGCTTGATCAGCGGATAGCCGCCCAGCGCACCAATGATGTACAGGCCCGGCACGTTAGATTCATAGGTCGCCGACACCTGGGGCACCGCCTCCATCGTTTGATTCGGAAACTGAATGCCGAAACTCTCGACCAGCTTGCGTGGTGGAATCGCACCCAGACGGGCGATCACGCGATCACACGGAATTTTCTCTACGCCCTGAGGGGTCTGCGCGGTAAAAAATAATGGCTTGTTTTCGCCTTCAACCGCGTCGACCTTGAGCGCAGAAGTACTGTACCGGCATTCCATTTTTCCGTCATTTATCGCAGCCGTCACCAGGTCAATATTGCCTTGCTTGACGCGTGGAAACTCGTCGACGCGATTGATCAGAATTACGCGATTATTCTCGGCAAGGGCCAGCGCGTTCTCGATACCGGCGTCACCAGCACCTACCACGACGATCACTTCACCGTTGTATTCGGCAGGGTCATCCAGCTGATACTGCACACGTTCGAGGTCTTCGCCAGGTACACCCAGCTTGCGAATATTGCCCTGTAAACCTATGCACAGCACTACGTGTTCTGCGTTGATGACAGCCCCTGCGGCGGTCTTGATTTCGAAAGCGCCTTTGCTCCCGGTAATTGCAGTGACTGTCGCACGGTGCTGGATGTTTACCTTGTATTTCGCTACTTCTTCATCCCATTTACCGAGAATCGCTTCGCGCTTGCCTGCCGCAAATGTAATGGGGCTGCGCAACGGCAGAATCCCCGGCTCCGCCATTACGTGCTTGCCTTTCTGATAGCGAAAGATCGTATGCGACGGATGCTCTTCCGCTTCTAGCAGCACATGCGGCACTTTGAGTTCAGCTGCATGTGCAGCACACGACAAGCCGCTTGGCCCTGACCCCACTATTGCAATACGGACGCTATCGCTCATTTGCCCGTCCCCGTCTCTACGTTCGTTTTCAGTTCGCGCAAGACTTTTGTAAATGCAGCCGGTTGATATTTTTCATCCTGTGATACGGTCGCCAGCAGGCGTTTGATAGTCGGTTTTAACGGCTGGGTACGCATCAGGTTCTGCCTACCCAGGAGATCGGCCACACTCTGCATGGCCATGACCGCTTGTTCGGCACCTTGATAATCACTGTATTGCCCTGTCAGGCCATCGTCAATCAACCCCAACATGACAGCTTTCAGGTCTTCGCCAGAAAATTTATGCGAACTAATTTTCGGAATCATCGCCGCAATCAACTGCTCGACAGCACGCGCCTGCGCCAGCGCATCGCTGCCACTGGCCACGGATTTATGTAATCGCTCAACATGCTGCGCAAACACAGCAGCATCGGCAGGCACTACCCGGCGCGCAATTTGCCTTAGCATCAATAAGTTGGCATCGTTCAAACGCACAAAGCCGGGGCCGGCACCCACCCGCGCTGCGGTATTGCGCACATCCGCCATCGGGTGATGACACGAGTGACAATCGAATAGCACCAATTCCGGGAAAAGCCCGTCGCGCCCGCGCGGCCCTTGCAGCAAGGTGAGCAACTCCTGAGACGCCACCGCTTGACCGATGGCCCAGGCTCGCACTTCGTTCCAGCTCCCCTTCCGACGTTGCCAGTCAGCATCTATTCTGAAATGTGCCGGGCCGATTTGCGTAAACGTATCCAGTTCAAAACTCATGCGCGGATGCCCGGCTGACATGATTTTGTGGGTGACGAATTTATCTTTGGTACCCAAATGGCAAGACAAACACAACCGGGCGCGCGACACGTCATCCTCTGTCGGATACATACCCCGCGCCACATTATTGGCATGGGTTGCGCCGGGCTCCACATGGCTCTTGACCCAACGATCAGCTGGTCCGTGACACGATTCGCAGGCTATGCCATCGGCAATCTGAAAGCCTTGTGTGCGCTGCGCCGGTTTGGGATTGTGCGTGTGGCAATCAAGACACAGGTCGCTCTCGTGTGCGGGCTTGGGCAATGCCAGCTTCTTGGCGATCGCTTTCGATTTGTCGTTCAACAACACGGCGTAGGCTCTGGCGTGCTTGTCGGAGCGCGACCAAGTCACATATTCATTCTGGAACACATTGGAATCGCGCCAGGTTTCTACCGCACCGTGGCACAAGCTGCTGGCGCAACTACCTACCCCAAGTGTCTTGTCATGTGAATACTGCGGCAGCACCGCAGCGCCGTACGCTGCGGATACTTGCAGCAGCGCAACGGCTGCAATGGTCAGGAGCAGTTTATAGCGTGCAATCATGGCTTCACCTGAGAGGGTCCAGGGGTATCTCGCACTACCCACGGCGTTCCGTCGGGCTTGAGGTACATTTTTCGCTGTTCCTCAAGATTGAATGGACGGGAACCGATACGCCCGAAGACGGCAACCTGTCCGCCGGTTTCGTCAACAGCGCGATCTCGTTCCAGCGCCCTTGATACAGACAGCGCTGGCGTACGCGTTTTCCGCCAGGCAATCACTTGGGGTTTTGGATCGGGACTGAAACCGTAAAATTTGGGTTGAGTATCCGGTGCCGTTAACTGAATAACCTTGAGTCCGTTGCGCCCATCCGCAACATAGGCAAATGCCGAGGCATTGGTCGAAGCAACCGTGACATCACGCACGTCATTCAGTGTGCCATCCGCAGTAAATTTCATATACACAAAAGGCTTTTCAGGTTTCTCGATATCAATAATTGCCAAGCCTTCTTTGCCCGCTGCGACATAAGCGTAGGTTCGCGCGAGATGTATACGGTCTGCATCCGCCAGAGGCACCAATACCGACTCGACCAATTTGGCACGTTCCGGAATCGTGACATTAATCATACGCAAACCGCTGTCGTCGGTCACGGCCAGGTAGCGAAACTGCAACGCCGACGAACGCGCGCCCTTTAGCGGAACAACTGCTGCGACTTTGGGTTTGAGCGGATCCATCAAATTGACAATCACCACACCCGCTGTAGCAGTGATGTAGGCATATGAACCACCCAGCGTAATGTGTCTCGCCCCCTTCAGGATGCCGTTGCCATCCCAGGTAACGGCGCGCTTGAGAAAATTATTGCGCGGATCACCGTCCTGAAGGGTGTTGACATCCACCAGTATCAGCCCCTCTTCGGCATCCGTTATGGCCGCATAGTTGTAGATTGGATGAAACGGTTGCTCCTGATTGGCGACACGCATCTTGTCACCCTGATTCTTGAGCGGCGCTACGGGCTGCGTCGTGGGCAACGCGACACAAGTCGCATTCTTGCTGGGAATATGGGTGTTTTGACCCAGCTTGGAAAACGGTGCAGAAACAATACGTTGCGATATGCCCTTATTCGCAATCGACGCAACGTCGTACACACGCATACCGCCCGCACCCTCAGAAACGTACAGATATTCGCCACGCAACTGCACGCACGCCGCACGGCCTGCCGTGGTGTGATCATGCGCCTCTTTCAGTTTGCGATCTGCTTTGAGATGCGCGGCGTACCAGTCCGGATACGCATAGCGGTGCAGATAACTGCCGATGACAGCTTGCGGCTCTTCCCACTCCGTCACCTGCACGGCTTCAATGTGCTTTTCTTCACCCACCCAGGCGTTGTAACCCAGCAAGCCGATATAGCCCGTGCCGTGCAACAACAACTGCCCCATAATGGCATTGTTGTCGTTGTCAGCGGAGAGGTGGCAATCGGTGCAGGTTTTGGTTTCAGTCTTGCGCTCAGTGTGCGGGTAATGCGGTGCAAATGCCTGACTTGAAAACCCGCTCGCTGCCGTTGGCGCTTGCTGAATGTAAATTTTCTCGCGGCTCGAATTTGTGCTTGAGAGCACCAACGCCGACGATGAACGTATCGGTGTGATTTTGCTGTTCTTCACCGGACCATGGCGCCCCAGATGAAACATATCGTCCCGCACAACCTGCGGGTTATACGTGGCGTAATTGCGCGTGAAGCCACCTTCGTAATGGTGCCGCTCGGTCTTTTCGTTAGCCTCAATCGGCAGATGGCAACCGGAGCAACTCGTTGTCCATGAGGTGTGGCAGGTTTGACACGTCATCTTGTCGTCGCCGTGCGCACGTTTTCCTTCGGGAACACCCAAGCCCCAGCGCTGAGCATAGTTGTCAAAATCGCCCGTAGCCACCAATTTGGCACGCGCCGATTTTTCGTTATAGCCGGGGTGCTTCGGATTAACCGAATCTTTCACCAGTGACATTTCCCATTCCTTATCCGGGAACATCACAGAGCGCTGGAACAGTTTTCCCTCTTTCCATTCAAAACGCTTACGGCCATCGGGCGTACGCATAAGACTCATATCCGTGCCGCCGGGCCGCGCGGCAGGCCCCGAGGTGAAAAGCGTCGGGTAGCGGCTTGCCGTACCATGACAATCAGAACATTCAATCTCGATCGCCGCTGCAACTTCGCCATAGATATGGCCGTTGCCGTGGGAATCCTGCGCAAAGTGGCAATCTGAACAATGCATTCCTACATCCAGATGTATGGACGTGAGATGCACCGCTTTCTTTGGATTTTTCGCATCGAATTTCTTGGGATCATCGTCCGCTACAGGATTCCCGTCCTTATCCAGCAGCGTGCCTTTGCGATCTCGCTTGAAGATCGCGCGAAAATTCCAGCCGTGTCCGTGATAGTCAGCGAACTGCGTATCTTTGAGCGTAGGATTGAGCTTGGAAACCTCTTTCAAAAATTCCAGATCGCCCCATTTGCCACGCACTGCGGCACCCTCAGGATTGCGATCTAGAATCTTGCGCCGCTCATCATCGGTGGGATAACGCTGCTTTTTCGGCCACATGGATGGTGCGTCGGATTCGTAATCCCACATGGTAAAGCCGTAAAAGCTGTTCACGAATATGTTCGGCTGATGCATGTGGCAAATCATGCACTGGGACGATGGTATTGCACGGGTAAATTCGTGTTTGAGCGGGTGGCCGGATTTGTCTTTCGGTATGGTGGGGTCCGCGGTAATTGTTTTGCCGTCATTGCCGTATTTCGCATAGACACCGGAGCGCGCGGGATCTCGATCATTGGCGTAAATCACATGACAGCCTGCGCAACCCGAAGAACGATAATCGCCCGGTTGATCATTGGTGCCCAGGAACCACATAACAGGGTCATTCAGGCGCGTCTTGGTAATATTGATTACCGGCACCGCGATGCGACCGCCCGTACCCGGCCCGCGATTGGACTGCTTGATATCGGGCCGTCCCGGTTCGTCGAGCACTTGCAGCTTGCCACTATTGTTGGGCAGAGCCACTTCAGGAAATTGACTGCCAATAACGCGCCCGCCACGCTCGAACACACGAAATATGTCGCCCGGCGGTACGGTCTCCCACGCTGGCAACGGAAACAGTTGAGCCAGCACACCTTTTTGAGTCATCCAATCATTCGGCTCAATCGGGTTTTTTATACTGGCCGGCTCACCGGTTCTGGTATAGGCCTCACCAAGCACGCCGCGCTTGTTATCGAGAATGCCATTGTTATACGACGCACCATTCCACAGCATTGCGCCGGTAGACATCAAACTGCGCTCTGCGGCCTGAATCACGGGTAGGTGGCAAGCGCCGCACGCTTCGCGCGCTATACGATAATCAGACGGATTCACAAAGCGCACAAACGCGGGGCTTTCACGATTGAGTAATGTATACGAACCCTCGGGATTGGCCGATGCGGGTGTCTTCCAATCCATCGGATAGCGCGGCATGACGTGGGCCTTGCTCATTGCCGCCAGATAATCTTTGCTGGCCTGTTCGTCTTTGCTGCCGTATTCCGAGCCAGCAATCTTCTCTACGGACGAGTTGCCACCATGGCAATCCGTGCATCCCAGTACCACGGCCGGATTGGCATGCATGGTATGCCGGTCTGACGCTGTATGGCAGGTGATGCAACCAGCCGATTTTTTGTCGGCGTCCGCTTGCGTTTGCTTATCGGGTGCAGGCGGACTGGCCGCTGGCTCGGGGCCAGCAGGCGCGCTGGGCGAATTCGCCAAACTGACGATCGAGGCAGCAAACAACAACAATAGGGCGGCCAGAATTCTCATCAGAACGTCAAGAGCATATTGACCAGTGCCGAATACTGAATGGAGTCAAAGCCATTTCCATAAATCTCACGTAATCCCTTGGCAGGGAATAATGCGCCAACAGAAGCGTTAATAACCACGTTTTGCGTGAAGTAAGGGCGGTACTGCACACCTGCGGAAACGTCCATGCCGATTCGCGTGCTGCTGAAGCGCTGATTACGCAGCACCGCCAGCGAAGACAAATTGTCAAACTCAAGGTAATTGACGTTGCTGATGACACGCAGACCAGGCTTGACATCAAAATCAGCGCCCAGCCCAAAAAGATGCAATCCCGGATTGGTAAAATTCGACTGGCCGAATTCACGCGACGAGCGTAATGATGGAAGCACACCGTTACGTATGGAGAGCGCCACGCCGCCGCCACCGATTAACGGTACCGCCTGTCGGATCCAATAACTGGTGTCAGCGCCCGCAAACTGCGGGTTTTCCAGCACGGCATCGAAGCCTTGAGCCTTGCCATCGTAGGGGTCTTTGTCACCTGACGCATACAGCCCGCTCGCGCGCACGCGTATCCAGTCAAAGTCGCGCGAGACTTCCAGCGCACCAAAGGTGGCACCAATACGCTCGCGCCGTCCAGAGAACATTCCACGATCATCGTTTCCGGTCGCATAGTATGCGGATGCAGTGACATTCCATTTGCCGAAGTGACCATCCCCGTTATAGCCGAGATAGGTTACGTCGTAATTGTGCGGGCGTCCGGTACCAAATACTGCCGGGCGTTCAAGAAAGCCATTGGCGTTGTAGATATCAGGACGATCACCCTCACGATTGCGATTGTGAAGAATGATTCCCTGGGACGTGTAACCAAGCACATTGAAAGAATCCTGTCGGTACAGATTGAATACAAATATATCGTCTGCACGCAGACGCTTACCGATCTCGTTCAAACCGCTGTTGGTATCTTTTTCTAACCTTCGGAACCACGCGGCGTTGTATTGCAACTTATTGTTGTCGCGTATGCCAAACAGACGCACGCCGAACGGCTGATCCAGAAACAGAAACCCACGAAAATCCGCCGTAAAAGGCTGTATGCCCACGCGCACACTATCAAAATCGAATCGCGTGGAAACATCACGTAAATGCTTGTCTACAAAGAGTTCTTGTACACCAAAGAAATTGTCATTGCGGTCGGTTCCATTGGCGGGATTGACGTTAACTGCACGAACCTCCTGCGTCAGGGTGCGGTTAAAATTAAACACGGGCACGAAGCGGAATTCATAATCGGGCGGCCTGAATGTCGTGTCGCCCTTGATCAATGCCAGACTGATAATGCCCGTCTCAGCTAGCGTTGTCTGGCGGCCACGGCCAAACGTGCCATTCGAGCCCGGGCTCCGCGTGGACTGCGCGCCCGTTGGCGTTGGCAAGCGGCGTGCTTCGACTAGCGTATCGGACACCGCCGACAGATTAAAAAACCAGTCTTTACCCAACATTTTTTCCAGAACGGGCAAGTCGCCTTTAAGCACGTTCGGGTTATATGGATCAATCAGCTTGTAAGGAAGCAAGCCTAACGCCTGCACCAGACGCCACCGATCTGGAATCGGAATTTCTTCGCTGCGATAAAGCGGTGAAGGCGCCTCAACCCGTGAAGGATCTATCAGAGGGAACCGCGGCTCAAGCGTCGTTCCCTGTGGCCGCTGCCGATCAATCCGCGGCTCAGCCGGAACAGGCACCTCCTTTCCTGGCGGAAGAGACTGCGGCACGCGTGGATCGGTAGCACCGGCTTCGTAAGCAATTCGTCGGTCAATGGGAAACGGCCGCACTGATATGGCGGCGCCTGTAGCGCCAGTAGCATTCAGCACCCATCCCTCTTCACCGGAAGCCCGCCTGAGACGATACCACTCGCCTGTTTTGAGATTGGCCTCTACTTCAACCCCTTGTTCCAGTCGGCCCACCACTAAACCACTGATGCTGGGTTTGTCGTAAATCAGAACTGACGGGACTTCAACATGCAGGAGATAACGCACATCCGCCGCACTTGAAAAATCAGGAGCGAATTTGGATAGCCACGAATCCAATAGGTAGCGGTCAGGGACAGACGGTGCAGGCGTTTCGATGGTTTCCGGCTTCTGAGTCTGGGCGTAAAGCTGTCCGGACAGACATCCCAAAGTGGCAGTCAGCAACAACTTGCGTAGCATCGGGCGCTTTTGCATCCTAAATTCCATTGCAAACGTTTGTCGCGGTGGTATCAAGGAAAGGCGCGACCGGGCAATTTACGTAACGCAATTGCCCACCCGGCACAGCAATGGTGTCGGCGCGTTGCGCTGAAGGGGCATGCGCGATGCCCGTGCCCAATGCAATGCCAGCATTGGCAAGACCCAAAAATGCAACCATGTCATCCTGGTCAATGCCATCGCCCGAAATACCAATAGCGCCTACCAGTTGAGCACCCCGGTAAATAGGAACACTACCCGGAAATATCTGTATGCCATTCGTAACAGCCGGAATCGCGTTGCAGGGGCCTGTGTTAACGCCGGTGAGGATGTTCGTAACGACTTTATCTCGTACCAAGTCCAGTTGCAGACCAACTGAGAAGGGACTCCACGCAGCAAATGATTTCGACAACGGACCTGGCCCATTGCCATTAATACCGTCTGGCAAGAAGGGGCGGGCAATATTGCCTATGGCGCGATTGCTATACGCAACGCCATTGGTCAGCGCACCAGGTATCAGGCCCTGCATATTTGCCACGTAAGTGCTGATGGGCGTGTTGGGAAGCAATGGTGCCGGTGAGGCTACAAACGGAAGAGCGTTCAGCGCAGCGGCCGTATTGGCCTTCGAAAAAAGCAATGCGCTACGTGCCTTCTGCACTGCAACATCGGTGCCGAATACGGGCGCGTCCGGCGTTCGAATTACACCAAGGATGGCCGCGTTGGTATCCACTACCGAAATAGTTACCTGCGCCGGAGTGCCCAGCGGCTGTCGAATCTGCGCACGCGCACGATTGGCGATTTTTATTGCCTCGGCCAGAATGCGCGTGACTTCCGCAGCTGTTAAAAAAGTATCAGTACCGGCAATGGGCGGATAGCGGTTAACGCCAGCGCCATTATCAAGCACATACGCATTGAGGCCACTAAACGCCGGTGTAGTCGTGTCAGGCCGAAACCCGGACGCTGCGGTACTAAAAGCAACACCGGCTGTTACTGCGGCTACCGGCTTATACGCCGCGACGACTATCAATGCCCCTGCGGCTGGCAGCGCCGGAGCCGTCGCAGGGTTCGACGCAATGGCCTCCGAATCCAGATATCGAAACGTCCGCCCGTCAGCAGTGATGCGATCCGCGCGGCGATTCGCTGGCGCATCAAACCCGCTCGCGCCAGCAACCGCGATCAACTCATCCAGATTTTGATCAATATCGTTGATATTAAGATCAAGCCCGTAAATCCCGTCGGCGATCACCCCAATGCCGCCCACCACAATGCCGCTCTTGTAGAGAGGCAAGCCACCCGGATCCGCCGCAAGCCCTAACGGAGACGGCTTCGGTCCGGCTGTAGCGCCGGCTGCCACGACATCGGAGCAAGAGAGCGACGAAAACTGCACGCCAAACAACGGCCCCCCTGGTGAGCCGATTTCGCCAGGATTGAAATTTTCCTGCACGATCTGGCTTGCAGTGCGCGTCGAAAATGCGTTGCCTTCGGAAGAAAGATAAGCGCCCGTGATGGCTTTACTTATGGCTGCGTACTCCGACGGCACTATGTTCACACCTTCCAGACCGCCGGTCACGCCGCGACCACTGGTAATCGTAAACGTGGCGGCGGCACCTGTCATTTTAAATACCGCCAATACATTGCCGGAACGATCCACCACAGCAATCGTCCCAAGTGCGCCTCGCGCCTGCGCTTCCTGCACCGCCTGACTCAGCGCCCGGTTTACGTCGGCAACCGTCAGTGCTGTTGGCGCAGCAGCCGCGCACCCGCCGCTGCAACCAGGTGCAGCCGCTGCTGCCGCCACCGTAGGCCCGCCATCGCCGCCCGATCCACCGCCACATCCGGTCAGCACGACAGCAAGCAATAACACTACCATCCACCTCATTTTCTTCCTCCGACCTGCATCTGCGCCTGTAAAACGCCGTTCCAATAATCGCGACCATCATGAAATTTGTGACACATGCCACAATCAGAAGTCACCTTGCCCGTAACCGGTGTCGCACCTGTGTGGCACTCCTGGCACACCGCAATGCTCGGCATGGCTATCTGGCTGGCGTCGTTCGACTTTGTGATGTCGTGGCATTTCGTACAATCTTCACCCTTGTGCTTTGCGTGACTAAACAAGGCCTGCGGCATCCACACCTTCGCCACTCTGACAGGCGCAACGCGCCAGCCCACGCTGCCACCGGTTCGCGTGACTTCATGGCAAGTCGAACACACTTTCCGCGTATCGAAGAGTTCGCGCAGCACAGCATTGGCTTTTTGCTCTGCTATTTGCATGGCCTGCAGCCGTTCAGGGAATGCCAATTCTGCGCCCGGTCGAATACGCGGCAGATCCAACGGCGGATTGACATCCGGCGGCACATCGCCGAGCACAAGGCGCGCATAAAACTCGCGCAACATGGTGGCAATCTGAGCCTCGTCGCCATGCACCACTTGCCGACTGGTTACTTTGGGCTCAAATGCAAGCGAATGACAACTCTGGCAATTCTTTTCCATCGAAATAGACGTTATCAATCGGCCGCCTTCGTTCGTCTGATGGCAAGTACTGCACTTCATCACAGTCGGACGCCCCTGCACATCACGCATCCCGGCGGCATCCATACGTCCATTGGGGTCACGCACGCCAGCCGGATCCATATGCAGCTTATGATCGAACTTAAGATTCGAGCTCTCAACCATGTCGGGTGAAGGTGGCTTGCTCATGCGCACCCGCCGTAGCGCCGCATCGGGCTTATTAGCATCTAACAACGAAAGCCGAAACTCGGGGTGCCCTGAGCCAAAATCAGTGACCTTGCCCGATTTTGCCTTGGCCGCCACACTGGTTACGTCGCGATGGCAATCCGCACATTGCTCCTGTGAACGGGGCGCCATTTGTATGCCTTTGTGGTCACGATGACATTCCGCGCAGCGCGTGTCACGAAACGCGTGACCTTTTGCACCGGTGAGATCCGCCGCCGGCACGTGCTCTTTAATAGACTTGTGGCACGCAAGGCAGGATTTATCCTGCACTTGAATAAATGGCATCTCGTGACATGTCCGGCAGTCTTCTCCAAAATTCTGGTGGCTGCGCGATACCGGGCCTGGATTCAAACTCGGCAAAAATTTCGCTGATACCTGGCGAACCATATGCTCCTGCATTTCGGGCTTTGCCGCTGCTGGTGGCTTAGCCGAATAACCCAACAAGTCCTGTGAAAGCGGAATCAGCAAACAAAGCAGCAATGTGCCAAAGAAGGCAACGTAAGAAAGCCTGCGCTTGGATATCCGTGGCGCCTTCAACTCAAAACGGCGACCATCGCCACCTAGCGACGACAGCGGAACTACCAGCGTCACCACCAGCGCTAACGACACTCCGGGCGGGGGCGCCTCGACCTCAATAAGGTAAGGCCCCATCTCGACACGATCGCCCACCGCGAGACGCGCACCTTCTACAGAACGACTATTAACCAGGAACCGGCCAGGCTCGCCTTCCAGTGCAGCCCCCGATTCTGAAATGGTAATGTGCGCATGCTGAAGCGCAATGCGGGGATCGGGCAGATGTAGCTGGCACTGCGAACCGCGGCCTACGTTGATCGACGGGCCTTCAATACGACGCTGATCGCGTTGCGGTTGGCCACGGCGATTAACGCTGACATAGCTGATTTGAATGTCCATGACTTACCGGAATTCGCGCTACCAGAAGTAAAACACTGAAATGATGTGAGCCACCAAGGCAGCCAACAGTGCAAATGACAGTGGCACATGAAAGTACAGCCAAATTTGCATTAACGCACGAAATTTGAGGTCAGTTCGCACGCGATCTGTGATGGTTATGATTCTCGTCATCTCGGAGATAAGCTGCTCCTGCATCATGACCTGATCACCCGTAAACTTCGCCCCCATCTTCAGCAATTTGTCGCGCGCCACGCGCATGGGGTGGTTGCGATCAACACCGGCCATCTGTCGCCACAAGCTGCCGCCCAAAGCGGATCTTTTGGCAGAGCGATCAATTGCATTCATGAGCAAAACATTGACTTCATCCGGCAAATCCAATGCAATTTTTTTACATTTTCGTTCGAGATCGGCCACTTTCAACAACATGGTTTCAAGTGTCTCACCGGCCAGATTGGCCGTCATATTTTCGGGATAACGAAGATAGGCAAAGACACCAAAAAATCCACTGCCGATTACGAAAATCATCAGCGCATAGGCCAATGTGTGTATGTTCCAGCCAAACTCAAAAGCGCAATGCAGTGTGGCAAGGATAATCAGGCTCGTACCAAGATATACATGCGCCGAGGTCCAGCCCTGCACGCTACCGACGCTGGACCGGTAATTGCGCTTGCGAATGCCCAGCAACATCAGCCAAAGTATCAGTGCGGCCGCCACTGTGCCTAAAATATAACCCAGCCACGTGCCACCGTAAGGCTTGGGATACGCCATCGGGAAATTCAGGTATTGGGTCAGCGGTTCATACCAGCCGTACGCAACAATTGCGGCTACGCACAACAACAGCGCAAACTTGAAGTAGCGGCCTTGCTTGAATTCAAGGATGGAATGGTGTTGGCGAATCATCGAAATAACCGGACTTAACCCTGCATCAGCGTCAATTGCTCAAATAGCATCAATTTCATGCTAACGAGCACAAAAAGTCGTTCTACGTTCACCCATAGACCACACGTTAGAACGCCCCTATCAACCCCAATGAAATATTATCACAAAGCGGGGCTAAAACTGGGGCGATTGAAGCATAATTTAGCAAAATAATGACCATTTACAATCGCCTGTGAAGTTAGCCATTTCACTGCACACATACCCCCCCCCCAATCGCGATATTATCGCGAATGATTCTTGATCTTTGATTTGATTAATTTTTCTAATTTCCCTGAGAGGACAAGCATGAAAGCGCAACAGATACTAAAGCTCCCCTCGATGCCCGCTGCAAGCCCAAGCTACCCGATGGGTCCGTATCGTTTCATAAATCGTGAATTCATGATCGTGACCTACGAAACCGATAAGGATTTGTTGCGCGAGGCTGTGCCTGAGCCGCTCGAACCCAACCCCGAAGGACATGTGCTCTACGAATGGATACGCATGCCAGACAGTTCCGGGTTCGGCGACTATACCGAAAGCGGCATCGTCATCCCCTGCTTCTACAAGGGTGAGCCAATCAACTTCACCGCACAAATGTATCTGGACGACGAGCCACCCATTTCAGCCGGACGTGAAATCTGGGGCTTCCCGAAGAAATACGCGCACCCCAAACTCGAAGTTTGCTCCGATACCCTGACCGGCACGCTGCATTACGCCGGCCAACTAGTAGCAATGGGCACGATGGCTTACAAGCATCAGGTCGCCCCCGGCGGCGTCGAGGCGCAGGCCAAAGGCATGACCCGCACTTCGTGCAACCTCAAAATTATTCCCGATGTCGATGGCAGCGCAAAAATTTGCCAGCTCGTCGCCTATAACCTGACGGACATTACCGTCAAAGGCGTGTGGCTTTCACCGGCGCGTCTGCACCTGATACCGCATGTCAATGCGCCGGCGGCCGATCTGCCGATCAAGCGAATTGTCGGCGGCAAACATTTCATCAGCGACCTCACTCTGCCGCATGGCCGGGTATTGTTCGACTACCTCAAAGACGCTTGATTCAACGGAGATCCAGACCATGAAAAAGAGTGATGTCAAAGCCCTGGCTTCCATGCCGTTGCAAAGCCCGACCTACCCGCGCGGCCCGTACCGGTTTTTCAACCGTGAATATCTGGTCATCAATTACAAGACCGACCCCGCCTTGATTCGTGAGGCATTGCCGGAACCGCTGGAGCCCGCAGGCGACAGCGTTGCGGTGCAATGGCTAGATTTGCCCGATGGCGAAGGATTCGGCGCTTATTCCGCAGCGGCGCAGATTATTCCCTGCACCTTTAAGGGCGAGGCGTGCAATTTCGTCAGCCAGATGTATGTGGATAACACCCCGCCGCTCGCGGGTGGCCGTGAAATCTGGGGCTACCCGATGAAATTCGGCAAGGCGGTGCTTGCCGTCAATGCCGACACCTTAACCGGTACGCTGCACTATGCAACCCAATCCATCGCCACCGGCACAATGGTTTATAAACACGATGCGTTCCGCACCGATTACAGCAAAGAGCGCGAACTATTGGCGCGCACGCAGATCACGCTCAAGCTGATTCCCGATATTGATGGCACACCGGCCATTGCACAACTAGTAGCCATCAAATTTGAAAACATTACCGTGCATGGTGCATGGACAGGCCGCGCACGGCTGGAATTGATTCCATCGGTCAACTGCCCTCTTGCCGATTTACCGATCCGCGAAGTCACCGGCGGTCTGCACATGGTAACTGACATGACACTGCCTTACGGCAAAGTCATACACGACTATTTAGCCAAGTAAGTTCTCTACGCACCAAAACAAACGCGGCGAATCGGATAATCCGATTCGCCGCGTTTTTATTTTACTGCGTTGATTACAGAAATTCTTTTTTCAGGTCCACGGTAGAACGCACACCCAGGTGCTCGAAATTGTGCGCCAGCCATTCCGTCGCCAACGCACGACCGCGGTCACGCAGCATCGTCAGAAATTTCCAGTCACTACTCATCTTGCTGGCGGACGACAAATCAGACATAGCGTTATCGGCGCGCACAGAATGGATCAGCACGTATTTCAGTTTATCGCGATGCTCATCCTTGATCCAGCCGTCATCCAGCAACTTCTGCACAAAATAAATTGAACGCATCTCCTTAATCAGCGATGAGTTGAACGTAATCTCGTTCAACCGGTTGTTGATATCAGCCGACGTTGTGGGTGGGCCGGGCCGCTCAATCGGGTTGATGTGCAGAATGACCACATCACGCGTTTCGGTGTAATAAAACAGCGGATACAGCACCGGGTTACCCATGTAACCACCGTCCCAATAATGCTCGCCGTCGATTTCTACCGCCTGAAACACTTGCGGCAGGCAGGCCGATGCCAGCACCACTTTTGCCGTGACTTCGGGCGTGTGAAATATTCTTACCTTACCGCTGCGCACATTAGTCGCGCAGATAAACAGCTTGGTCAACTGACTGCGCTCAAGCGCTTCAAAATCAACCTGCTTTTCAAGCACTTCGCGCAACGGGTTGTAATTCATCGGGTTCAGTTGATACGGCGAAAAACCACTCATCAACGATTTCATGATGCCGGACATCGGGTTTTCCTTTTGGTGCCCCCCCGTATCCCATGGCATTTTCGGCGGTGCAAAGCGTTGCCCGGCATCCGAAATGGCTTTCCAGAAATTATGCAGCGCTTCGCGTGCACCCTCGTCGCCTTTAAGCTTGCCGTAAGCGTAGACCACTGCGTTCATCGAGCCGGCACTGGTGCCAGAAATACCCTCGATTTCAACGCGCCCGTCTTCCAGAAACTTATCCATGACGCCCCAGCCAAAGGCGCCGTGCGCGCCGCCGCCCTGAAGCGCAAAATTGATTTTCTTCTTCGGGCCTGCGTATGGAGCCGCAGCCTTTTTTGATTTTGACGCCATGGTTAAACCCTTTGCTTTGGTGAAATCAGTGCGCTGTCCAGCCGCCTTCGACTGAAATATTGGTGCCGGTAATCGACGCTGCCGAATCCGTACACAAGAATACCGCCGTACCCGCAACCTGCTCCACCGTGACAAACTGTTTGGTGGGCTGCGCCGCAAGCAGCACATCGCGCTTGACCTGCTCTTCGGTGATGCCACGCGCTTTGGCGGTATCGGGAATCTGCTTTTCCACCAGCGGCGTCAGCACGTAGCCGGGACAAATCGCGTTGACTGTGACGCCCTGTTCAGCCACTTCGAGTGCGATGGTTTTGGTGAAACCCATAATGCCGTGCTTGGACGCCACATAAGCCGATTTAAATGGCGAAGCCACCAGCGCATGCGCCGACGCTACGTTAATGATGCGGCCCCAGCCTTTGGATTTCATGTACGGCACAGCCGCGCGCGTGGTGTGAAACGCCGACGACAGATTGATCGCGATAATCGCATCCCACTTGGCCAGCGGAAAATCCTCTACCGGCGACACATGCTGAATACCCGCATTGTTGACCAGAATATCCACGCCGCCCAGCTCAGCTGCCGCCTTTTTCATCATGGCCTCGATCTGATCGGGCTTGCTCATATCCGCACCGTCATACAACACCTTCACGCCAAACTTTGACGCCAAACCTGCACGAATTTTTTCGATTTCAGCCGCATCGCCAAAACCATTGAGCACCAGATTAATGCCTTCTTTGGCGAACCCTTCAGCGATCCCCAAACCAATACCGCTGGTGGAGCCGGTTACTACCGCATTTTTACCCTTCAGTACGTTTGCCAAGATAAACTCCCTAATATTAAAATATAAATAAAATCAATAGGTTACGTGAATATAAAACAATCTGGAGAACGCTATTTCTTGCCAGGGCCTTTTGTTCCGGACGCCGCTTTCATATTGGCGCCAGCAATACTCGCCATCTGGCCCGCCATGGCCGACATGTTATCAAATGCCTTATTGGTTGTTTCCAGCACATCTTTCATCGCATTGGCCATCATATCGCGGCCATCCACCGCAGTCGATTTGCGCTGCTCAATTGCAGACGCCGCCGTCTTGGCAAGCTGCGTGTAATTGGCCTGCATCACAGCGGTAACATCCTTTTGCATGCCTGTTACCAGATCATAGACGCTGCGCCAGTACTCCAGCATTTCTTCGGGTTTGGCCATCTGCGGGCTCAGCTTGGTCATATCGGCCATATCTTTCGATGAAGCCAGCGCATTGGCCGTGGAAGCGGTATTCGACAACACGCCCTTAGCTGCCGACATATTCAATTCGGCCAGACGCTGCATACCCTCAAACGACGTGCGCATGATGGCGACAAGCACTTCAGAACTAGCCTTCTGCGCAACGAACATTTGCTCAATTTTCGGATTAGACATCACTTGCTCCTTTGCAATAACCGGGGGGTCAAAAGGCGATGCCAGCTACCCAGATTACATACATCGAAGGGTGCCGCAGTGGATTTCTATTCTATAACATATATTTAGTGATTGGCCGAAATGCTCGGCGGACCCTATGGTAGCGCAGGATTTGAGGGGTGGTTTTCGATACGAAGATTTGCGTGGGATCGTAGATTTTTGCGCGGGCGCGGGGCAAAGCAGGCATTTACCCGGAAATCTTCG
>CANKUB010000078.1 GCA_947486575.1 Betaproteobacteria bacterium | reverse complement strand
TCAAAAAATACAATTCAGGAATGCGGTGATTCAAACATTACGCCAGCGTTTGGCTGACCTCGGCAGCCGTGTCATTTCAGAGGCGGATAGCGAGCAGGATCGTCTGCGCAAATCGCTGCTGATTTTCGCCAGTGCGATGATGGGCGTAGGCTCGATGCTATGGCTGGTGATCTATTGGGCGATGGGCATCAAGTTCTCGGCTACCGTGCCTTTTCTTTATATTCTGGCAACGGCGATTTCGCTGGCGATATATTTGTGGACGCTGAATTTTGATGTCTTCCGTCTGATTCAGATCAGCCTGTTTTTGTTTGTGCCTTTCGTGATGCAATGGAGCATCGGCAGTTATGTCAGTTCATCGGGCGTCATGCTGTGGGCGCTGCTGGCACCGATTGGCGCGATTCTCATTTATGGCGCGCGCGAGTCAATCCCCTGGTTTATTGCCTACGTAGTGATGGCGGCGATATCCGGTGTATTTGATTATTATCTCGCCAGCGAGCTGCCCAAAAATGTCAGCATGCAGTCGATTGCGGTGTTCTTCGCGCTCAATTTTGTGGCGATGTCGACCATTATCTACATGCTGGTGACCTACTTCATGCGTCAGCGCGAAAAGCTTCAGGCGGAGCTGCATGAAAAGCATTTGCTTCTGGTGGAAGATCAGGCGCAAATCGAGCGCTTGTTGCTGAATATATTGCCGGCGCCGATAGCGAAGCGGCTGCAGGCCAGCAGCAATACCATTGCGGATGGTTTTGCGGATGTGTCGGTGATGTTTGTTGATATCAAGGACTTTACGCGGCTGTCAGGCGATCAGCCGCCGATTGTGATTGTTGAATCGCTTAATCGCGTGTTTTCGCATTTCGATGCGCTGGTCGAAAAATACGATCTGGAAAAAATCAAGACCATCGGCGATGCTTACATGGTGGCGGGCGGACTGACGCCACGTGCAGGATGGGCGTTTGCCGCCGAAGGGCTGGGGCATACGCACGCCATGCTGGCGATGGCGATTGAAATGCTGGAGTATATGAAGACTTTGCCGCCGGTGGGCGGAACGCAACTGCGCCTGCACATCGGCGTGAGTACCGGCCCCGTGGTTGCAGGGGTCATCGGCACCAAGAAATTCATTTACGATTTGTGGGGTGATACCGTCAATCTGGCCAGCCGCGTTACGGATAAAGCGCAGGCAGACAACGTGCTGGTTGATGTGGTTACCTATGAGCGCGTGAAGTCTATATACGAATTTGACGCACCGGAAACGCTTGACGTGCGCGGCAAAGGCAAAGTGATCGCGTACCGCTTGTTGCGCTTGCGCGCCAGCACGCCAGAGTATGGTACGGCGCGCGCACTGAACTAATAGCGAAGAATTAAACGGTCGGTGCCGACGCGATGAGCGTCTGCCACAGGCTGCGTACCGCCGCTATATGTTGGCGCACCGATTCATGTGGCACTCGTGCATAGCGCACTTCCTGCAAGCGCAAGGCATGTTGCAGACGGCGGAACTCACGATAGGCTGCGTGTACCGCAGTGGCGGGGGCGTTGGCGATCAATCCCAGCTGTGCAGCGAGCTTGAGCAGCGCGAGATTGCCGATATTGCCGGTGAGCGCGGGGTGCGCGTGCGCGTGGCCGAGCACCAGATATTGCACCATGAATTCCACATCCACGATGCCGCCACGGCCATGTTTCACATCAAACAGCCCGCTGGTGTTGGGGTGCGCGCTGTGCATTTTGTCGCGCATGCTGGCGATTTCTGTTCGCAATGCCGTGATATCGCGCGGGCGGCACAGCAGTTCGCCGCGCAGGGTTTCGAACGCTGCGCCAATAGCGGCGTCGCCCGCCACAAAGCGCGCACGGGTCAACGCCTGATGCTCCCACACCCACGCCTGCTGCACTTGATATTGGTGGAAGCCGGTGAGTGTGCTGACCAGCAATCCACTTTCGCCATCCGGGCGCAGGCGTAGGTCAGTTTCGTAGAGTTGTCCGGCAGGCGTGTTGCTGTTCAACCAGGTGATGATACGTTGCGCGAGACGGGTGTAATTTTCCGGCGCTTCATCGGCACTTTCCTGATACAGAAATACCAGGTCGAGATCAGAGGCGTAGCCGAGTTCTTTGCCGCCCAGTTTGCCATAGCCGATGATGGCAAAGGCGGGTTCAGTACGGCTACGCTGGCGCACGCCCTGCCAGGCAAGACGCAGCGTTTCGCTCAACACCGTACACGCCAGATCAGAAAGATGGTCGCTCAGTGTTTCGAGCGGCAGGCCGCCGGATAAATCCTGCGCAATCAGTCGCAATGTCTGGGCGTGCTTGAAGTGACGCAGCGTGTCCATCTGTTTTTCGGGATCGTCGTCGGTGCTGTCGAGCGCCGTTCGCAATCCGTGCGCCAGTACGCGCCAGTCTGGTGGCGCATGCAACGAGCGCGCATCGAGCAATTCATCGAGCAGTATCGGATGCAACGTTAAATATTGCGCTACCCACGGGCTTGTGCGCATCAGTTCGGCCAGCTGGGTGCGGGCTTGCGGATATTCTTCCAGTAAGGCGAGATAGGATTCGCGACGGCTGATGTTGTCGAGAAAATGCAGTAGCCGTTCGAGCGTGGCATCGCGGTTGATGCCCGCAGCGGCCGCTTCGATGGCAAAGGGCGCCAGACGGTCGAGGCGTGATTGGCTGACAGCGGGCATCTGGCGGTAGCGTGCTGATCCATGCAATTGTGCGAGGCGCATTTGAATGTCGGCAGGGCGATCAAAGCCGAGTGCCGCAAGCTGTTGCGTGACCGCAGCGGCGTCTGTCGATTGTGCCCATAGCGCAGCAAGGGGATGCCCGTCTGCTTCGGCGTTGGTATCAGCGAACAGGGCATCGAATTGGCGTGCGACGATGCTGCGATGATGATCCAGCGTGACTAAGAGTGCGGCAAAATCCGGCCGCCCCATGCTGCGCGCGACATGCTCGCGTGCGCTTTCGTCTGCAGGCAAAATATGCGTTTGCTGATCGTCGCGATATTGCAAGCGATGTTCTAAATGTCTAAGAAAAACATAAGCTTGCGATAAATCGGCGACCACGGCGGCAGGCAGCAGTTCGCGCTCCGGTTGTGCGAGTAGCGCCAATACGTCGAGCGTGGGCTGGCGGCGCAATGTAACGTCGTGGCCGCCCCTGATCAGCTGAAATAATTGCGCGATAAATTCAATTTCACGGATGCCACCGCGACCGAGCTTTATGTCCGCGGCGCGCCCGTTGTGTTCACGCCGCTCGACTTCGCGACGGATTTGGCTATGCAACTCGCGCATGGAGGCAAACGCACTGTAGTCGAGATGGCGGCGGTAGATGAACGGTCGCACCAGTGCCATCAACGCGTCGGCATGAGCACCTGCATTCAGGGCGCGCGCCTTGATCCAAGCGTAGCGCTCCCACTCGCGCCCCTGCGTGATCAGATAATTCTCCAGCATGTCGAAACTCATCGCCAGCGGGCCGCTGTCGCCATAGGGCCGCAGCCGCATATCGACGCGGAACACGAACCCGTCTTCGGTGAGTTCGGACAGCGCCGCAATCAGCGCGCGTCCCACTCGCGCGAAATACTCATGGTTGCTGAGTGTACGCGTGCCGTCCGTTTCGCCGTCTTCAGGATAAACAAATATGAGATCAATGTCTGAAGAGACATTGAGTTCTGCGCCGCCGAGTTTGCCCATCCCGACCACGATCAATGTCTGCGGATCGCCGTTGGCGCTACTGGTATTGCGGGGCGTGCCGTAGCTGCTGGAAAAATCGTGGGTAATCCAGTCGAGCGCCATTGCAGTACTCACTTCGGCGAGCTGCGTCATGGCACAAGTGACTTCCTTGAGCGTGGCCCAGCCGGCGAGATCGCGCACGATCAGTGTTGCCATTGTGCGCTTGCGCAGGTCCCGCAGTGTTCGATATAGCGCGGCCTGATTCGCAGGACGCGCGGGCTCGATTGAAACTATGCAGGGGGCACTCAGGTCTACGGTAGTAAGCAGGTGCGGCATTGCTGTCAGTAGCCGGTCAAGATAGAGACTGAATTGCCTTGCATGCGTGATAGCCGTGTCTACGTTGTCCACGCCGATAGCGGCTGGTGCATTACTTTCTGGTAGCGGAAAACGCGGTAGAATCACTATAACCGCCAAGGTTGCTAAGTTGTTGTTAATATTAATATTTTAGCAGGCATTGCATGTGAAAGCTGAAGGATATCGAGTGATTTGTGGTGATAGCTGGTGACGCTTAAGCCTATCGTCAGCGGATGCGCGCGCGTGCTTGCATGGCTATGGCACAAGGCCGTGTGGATCACTGTGGGGTGCGTGCTGTTGGTGGCGGCAGGCGTGCTGGCGTTGCGCTACTGGGTTCTGCCGAATGTGGATAACTATCGTGAGCAGGTGGCGCTGGCAGTGAGCAAGGCGGCCGGGCAGCGCGTAACGATAGGTACCATGACGGCGGATTGGGACGGTCTGCATCCGCGATTAAATCTTGGCAACGTCGTCGTCTACGACAAGATGGGCCGCGCGGCGCTGACCTTGCAACGCGTCGATAGCACCTTGTCGTGGTTGTCGGTGCCGCTGGGCAGTCCGCGCTTTCATGCGCTGGATTTTTATGCCCCGGCGTTGAATATCCGTCGCAACAAGGCGGGCGTGATATCGGTCGGTGGCATCGAAATGGGTGGCGACAGCAGCGAAGGCGGGTTTTCCGATTGGGTGTTAAGCCAGCGCGATATCGAAATTCACAACGCAGTCATTGATTGGACTGACGAAAAGCGCGACGCACCCAACTTGCAGTTACGTCAGGTACGATTGCACCTTGTGAATCGCGGCGAGCGCCATCGCTTTGGCTTAAAGGCGTTACCGCCCGATGCTGTAGCGGGCCCGCTGGATTTGCGCGGTGATCTCACCGGCAAGTCGCTCAAAAACCCGGCTGACTGGAGCGGCCGTGTGTTCGCGCAACTGGATTATGCTGATATCGCTGCATGGCGTAGCTGGGTACCGTTTCCGTTTGAAATGAATCGTGGTGCAGGTGCGGTTCGCGCATGGATGGTCATCAGCAATCAAACCTTACGGGAGTTGATTGCCGACGTGCGCTTGTCCGACATACGCACGCGGCTGGGTAAGGATTTGCCGGAACTGGATTTGTCCGCTTTGAGCGGGCGCATTCTGTGGAAAAAAACGCCCAGACAGGTAGAGTTCGCCACCACGCAACTGGCGTTGACCACGGCAGGTAATCTCACCCTGCAGCCGATGGATTTCAGCGTCAAGGTCACGCCGGATGGCAAAGGCGGTGCGCTGGCTGGCGAAATCAAGGCCAGCGCCATCGACATCACGCCGTTGGCGTCGCTGGCGGATCATTTGCCGCTGGATGCCGAAACACGCAAACGTCTGGCAGACATCGCGCCCCGGGGGCGGCTGACGGAAGTGTTCACGCAATGGGACGGCGCGTTGCCGTCACCCGCGAAATATAGCGCACGCGGGCGTTTTGAAGACCTTGCCATAAAGCGTTCGGACGGTTTGCCGGGCGTTCCTGGTTTAATCGGCATCAGCGGCAATCTGGAAGCCAGCGAAAAAGGTGGTGCATTCCAGATTACCTCGCGCGCGATGAAGCTCGATATGCCTGACCTATTCAAGGCAGAGTTGAACTTCGACAGCCTTATCGCGCAAGGCAGTTGGCAGCATGGCGAGTCACGCAGCGGAAAAACGTTTACCCTGAAACTGCCGAACATCACGTACGCCAACGCCGATCTTGCGGGCGCCTTGCAGGGCGTGTACCAGAGCGTGCCGGAACAGCCGGGTATTGCGGATTTCACCGGCACGCTGTCGCGTGCGGATGCGCGCAGCATCATGCGTTACATGCCACTGCCGGTGGCGCGCAAGGCGAGGCCGTGGATGGAAGCCGCGTTTTTGGAGGGCACATCGGACACGGTGAATTTCAAGGTGAAGGGCGACTTGCGCGAATTTCCGTTTGAGGGCGATAAAAAGGGCACGTTTTTTGTCACTGCAAAAATTGCCGGCGGCGCGCTGCATTACGGTGATAGCTGGCCCAACATCGAAAAAATTGATGGTGAATTTGCGTTTCGTGGCAAGCGCATGGAAGTGCTGGCAAAGCAGAGTATGATAATGGGCGTGCGATTGGCCAATGTGCGTGCGGATATTCCGGATCTTTCGCAGTCGCGTATGCTTACCGTGACGGGTGAGGCCGACGGACCGACGCCGGAATTTCTGAAATTTATTGCGGCCAGCCCGGTGGCGGGCTACATCGATCATTTTACTGATGGCATGCAGGCGGAGGGCGCAGGCAAGCTGCGTATGCGTTTTGACATGCCACTTGAAACACCCGAGCGCACGCGCCTCGCGGGCAGCTATCAAATGACCGGCAACCGCTTGGTGATTGATACTTCCGTGCCGCCGCTGGAGCAGGTAACAGGCCGCCTTGAATTCACTGAGGCAGGCGTTAATGTGCCGTCCGCCAACGCCACATTTTTTGGCGGGCCGCTGACGATTGCAGGCACCACGCAGCGCGATGGCACCATACGCATGAACCTGCAAGGGCGTGCCAACCCCGACACGGTGCTTCGTGCGGGCGGGCCAGCGTGGCTGGCGCAGGTGCGCGGCGCGGCGGATTGGACTGGCGCTGTTACCGTACGCAAGAAAACCGTGGATATGGTGCTGGAATCCACGCTGCAAGGACTGGCGTCCAGTCTGCCTGCACCCTTGATGAAAACCGCTGCTGAAGCCATTCCCGTGCGTTTCGAACGCCGCTTCGTGAATAACGAGCGTGACCAATTGTCGGTAAGCATTGGTGACATAGTAAATGCGCGCCTCGCGCGGCATAGCGAAGGCAAACGTATTGTTATTGATCGCGGCAACGTGCGGCTGGGTGGTGGCGTGGCAGAGGAGCCGGACGCCAATCGCAGTGGCGTTTTTGTGAGCGGCAGTCTCAAAACCGTCAACGCCGATGGCTGGATGAAACTGACTGGGTCAGGGGCAGGCGCAGGCGATGTGAGCTATAACGTTGCAGGGATAGACGTAAAAATCGGCGAGCTGGAACTGCACGAACGCAAGTTCGGTGAACTGGCCGTTATGTCATCGCCGGTGAATGCTGAAACCACGCGATACAAGCTGGCAGGGCGGGAGATTGAGGGCATGCTGGACTGGAATACGCAAGGCCGTGGGCGCGTAGTGGCGCGATTGCAAAAATTCACGCTGCCTACGGCGATTCCCGGTGTATCGCCTGCCGCACGCGACCCAGCAAACGACGCGCAATTGCCCGCGCTGGATATTCAGGTAGAAAACTTTCAGTTGGGCGCCAAAGTGCTCGGCAAGCTGGAATTAAAAGCGATTCAGCAAGATCGCGACTGGCGCATTGAACAACTGCGCGTTATCAACACCGACGGCGTGCTCACGGCAGATGGTCTGTGGCAAGCATCGCTGGCCATCCCGCGAACGCAGATCAATGTGCAGTGGGGCGTGCTGGACATCGGCAAAATGTTGGGTCGTCTGGGCTACCCGGACGGCGTGCGGCGGGGCATTGCTGAAATCGGCGGCACGTTATCGTGGAACGGCGGGCCGCAACAAATTGATTATGCGTCGCTCTCCGGCAAGGTTGCTTTACGTGCGACCAAAGGCCAGTTCGTGAAAATGGAGCCCGGCATCGGCAAGCTGCTTGGCATCATCAGTTTGCAATCGCTGCCGAGGCGATTGACGCTGGATTTCCGCGATGTGTTCAGCGACGGATTTGCGTTTGACGAAATGCTGGCTGAAATCAAAATCGATCAAGGCACGGCGGCCTCGGACAAGTTTTTTATCAGTGGCCCTTCGGCAGGCGTGCTGATGAGCGGTACGGTAGACCTGAATCGCGAAACGCAAATTCTGCAGGTGAAAGTCAGTCCGCGTATATCGGACGGCGTATCAATAGCCACGGCCGTCATCGGCGGGCCCATCGCGGCATTGGCGGCATTTGTGGCGCAAAAATTGTTCAAAGACCCGCTGGATGATCTGATATCGTTCCGCTACGCCGTGACCGGAAGTTGGGCTGATCCTGTAGTAACGAAAATCGTGCCGCCGCCCGTGCAGGCGCGCAGCTCCGAATGAATTTAACCTTCAATAACCTGCAAGAGGAACGCCCCATGAGTGCCGCAACCGGTGTTGCAACGGCGCGTATCGCCGCGATACAAATGGTCTCCGGACCTGCCGTCGCGGGCAATCTCGACGAGGCAGGCCGCCTGATTGAGATGGCCGCCGCACGCGGCGCGCAACTGGTGGCACTGCCGGAATACTTCGGCATACTCGGCATGAAGGACACCGACAAGGTGGCCGTGCGCGAAGCAGAAGGCGATGGCCCCATACAAGCGTTCTTGTCGGCCACGGCCAAAAAACATGGCGTGTGGATAGTCGGTGGCTCGGCGCCGCTTACCTGTGCAGACCCCGGCAAAGTGCGCAACAGCAGTCTGGTATACGACGCCAGTGGCAAGCTGGTGGCGCGCTACGACAAAATTCACCTGTTCGGTTTTCAGATGGGTGACGAGCGTTATGACGAAGCCAACACCATCGAGCCGGGCATCGCCCCAGTGACGGTGGATACGCCGTTTGGGCGGCTTGGTTTGTCAATCTGCTACGACCTGCGCTTTCCGGAGTTGTATCGTGCGATGCAGGATGTGGATATCATCCTAGTGCCGTCGGCGTTTACTGAAACCACCGGGCGCGCGCATTGGGAGACGTTGTTGCGCGCCCGTGCCATTGAAAATCTCGCCTATGTGCTGGCGCCTGCGCAAGGCGGGCTTCACGCGAATGGGCGTGAGACGCACGGTGACTCGATGATTATTGATCCGTGGGGTGCGGTGCTGGATCGTTTGCCGCGCGGCGCAGGAGTGGTCATTGCTGATATCAATCTGGACCGTATGCACGGCTTGCGTCGTAATCTACCGGCGCTGAATCACAAAACCATGTAGTCTGTAACCATTTGTTTTTAAAGGAAAATTTGTGTCGTCACGTATTGAAGTAAGCACCATTGATCCGACGCTGCATTTTGCAACCGCCTACGACACGTTGTTAGCGCCCTATGCGCTGAACGACAGCAAGTTGTCGACGGTGTTCGGCCAAATCATGCAGCATCAGGTCGATTATGCGGATTTGTATTTTCAATACAGCCGCAGTGAATCGTGGGCGCTGGAAGAAGGCATCGTCAAGTCGGGCAGCTTCAGCATCGATCAAGGCGTGGGTGTGCGCGCGGTCAGTGGCGAAAAAACTGCGTTCGCGTATTCAGACGACATCAGCTTTGATGCGCTGGCAGCAGCGGCATCAGCCACACGCGCGATTGCCAGTCAGGGCGGTTCAAACGCAACGCAAATCGTCAGTCGCAACAGTGGGCGCAATTTGTATCTGCCGCATGACCCGCTGGCGAGTCTGGCAGACCCCAAAAAAGTTGAACTGCTCGAACGCCTGGAAAAATACGCACGCAGCCTTGATCCGCATGTAACCCAGGTAATGGCTTCCATCGCGGGTGAATACGAAGTGGTAATGGTGGCGCGCAGCGACGGCGGGCAGGCGGCGGATGTGCGTCCGCTGGTGCGCGTATCGCTGCAAGTGATTGTCGAAAAAGCGGGTCGCCGCGAGCAGGGTAGTGCCGGTGGCGGAGGGCGTTTTGATTATGCGTACTTCACCGAAGCCATTTTGCAGGATTACGCGAAAAAGGCCGTCGATCAGGCGCTGGTGAATCTGGATGCACAAGCGGCACCCGCAGGCACCATGACGGTAGTACTCGGCTCAGGCTGGCCCGGCATCTTGCTGCATGAGGCCATCGGCCACGGACTTGAAGGCGATTTCAACCGCAAGGGCACCTCGGCGTTCAGCGGGCGTGTTGGCGAACGGGTTGCTTCGCGCGGCGTAACCGTGGTGGACGATGGCACGATTGAGCGCCGCCGTGGCTCGCTCAACATTGATGACGAAGGCAATCCCACGCAGCGCAATGTGCTGATCGAAGACGGCGTGTTGAAAGGCTACTTGCAGGATAGTTTGAATGCACGCCTGATGAAGGTAGCGCCCACCGGCAACGGTCGCCGTGAATCGTTCGCGCATATCCCGATGCCGCGCATGACCAACACCTACATGCTAAACGGCGACAAAGACCCGCAGGAAATTATCGCGTCAGTAAAGAATGGTTTATACGCGGCTAACTTCGGCGGCGGACAAGTCGATATCACCAGCGGAAAATTTGTGTTCTCGGCATCCGAAGCCTACCTGATTGAAAACGGCAAAGTTACATCGCCGGTAAAAGGCGCAACCTTGATCGGCAACGGCCCCGATGCGCTGACGCGCGTGGTGCTGATTGGCAACGACATGTCGCTTGATCCGGGCGTGGGCACTTGCGGCAAAGAGGGCCAAAGCGTGCCAGTGGGTGTGGGACAGCCGACGTTGCGCATTGACGGGTTGACCGTGGGCGGCACAGCGCAGTAATTTTGCCGTAAAATGTTGCATAGCGATATCCGCTATAATCCCTTGTTTTTACAGCAAATTGAGAGTGCTATGCCGTACCAAACTGACGATCTGCGCATCAAGGAAATCAAAGAACTGGTGTCGCCCGCTAAAGTGCTGGGTGAGTTTGCCATCACGGAAGCGGCGGCTAAAACTGTAGCCGAAACGCGGCATGCGATTCATCGCATTATTCATGGCGCGGATGACCGGTTGCTGGCTATCGTCGGCCCGTGCTCGATACACGATGTAAAGGCTGCCAAGGAATACGCAGCCAAGTTGAAAGCCTATGCGGATAAAGCCAGCGCTGATTTGCTGATCGTAATGCGCGTTTATTTTGAAAAGCCGCGCACCACGGTGGGCTGGAAAGGCTTGATCAATGACCCCAAGCTCGACGGCAGCTTTAACATCAATGAAGGTTTGCGTGTGGCGCGGCAATTATTGCTGGAGCTGAATGCGTCGGGCCTGGCGGTGGGTTGTGAGTTCCTCGATATGATCACGCCGCAGTACATTGCGGATCTGGTGGCGTGGGGCGCGATTGGTGCGCGCACCACTGAATCCCAGATTCATCGTGAGTTGGCATCGGGGTTATCATGCCCGGTGGGTTTCAAAAATGGCACCGATGGCAGTGTGCGCATTGCCCTTGACGCCATACGCGCGGCGCAGGCGCCGCATCACTTTTTGTCGGTGACGAAAGAGGGGCGCTCGGCGATTGTTTCCACGTCGGGCAATGAGGATTGCCATTTGATATTGCGCGGTGGCAAAGTGCCTAACTATAGCGAAGTGGATGTCGATGCGGCAGGAAAAAGCCTTGCCGAGGCGGGCATACCGGCGCGCATCATGATTGATTTTAGTCACGGCAACAGCAGCAAAAAACCGGAAAAACAAATTGATGTCGGGCAGGATGTTGCGCGCCAGATCGCGGCAGGCGATAGCCGCATCTTCGGCATCATGGCGGAAAGTCATCTGAGTGCAGGCCGTCAGGATATGGTGGCGGGCAAGGCGCTGGCCTATGGCGTAAGTATCACCGACGGTTGTATCAGTTGGGACGAAACCTGTGCCATGTTCGATGGCTTGGCGGCGGGTGTGCGTGAGCGGCGGCTTAAAGCCGCAGCGAGCGATTGACGGCTGAAGCACGCCATTGACCGGCACGTGAGGTTGCGCGGGGCCGCAGCGGTCGTTCTGCTTGCCTTGGGTTTTTCAGCGCATGCCACGCCGCTGGAGGTTCGCGATGATCGTGGCCAACTTCTGCGCTTTGCAGCGCCTGCCGAGCGTATTATTTCCATAGCGCCGCATCTCACAGAAATCACATTTGCCGCAGGCGCTGGTGGCAAATTAGTCGCTGTCAGCGAATACAGCGACTACCCGCCTGAAGCGAAACGTTTGCCACGCATAGGCGACGGTGCACGCGTCGATATTGAGCGCATCCTGACGTTGAAACCGGATTTGATCCTGGCATGGAAAAGCGGCAACCAGGTGGGCGACATCGAGAAGCTCATGCGTTTGGGGTTTCGCGTTTGGGTGAGCGAGGTGTCACGCCTTGCGGATATTCCGCGTCTCTTGCGCGATGTCGCCAGGCTCGCGGGCACAGCGGCAGCAGGCGAGCGCGCGGCAGGCGATTTTGAGCGCGAGTTACAGCGCCTGCGTGATCGTGGTGGCGTACAAGCGCGTACGCAGGAACCCCTGCGCGTGTTCTATGAAATATGGCATCAGCCGCTACTTACGGTGAATGGCGCGCATATGATCAGCGCTGCGATCACGCTGTGCGGCGGTATCAACATATTTGCCGATGTGCCGGTGCTGACACCCGCTGTGTCGCTCGAAGCTGTGCTGGCAGCGCGCCCGCACATCTTGCTGGGTGGGGGTTCCGCCAATGGCGAAGCCGAATTTCTTGGGCGCTGGAGCCGCACGCCGCTGGCGGCCTTGCGTGCCATCCCTGCACGTTTTATAGCGCCGGACGGCATTCAGCGTCAGTCCCCGCGCGTTATTGACGGTATTCGTGCGATCTGCGCGCACCTCGATAGCGCCCATGTTCCCTTGAAGAAGTTGTCCCGGTAAGTTTGCGGTAAGGCGCATCTACCAAAGTGCTACAATCCGCACAAACATACAACGATAGTTTTGATAGATCACAGGAGATTCAAATGGCAGACTCTAAACCGACCACGCAGGCAACCGAACCCGTATCGCTTACCGGCAAGCGTTTTGTCGACATGACCGGTTCGGAAAAAATTACCTTTCTCGGCAAGGCGATCATCATGCTTTGCACGGGTGGGTTTGCATTCCCGAATATTTTCGTAGAATAGCTCGCCTGCACCAGGGTTCTCCCCAGGCAGAGTACGTTAGTCGGTCAGTAGAAATGCCTCAATAATTGCGGCCAGCCTTTGCGGCTGGTCGTGATGCATCATGTGTCCGCAGTCTTCAAGCAAAGTCTCGCTGAAGTTACGAAACGCTCCCTTGCGTTCGCTAAGTTCAGCAGGCTTATCTTTCCGCCAACTGCGCCCATCCTGTGTCTCACCGTCAGCGCTGATGACCCAAAGCGTTTGGCAGGTAATGCGCTGCCAGCAACAAATCAATTGATCGAGCTGGCTCATGATCGGATTAACGGTCTTGTGCCGCGGATCAAAACGCAAAATGATTTCACCGTTATCGGCCTGCCGTGCCCAGTGCTGCGCAAGAAAGCGTGCCTTGTCGGCGCTGAGCCGTAAGTTATTTTTGCGCAGCCGCTCCGCCACTGCCTCGAACGAAGCATAAGGCCGGAACGCGGGCGGTTCCTTTAATTGATCGAGCCAGCGTTCGTAGCGTGCGGGCGCCATGTCAGGCGTATTGCGCGCCGAGCCGAAGCCCTCGAGCGAGATCAACTTACGCACCCGCGCGGGACGTATGCCCGTATAGGTGCAAGCGACATTGCCGCCCATGCTGTGTCCCACGAGATTGACGGATTGATCCGGCGAATAGATATCCAGAATCGCATCCAGATCGGCGTAGTAATCCTGAAACCAGTAGCCCTCGTGCGACCAACTGGAAAGACCAAAACCGCGCCAGTCGGGTGCGATGATCTGCCAATCGTGCTTTAAGGAGTCCACCAAAAACTGAAAAGACGCTGAAACATCCATCCAGCCATGCAGCAAAAAAAGCTTTGGGTGTGCAGCATCACCCCACAGGCGCACGTGGTGACGGATACCGCGGATAGTGTGAAATTCGGAACAGCTTGTTTTCATTTACTTTTTTCTCGCGCTGTTAATGTTTCACCATGATTATGCAGCAACCCCGCACAAGCCGCTAAAATAGCACCATGCAACCCAGCTTCGCGCACCTGCGTCTACACAGCGAATACTCCGTCGTTGATGGCATTGTGCGCATTGACGATGCAGTGGCTGCGGCGGCGGCAGATGGCATGCCAGCGCTGGCGCTGACGGATCTGTCGAATCTTTTTGGCATGGTCAAGTTTTACAAGGCGGCACGTGGGGCGGGGGTGAAGCCGATTGTGGGCTGTGATGTGTGGTTGACCAACGAGGTTGATCGCGACAAACCGTTTCGTTTGCTGTTGCTGGTGCAAAACCACGTGGGCTATTTGCGCCTGTGCGAATTACTGACACGGGCGTATCGTAGCAATCAGTATCGGGGCCGCTCGGAACTCAAGCGCGAATGGTTTTCCGAAACGGGCAAAGCGAATTGCACTGAGGGCCTGATCGCACTTTCGGGGGCGCATCACGGTGATGTTGGGCAAGCCCTGATTGCTGACAATCACGATGCAGCTGCAAAAATAGCGCGCGAGTGGGCGTCGCTGTTTCCGGATCGATTCTATATTGAAGTGCAGCGCCCCGGGCCGGGCGCGATGACGGCGGGTGCTGCTGTTGTGCCGGTTGAAATTTGCGTGCAGCGCTCATTGAAGCTTGCCGCTATGGCGAAATTGCCGGTGGTGGCCACGCATCCTGTGCAGTTTCTGCGCGCCGATGATTTTCGTGCGCACGAAGCGCGTGTGTGTATTTCCGAAGGACACATGCTGTCGGATCAGCGTCGCCCCAGGCTTTTTACGGATCAACAGTATTTTTTGAAGCAAGAAGAAATACTCAATATATTCAATGACCTGCCGGAGGCGCTTGCGAACAGCCTTGAAATTGCCAAGCGCTGCAATTTGAAGCTTGAGTTGGGTAAAAGCAAATTGCCGGACTTCCCCACGCCTAACAATGAAAGTCTCGACGAGTATCTCAAGCTGCGTTCGCACGAGGGGTTGATGGCGCGTATGCAGGTGCTGTATGCCAACACAGAAGCGCGCGATAAGGAATTGCCGCGTTACGTCGAGCGACTTGAGTTCGAGATCAAGGTGATTTTGCAAATGGGGTTTCCCGGTTACTTTTTGATTGTGGCTGACTTTATTAATTGGGCTAAAAACAATGGCGTGCCGGTGGGGCCGGGTCGCGGTTCGGGTGCTGGCTCGCTGGTGGCGTATAGCCTCGGCATTACCGATCTTGATCCGCTGAAATACAACCTGCTGTTCGAGCGCTTTTTGAATCCTGAGCGTGTGTCGATGCCCGACTTCGATATTGATTTCTGTCAGGACGGGCGCGATCGCGTGATCGATTATGTCAAGCAACGCTATGGCGCAGACAGTGTGTCGCAGATCGTGACGTTCGGTACGATGGCGGCGAAGGCCGTGGTGCGCGATGTGGGGCGTGTGCTGGAAATGTCGTATACCTTTTGTGATCAACTGGCAAAGTTGATTCCGTTTGCACCCGGTAAGCTGATAACGCTTGAACTGGCGCGCGAGATGGAGCCGCAGTTAAAAGAGCGCGAAAAAAACGAAGAAGAAGTCGCCGAACTGCTGGCGCTGGCAGGCAAAATTGAAGGCATCACGCGCAACGTCGGCATGCACGCGGGCGGCGTGCTGATCGCACCTGGCAAGCTCACCGATTTTTGTCCGCTGTATGTGGCGGATGCGTCTGATTCTGCGGTGAGCCAGTTTGACAAGGATGATGTCGAAGCCATCGGCCTGGTGAAATTTGACTTCCTGGGCCTCACCACGTTGACGATTCTGGATTGGGCCGTGCGTTACGTGAAGCTGCTTGATCCGGATTCAACGCTCGCACTGCACGAATTGCCGCTCGATGATGCAGCTTCCTACAGAATGTTTGCCACGGCTAACACGGCGGCAATATTCCAGTTTGAATCGCGCGGCATGCGCGATTTGCTACGCCGCGCCAAGCCCGACCGCTTCGGCGACATTATCGCGCTGGTGGCGCTGTATCGCCCAGGGCCGATGGATCTGATTCCCGATTTTTGCGAGCGCAAGCACGGCAAGCGCTTTGAGTACCCCGATCCGCGCGTCAAAGACATCCTCTCAGAATCCTACGGCATCATGATTTACCAGGAGCAGGTGATGCAGATGGCACAGATCATCGGCGGCTACAGCCTCGGTGGTGCTGATCTGCTGCGTCGTGCGATGGGCAAGAAAAAGCCCGAAGAGATGGCCGAGCATCGCGGCATCTTTGGCGAGGGCGCGGCAAAAAATGGCCTTACGCCGCGAAAAGCCGACGAACTCTTTGATTTAATGGAGAAATTTGCCGGTTATGGGTTTAACAAGTCGCATGCGGCCGCGTATGCGCTGGTGGCGTATCAAACCGCGTATTTGAAGGCGCATCACGCCGCAGCGTTCATGGCAGCCAACATGTCGGCGGTAATGAATGACACCGACAAGGTGCAGCAATTGCATGAAGATTGCCGCGCCAATGGCCTGGAAATTCTGGCGCCCGATGTCAACAGCGGTGGCTATCGCTTCGCGCCCGTGGATAAAAAACGCATACGTTACGGGTTGGGTGCCATCAAGGGCACAGGCGAAGGCGCGATCAATCACCTTATTGAAGTGCGTGAAAAAAGCGGCCCGTACAAGGATTTGTTCGATTTTTGTCATCGCGTGGATAACCGTGTGGTTAACCGTCGTGTGGTGGAATCACTGGTGCGTGCTGGGGCGTTTGACGGCGTAGATGACAATCGTGCAGCGTTGCTGGCGTCGGTGGGGCTGGCACTTGAAAGTGCAGATCAGGCCAGCCGCAGCGCAAATCAGACCAATCTTTTTGGTGACGTGGAAGACCACCGGCCCACGGTGCAGTTAAACAAAGTGTCGCGCTGGAGCGATCTGGAGCGCTTGAAGCAGGAGAAAGTCGCGGTCGGCTACTATCTTTCAGGGCACCCATTCCGCACCTATGAGGCCGAGTTGCGCGGTTTTGCGCCTACGCGGCTGGATCAGGTAAGTGCGCAGGCGAATACGGTGATGCTCGCGGGCATTATCGTCAGCCAGCGCATCCAGATGACGCGGCGCGGACGTATGGGCGTGCTGGTACTCGACGACAGTTACGCACGGCTGGAACTGACCGTGTTCAACGAACTCTACGAGCAGCATCGCCACTGGCTGAAAGAAGATACCTTGATCGTCGTAGAAGGCAAGGTGAGTAAATCCATGTTTGATGACTCAGAAAATCTGCGCATCTCAGCCGAAAAACTGTATGACCTGCAAAAGGCGCGTGAACAATTTGCGCGTGCACTGAAAATCACCTGTAACGGCCAATCGTCCGGCGATAAATTACGCGCGCTTCTGACGCCGCATTTAAAAGGCACGTGCCCGGTTGCCGTCGAATATCATAATCAGGGCGCGCGTTGCGAAATCAGCCTTGGCGAAGACTGGAAAGTGCATCCGCGCGATGAATTGATTGCCTCACTGGGCGAATGGTTGCAACCCGAAAACGTAAAACTGGTCTACCCCAATGAGCAATACGCTGGCAGTTGATGACACGATGATTGACGACTTACTGGCGCAGGCAATGGCTTCGCCACGGCAGCGCAAAAATTTGAATTTTCATGATCGCGAATCACACCCGTGTCAGCGTTTGTTGAATGCCATCGTGCCCGGCTCATACGTGCGGCCGCATCGCCATCTTCTTGATAATAAAGAAGAATTCATGATCGTGGTGAAGGGCTGTCTGGGTGTGGTGTTATACGATGCGAGTGGTGTCGTCACCGGCAAAATAAAGCTCGATGAAAACGGCCCGGTGCGCGCGGTAAGCATACCGACAGGTGTGTTTCATACGGCGGTAGCGCTGAAGCCCACAGTAATTTTTGAGGCGAAAGGCGGGCCCTATGCGCCGCATAGTCCCGAAGAACAGGCGCCTTTCGCACCTGCCGAAGGTTCGCCTGAGGCGCAACACTATCTGCGGCAGATGGAGGTATTGCTTGCAGATGTTTGAGGGTGCCCGTGGCAGTCGGCAGGTAGTTTTTGGCGTGATGTGCGCAGCGCTTTGGTGCATGCCCGTTCACGCAGGTGAGGCAGAGTGGAAAGTGCTTAACGATCAGGTGGTGCCACTGATGACCGCCGGGCAACTCGACAAAGCCGAACAACTCGCCAAACAGGGTTTGCTCGAAGCCGAAAAATCATTCGGCCCGGCGCACCGCAACACTGAAACCAGCGTCGGTAATCTCGCGCTGGTGTTGCGCTTCCAGAAGCGCTATGAAGAATCTGAAAAGCATTACCGGCGGGCGCTGGCATTGCGTGAAAAATTACTGGGCGCAGAACATCCCGCAACCGCCTTGATGATGCTGAATCTTGCGGACGTAATCCAGGCGCAAAAAAAATACCTTGAAGCCGAAAAGCTGCAACGTACCGTGCTGCCCATTTTCGAAAAGGCGCATGGGGAAGATCCGAAGACCGCTACCGCAATCAACAATCTCGGCGCCAATCTGCGCATGCAGGAGCGTTACAAAGAGGCCGAGCCGGTGTTGCGCCGAGCGCTGGCAATGAAAGAAAAAACGCTGGGGTCCATGAGCCAAAGTGTTGCGAACACCTTAACCAATCTGGCTGAAGTGTGCTACGCGACGGGTCGTAAGGACGAGGCAGCGAAGTATCGCGCGAGGGTGCTGGAGATTCAAAAGCTGGCGTCGGCCAAAGCCTAGCGGGCTACTGGTCAAAATTCCGATCGTTGCCGTCTATCCGGTTTGCGGCGGCGTCTGCCGGATACTCGCTTGGTTTCAGCAGAGGCACGTCGTTCAAGTTCACGGCGACTCTGGGTCTTGCGTCGGTCGGTGAAAGCAACGTTCTGGCTTGCTTTCGCGGCGGCCAGCCAGCGAATCCCTTCGGGATCAATATAGTAGCAATCTGAAATGTCTACGATGACACTGCCTTCGCGCTCGATTGCGCTGTGGTAGTTTGCTTCGATGACAGGCAGTGACCCGTAATAGATATTGCCTCTGACCTTCAGCACGTTGCCGCTCAGGCTGATGTTGGGATGGGCCTGCTCCCATTTCGAATAGGCAATGGCCAGAACGGATCCAACCACTACGGCGCCAAATAAATCGAGGAACAGAACGGACAAAAAGGAGGCCGCAAATACCACCGCTTCGCGGCGATCCTTGAGGTGCGGCTTGATATCTTCCCAATTGATCATATTGGCGCCGAGCAACATGATTACGGCGGCCATAGCCGGCATCGGTATGATGGCAATGGCATCGCCGAGAAACAGTACTATCAGCAACAATATCATTGCCGAGATTGCCGAGGCGAGGCGGCTGTGCCCCCCGAGGTTGTAGACCAGCCACATACGGTTGAAGGATGCGCACGTGGGAAGGGAAGACAAAAAGGGCAGCATGCAGTTGGATACGGCGTCGGCGAAAATGCCCTTACGGCTATCAGTGAAAACGCCGATCTTGCGGTTCATGCGCCGCATCGCAGCCACCGTTTGAAACAGACCGAGCAGCGCAAGCGTAACGGCACCCGGCAGGATCGAGACGATATCGGACATCGCTTCCTGATTGAAAACCGGCAGGGAAGGATAGACGATTTTTATCGCCGCCAGATTGGCGATCTGCTCTACCATCGTATTCTGCAAGCCGATTGTTGCGTTGAGGTAGGCAGAGTAAGCGGTGCCGGCCGCCACGCCGATCAAAATCGCCCAGTTGCGCAGCGCATCGATCTGCCGTACAGCCAGACTGGTGATCAGGGTAATCATTCCAATCTGGATGGCGTACAGATTGCCGATTTCAAGTGCCGCCAGAAATGACTGCCATGCTATCCACAGCGCCCATTCTGATTGCGTATTGATTGGCAAGCCTGCGAAGACCGTGAGGGATTTAAAAATAAGGAACAAGCCGATGCCGCAAATCAGGCCGTTGATAATGGGCTCGTTGATCAGGTCCAGCATCCGTCCCAGCGGACGGATCAGGACAAACAGCATTTGTATCAGGCCCGCGAGCAGGATTAACGTCAGCGCATAGCCGATGTAATCGGTGCCAAATGGGGGGGCCGTCGGCAACAGGATAACTCCAATGGCGGCCGACATTGCGGTATTGGGCCCGCCACTGAATACCCGCGACGGGTTCAGCAAAGCGGTGAATAACACGCCCCAGATGGCGGCGTAGATACCGAAATGTGGCGGCAAGCCAGCGAGCGTAGTGGAGAAGGCGATGGCCTGGGGAAGTGTGATCACTGCCAGTGTCAGCCCAACAGGCACATTGCTACGCAGGGCGGGCAGGATTCGTGGCAGGGCGCTTCTGAGGGCGTTCATTGGAACAGATCTAATGGGACGCAGGCGGCGCAACGTTGCCACCAATTGACTCGGCGTATCGTGTCAAGGGTGGCATGACGGTCATCATCATTTGTTGCCACGCTGCCACCAGAGGGCCTTGCAGGTCGCCAGCCGGGCGTGGCAACGTGCTGAGATAGTACGCAATATCTCGGCACTGTTGATTGTCAAGACTGCCTTCTTGCTGCGGGGGCATGTTGCGGCAGATAAAGCCTGGCATCACGGTGTTGACCTTGGCGAAATTCATGCGTGAGTCGAGACTGAAGGCATCAGGACCGGCCAGTGCCGGATAGATTGCTCGCCCGTCCACCACCGTACCGAAGCCTTGAGCCCCATGACAGGACGCACATTTCTGGCGGTACACATGGGCACCGCGCACATAATCGTCACCGCGTCTAAGGGTCGCCGAAGCAGGAATCTCGTCCATGCCCTGTTCCGGGTAGCGCTTGCCTATTTTCATATCGAGCGCAGCTGCGAGGAAACGACTGTAGGCGGTGACATCGCGAATGACATCATCCGCAGCATTCGGTTTGAAGCCATTGGATGAATTGATATAACACTGCATCTGGCGCAATTCGTTGGGCAGCAGCATCCCCGTGAATCGATCGTACATATCTGCCATCACCCATGAGGCCCCCAGATTGTTTGAACCGACCAGGCGATTGCCTGCCGCGTCCTGTTTGTCGCCCGCACTTTGGTGGCAATGGGCGCATTTGGTTTGCGTGCCACGAACAAAGCGGTTTGCGTGCCAGCGCTCGCGCGGTCCATCCCTGGCTAAATTTCCCTGCAGGTCATCGACAATATTGCACCCGCGCTGGATGGCACGCACGTCTTCGGCGCGGTAACCTCGCCCCGTGCTCTCTGTGCCAGTCATTTTCTGGACGTAGGGCGACCGGTAATACTCCGCAGGCGTGAGATCGTAACGCGCCAATTTCTCCTTGCAGTTCGGCGTGAGATATACGCTGGCCAGCCGGAGTTGATCTCGCTCGGCGTGTTTTTGCACGGCAAGCCAGTAGAGGCCGCTGAAAACGAGTAGCGAGGCCAGTAGCTTCAACAGTTTCATTTTGGGCGTAGAAACGGCCGATTCTCCGCTCCGGTCGCACCTTCGCTCAGCTGTAGATGGTAGGCAACGGCACGGGCAAAGATACGCAGATCTCGCACCACGGGATCGTATAGCGTGGGAACGAACCCGTCCATGGGTTCTGCAAAGCACCGCATGATTCGTTCTTCGAAGGACACTCTGCGTCCAATCCTGGCGTCAAAGCGATCCGAGTTGACGAAGCCGTAAGCCATGTCCTCAGGGGTATGGCAACTGGCGCATGCGCTTATTCGATCCACACTGGTTTTGCGCGTAAAGCGCCATGCATACCTGGGCGTGGTGTTAAATACGTTATAACCATTCTGGACGGCCCGGACGAAATAACCGTCCTCACCAAAATCATTGATGCGGTACGCAGCCCGAAACTGCTCCCATCCGCGTTCGAAATGTACCTGGGAACGAAATATCGGAAGGTGGGAACCCAAATGAGCCCAAAGTACGAAGCTGATTATTGCTGTGACCGGAACTAAAGGCGTGTCCAAGGATAGCCTTCGTATCCAGCTCCGTCGTTGTCGTGAGGCTTCCATCAGCAATCCCAGTGCCGTATCAAAGCGGGCCCACGACAGTCCGCACCATTCTGCGATGCGCTTCATAGTCCTTATCATCCGCTTTTCCGATACCGCTCAATACGGCGGATTTCAAGACCTTCTTTCCTGTCTCACTGTTCTCGAGATCGACCATGGAAGCACGGATAGAATCACGCAAAGCGGCAGGAACACTGCGGTTTACAGCCCATGGGAGATGAAGGAGCTGCTCCGTAACAGCCAGAACGGTTAACTCATCCGTATTTATAGCCTTCTTCAGTGCCGGCTGGTCGAGCACGCCGTCACCGGAACCCGCTGCATCGGCCTGCTTGTTATAGACGCCGATGACCGAGTTCAGCGGGTTGATAGCAAATTGGGACTTGAAATCCGATTTCTTCAGCCCCGCCTCTAAAATCATATGCAGCGGGGCGATGTAGCCGATCATTGCATCCTCTCCTCCGCCAAACAGGACGGTGCGACCGCGTAACTGGGCGAGACGGGTAATACCACTGTCTTTGCGTACGTAAATCGTGCCTGCGAGCGTGCTTTTGCCGAATTCCTTGTTATGTGCAATGACCTGATAGGACTTCGCGGAGCGGATATAGTGATACTGATTGTATTGAACGATATGGTAACGTTGCTCCTGGATACCCTGCCAAAATGTCTGGAAGTCTTTTGAGGTGACCAGGTTGACCTTTCGTCCAAGCCGCTCACTGAGGTAATCGGCTAGCGGTGCGTAGCGTGTCGTTGTTTCACTTGCGTGGAACCGCGGAAATACGCCCATGACCAACGGTTCGTCAGCTGCGTGAGAGTTAGCGACGAATATCGCCGTTGCAGTCAGGTGTAGAAGGAAAACGATTCGCCGCCACCCGCTACTCCAGTCCCCTACAGATTTCATTTTCATTGGTAGATTTCCTTCGAACGCAGTGTGTCTGAAAATGTAAGCGCGATATCAGCTCGCGCTGCTATTCGCGTGCGTATTGCCAGAGGCAGGCGACCGCTGCGAATCAACGCCAGCTTGCTTCGTTTTAAGAAAACTGGCGTATGTCTCTTCATTCATAGGCTTGGCAAGAAGAAAGCCCTGGGCGAGGTCGCAGCCCTGATTGGCGAGAAAGCCCAACTGCTCATGATTCTCCACACCTTCGGCAACCACCTTAAGGCCAAATCCCTTGGCCATCGCCAGTATGGCTTTGACCAATAAAACATCGTCCTGGTCGTCAGGAAGGCCGCTCACGAAGCTACGGTCAATCTTTAAAAC
>CANKUB010000077.1 GCA_947486575.1 Betaproteobacteria bacterium | reverse complement strand
TACGCGAAAAGCAAGGGGGGAGACTGGGCCACGAAAAATATTATGGCACAACAAAACGACTCAAAAACGTGAGTTATTTAGAATCAATGACTTACAGTTTAATAATCGCCCAAAAAGACCACTTATGACGAAATCATGTTAAAGATGGGTTAAGTTCCAAAAAGAATGCAACACTACACTAGCCCGCGCATTTTCGCAGATGCTCAGATCGCCGCGCAAGGCACCCGCAACCAGCAAGCTCAGTTCATTCATTGTTTGGCTTAGCATCTACTAGATTCTGTAGGTGATCCGCGTGCGCGTCACTAAGGCAATCGAGCGAGGAATTGAACGTCCGCAGTGGAGAAAAGTCTGTGACCGCAATGGGTCGGGTACGGCCATAGCCTGATTTAGTAAGCGGCCATTCGATCTAACTTTTGGGCAATGGCCGGTAAGCGATGTACACCGGTCGTCTATGTCACACGAAGCCAACGGCTGCTGAGGCCGATATGCTGTCATTGCTGTAAATCGCCACCATCGTACGGTGTTCACCGAAATTCTCCAGCAAAAATACCCATAGAATTGAAAAGCCCCACGCGCTCGTATCTCGCCCCCCCCCTACTCCGCCTTAATCCCGGCAAACTGCACCACCTTCGCATTCTGCGCCAGCTCACGCCGCATGAACGCGGCAAATTGTTCCGGCGTATTAGTCTGAATGTCCAGCCCCTGTTTGAAAAATGCCTCTTTCATGTCCGGTACGCTTACGACTTTGACAATAGCCGCATTCAGCCGGGCGATGATGTCTTTGGGCGTGGCGGCAGGCGCCAGCACGCCGTTCCAGCCGGCGCGTTCATAACCCGTAACTGGGCTTCGCCGAGCGTGGGCACGTTCGGCAATTGTGAAGCGCGCCGGGCGCTGCTTACAGCCAGTGGCTTGAGGCGATGGGTTGCGATGAAGGGCAACGCGCCGGTAACACTCGGGAACCCGGCATCCAGTTCCCCGGAGACCACGGCGGTGGTGGCTTCAGGCGGCCCCTTGAACGGCACGTGCAGCATTTTCACGTCCGCCATCATCTTGAATACTTCGGCGGCGAAGTGCGCCGAACTGCCGATGCCCGGCGAACTGAAGGTGAGCTTGCCCGGTTGCGCGCGTGCCAGCGCGATCAGGCCTTTGACATCCTGCACCGGCAATGACGGGTGCACCGACAACGCGAACGCGGTAATCACCACCAGCGACACCGGCGCAAAATCGCGTGCCACGTCATACGGTAATTTGGGGCGCAGTGACGGCAATATCGCGGTGGAGCCCTAGCGACAGCCTCGTCGGCAATGGCGCCACCCGCGCCAGGCCGGTTTTCCACCACAACCTGCTGGCCTAGCAGTTCAGAAAGCTTTTGCGCCAGTATGCGCGCCGATACATCGCCTGCCCCGCCAGCGGTGTAGCCGAACAGCAGCCGCACCGGTTTGACGGGGTAGGTTTGAGAAAGGGCTGTGCTCACCCACGACGCCGCCGGCAACGAAACCCGATGCCACCCGATCTTGTTCGCTTTGTTCACTGCGCTCTCCCCGCATTGGGTGTGAATTGCGCCCCATTGCGCCGGTATTCACGGCATTGCACCCAGCGTACAGCAATCCAAGCATCATTCTATAATGCCCCGTACTTCAACAGGAGACACAAATGGCCCGTGTACCGTATGTAGACCGCGAAGAGATGGATGCCGAAGGCAAGGAAATTTATGACCGCATCCGCCGTGACCGCAACGCTGACAAGGTGGGGCTGCAATTCCGCGCCCTGCTCAACAGCCCGCAGGCCACCAGCTACCTGACCTCGATGGGCGCGGTGCTGCGCTTCAAGAGCGCCATGCCGGAGAACATCAAGGAATTTGCGATCACTGTCCTGGCGCGCGAATGGAACAGCGACATCGAGTGGACCGCGCATGCCGCAATGGCTGCCAAGGCCGGCGTCAGTGCCGCGTCTATTGAGGCCATACGCACCGGCCAGCCGCTGACCGCGCTCACCCCCGACGAGCAGGTGGTTGCGAGTTTTGTGCATCAGCTACTGCGCGATAAAAAAGTCAGCGATGACACGTACGCCGCCGCGGAAAAACTGCTGGACACACGGGGCATGACCGACCTCACGCTGACCTGCGGCTATTACAGCGCGATCAACATGGCGCAGATCGCACTGAAGTCGGAGATGGATCCGGGCAAAAAATCAACCCTCTGATTTATAAGGTTTTTCAACCCATGCCCAAGCGCCGCGCACACCTCGTCCGAACGGCGCTGCTCGCCTTCGCCAGCCTTCTGGCACTGCCCGTTGCTGCGCAGCCCTTTCCCGCCAAAACCGTGCGCATCATCGCGCCATTTCCGCCTGCCAGCGTGGCGGATGTGTTGGCGCGGCCCATCGCACAAAAGATGAATGAAACCTGGGGGCAGCCCGTCGTCGTCGACAACCGTACGGGCGCGGCGGGGAATGTAGGCTCTGAGCTGGTGGCGAAGGCACCGCCGGACGGTTACACCTTATTGCTTGGCACCATCGGCACCAATGCGGTCAATGCCGCTTTGTATGCAAGGCTGCCGTATAACGCGCAAAAGGATTTCACCCCAATCTCGCAGGTGGCGACCAGTTATCTGCTGCTGGTCATGCACCCTTCTGTGCCGGTCAGAACCGTGAAGGATGTGATCGCCCTCGCAAAATCTCAGTCGGGGAAGCTCAACTTCGGTTCGGCTGGCATAGGCACGACGCCCTATCTCGCAGGCGAAATGTTCAAGGTAATGGCGAATGTATCAATCTCGCATGTGGCCTACAAGGGCAGCCCGCAATCCGCCATCGATCTGGTGGCGGGACGGCTGGACCTTATTTTCGCCAATTCATCCGCTGTGCTGCCTTACATACGCGGCAATCGCCTGCGCCTGATCGCGATCAGTGCCAGCAAACGCGACCCCGCCATACCGGAAATTCCTACCATCAACGAAACCATTCCGGGTTTTGAATTCGCACCGTGGTGGGGCCTGTTCGCCCCCGCAGGCACGCCGCGGGAAATCATTGCAAAACTACACGGCGAGACGGCGCGTATCCTGGCGCTGCCGGAGGTCAAATCACACTACAGCAATCTGGGCATGACAGCGGTGTCCAGCACGCCGGAACAGTTCAGCGCCTATGTCCAGAGAGAGATCACGCACTGGGGGAAGATCGTCAAGGCAGCCGGCGTCAGAGCGGATTAACCGACAGCGTTACTGCTTGTTGGCCATCACCGTTGGCATCTGCGTGCGATCGTCAGCAGCATCATCCAGGCCAAACTGCAACGTCAGTACGCCGCCAACGCGCACACGCGTACCGGGCAGCACAGGCACGCTATTGCTACCTTCAATCGCGTTGCCATTGACCTCGGTAGTGGTGCTGGACGTCACAGAACGCAGATGAAGACCGTCTGCACGGCGATGCAGTTCAAAATGCCAACGGCTGATGCGGCCATTCATTTCGGCATCGGGCAGGCTGATCACCACATCGTTGGCGGCCACACCGTCGCGTTCCGCCAATCGCCCGAAACGAATTACATTCAACGCAGGCAAGCGCACCACCGAGCCGTCTTCAAATCGAACCAGCGTGGGAAATTTGCTGACATCAATCCAGTCCAGCTCAAAAAGATCCTGCGGCTTTTCAATGCCTTTGAGTACCACCGCTGCCTGACGCTTGCCGCGCAAACGCAAATCCATGTCGGATAGTTCGGCGTGTGCCGCAGCTGACAACCTTATCTCGTTAGTCCCCGCAGAACCACCCACGCGGCTGGCAAAATTAACCGAATCACCCGACACCAGCACGCCGTCTGTCAGCACCGGCCCCACATGCACGCCGATACGCAGGTTGAGCCGGTGATCAGCCGTGCGCCCGTCGTTATCATGTGCGGTAGCCCGCATCAGGCTCACCACGGCACGCGTCGCAGCCGTTACGTTGTCAAAACAGAAAAACACGCCGTCCCCTGCCGTATCCACCACGCGACCGCCCTCAGATGCAATGGCGGTGGCCACAAAATCATAGTGGCGCTGCTGAAGTTTGCGCCCTTCCTGATCGCCAAAGCGCGCGAAGTACGGCGTTGAGCCAACCACATCGCTGAAAACCAGTGCAAGGCGCTTTTCAAAACGCCGGACGATGGCCTTTGACAGCAAATCCTGCAGGCGGACCAGCTCGGTCATCGACAACGCTTCAGCCAGTGCTTCGATATTTTTCAAGGGTGCCGTATCAGAGATTTAAACTGTTTTTTCGACGAATCGGTAATTTACCCTCCGACCGCTCAATGGTCAATCCGCACGCAATCGCGTGATGCAACTGGCGCTGTTTTAGGCGTTACAATGAACAGGCAGCAACAACTCTATCCGTAATTTTACGAAGGAAATCCCATGTCCAGTCTGATGGAAAAATCACCGCTAGGTGTATTTCAGGCGCATCTGGCCAAAGGCGAACTTGCCTATCAGGTATGCCTCGATGACAACAAACCGTTTTTCTACCCGCGTGCCTATGCACCCGCCACCGGCAGCGAAAATATCGAATGGCGTGTCTCCAAGGGTCTCGGCACCGTATACACCACCACAGCGGTACACTACAAAGGCGAGCCGCCGCTGAATGTGGCGATGATTGATCTTGACGAAGGCTTTCGCATGATGAGTCGTGTGGAAGACATCGATGCGATGCAGGTCAAGATCGGCATGCGCGTGAAATTTCGCGTATTTCCCGGCACCGACAAAGCAGCGCCCTACCCCGTATTTACACCCGTGGAGAATGCAAAATGAGCGCCGCGAATCTTGCAGGACTGCAACGCGGCAGTGTCGCGGTAGTCGGTGCCGCAGAATCCGATCTGGGCCAGGTGGCGCAAGGTACTAACCCGATGGATCTGATGGCGCAAGCCACCATGCGTGCCTTGGAGGATTGCGGCCTGACGCTGAAAGACGTTGATGGACTGTTTGTCGCAGCGACACAGGTGCGGATGGGCCCAATGGCCTTCGCGGAATACTTGCGCATCAAACCCAAATACTTCGACGGCACCATCATCGGCGGCTCGTCATTCATGTCGCACGTGGCGCATGCGCACGCAGCGCTGCAATTGGGGCTGTGCAGTGTAGCTGTTATCGCCTACGGTAGTACGCAGCGCTCGGTGTCACGCGCCGCAGCATCGCCGCGTGACTTTAATCCCTATGAGTCTCCGTACCGGCCGTTCCTGCCAAGCACGGCGTATGCAATGGCGGCCATGCGGCACATGCATCAGTACGGCACCACACGTGAGCAGCTTGCGGAAGTGGCTGTATCGGCGCGCAAATGGGCGTTGATGAACCCGAAGGCGTGGGAGAAAGAGCCTCTCACTGTCGAACAAGTATTGAACGCACGTATGGTAAGTTACCCCTTCACGGTGCGCGATTGCTGTCTGGTGCTCGACGGCGGCGGAGCCATCGTGATGGTGCGCGCTGATCGCGCCAAGGCGCTGAAAAAGAAACCGGTTTATGTGCTGGGTAGCGGCGAATCACTGTCGCATGCCAATATTTCCAGCATGCCGGATTTCACCGTGAGCGCAGCCAAGGAATCCGGCGCGCAAGCCTACGCCGCAGCAAAGTTGAAACCTGCCGATATGCAGATGCTGTCGCTTTACGATGCGTTCACCATCACGCCGATTTTGTTTCTTGAAGACCTTGGGTTCTGCAAAAAGGGCGAGGCCGGCCCGTTTGTGGCCAGCGGCGCGATTGCGCCCGGCGGCAGCTTACCGGTGAACACCAGCGGTGGCGGCTTGTCGTATTGCCACCCTGGTATGTATGGCTTGCTGGTCATGATTGAAGCCATCCGCCAGGTGCGCGGCGAATGCGGGCAACGGCAGGTTAAGAACTGCGATGTAGCACTGGCGCAAGGCAATGGCGGCGTGTTTTCCAGCGAATGCACGGTGATTTTCGGCTCGGAAGCCACCTTGTAAGGTTGTGGCAGTCACTCCGACCAATGATACGAAAGTGCGCACAAAAGTGAGCACAACGCCGTAGCGCCGGGAACTCTCCCAGCGCTGCGGTGACCAAAGGTCTGGTTCGTAACGTCATTGGAGGAACTATGGAAAGACGCGGATTTATTCAAAGCATTGCAGCATGGGCTGCGTACGGCTCAGTGGGATCACTTGGCTCATTCGGCGCGCGCGAAGCCTTTGCGCAGTCAGTGGACAAAAAAAACCTCGAAGACATGCAGAAAAACTGGAAAGCGCTGCTCGCCGACGGCACACCCGACGTCGCAGTCGCGCCGCCGCTCAAGCTGAGCAAGGACGAGTGGCGCAAGCGCCTGTCGCCTATGGAATACAACGTGCTGCGCGACGAAGGCACCGAGCGCGCAGGCACCAGCCCGTTTAACGGCGAAAAACGCCCCGGCGTGTTTGTGTGCGCAGGGTGCGCGCTACCGGTGTTTACCTCGGCAATGAAGTACGAATCGGGCACCGGCTGGCCGAGTTTTTTCACCACCATACCCGGCGCGTTTGCGAAATCCACCGACTACAAACTGGTGCTGCCGCGCACTGAATACCACTGCGCCAAATGCGGCGGGCACCACGGCCATGTGTTTGAAGACGGCCCACAACCCACGCGCGAACGGTGGTGCAATAATGGCGTAGCGCTGAAGTTTATTCCCAAGACCAAAGCCTGATTGTCACGCGTCTCTTGTACAACGAGAACGGCAACCGCCAGCGGTTGCCGTTTTTTATGGGTAAGTTTTATTGGTAAGATAGCTTCATCGTGACTACTCCCATCATCCGCCTCGCCACTGGCTCCGACGCGCACGCCATCGCCGTCATGTCGCGTTGCCTGATCGAAGTTGGCCTGCGCGGCTGGAGTTGGGACCCCGCGCGCGTCACCCGCGCGCTACGGCATCGCGATGCGTGCGTCATCGTGGCGCAAGTCAGCCATAAAATCGAAGGCTTCGCCATCGCAGAATTCGGTGAAACGCGCCTGCACCTGAGCTTGCTCGCCGTCAACGCAACCCATCAGCGCAGCGGCATCGGAAGCGCACTCGTCGCGTGGCTGGAGCAATCTGCGCTCACGGCAGGCATCACGGAAATCGTGCTTGAATTGCGCGCCAATAATGCGAGTGCAAAATTTTTCTATGAAGCGCTGGGCTTCACGTTTGAGCGTACGGTGCCCCACTACTACAGCGGCGTTGAAACAGCGTATAAAATGCGTAAATTACTAAAACCAAAAATAAGCGTTTAAAAACAAATACTTATAATAACGCATCCTTGGACACCTTTCGCCCATTTACCTTGGACCACGGCTACGCGCTGTCGTGCATCGCCGTGGTCATTGCATTGGCAGTCACGTATGGGCGCAATCGATTCGTGCCGCGCAGCGCACCTGCGCCCAGCCGGTTTGAACGCACGCTCGCGTACGCCAACATCGCCGTGTGGCTGGCCGCGCACGGCTGGTGGCAATTGCCCGCGCGTTTCGACGCTGTTACCACGCTGCCACTGCAAATGTGTCACATCACATCGCTGATCGCCTCCGCGGTGCTGCTCACGCAGCATCGCACGCTGCGCGCCATATTGTATTTTTGGGCATTCGCGCTTTGCACGCAGGCCATGATTACGCCCAGCATCGTTGAGCCGCCCTCGTCTCCGGTGTTCTGGTCATTCTGGTTTTTACACGGCTTTGTGATGATGACTGCGATTTACGATATCGCGGTAAACGGCTTTCGCCCAACCTGGCGCGACTACCGCGCCGCCTGCATCGCCAGTGCAAGCTACGTCGCTGTGGTGCTACCCATCGACATGCTGCTGGGCGCGAACTACGGCTTCGTTGGGCAATCCAAACCCTTGCATCCCAGCATCGTCGATCTGCTGGGGCCGTGGCCGGAACGGCTGGTGATTATTGTGCCGCTCGCAGCGCTGGCAATGCTAACGGTAATGATGCCATGGGAAATGGCGCGGCGGCTTTCGCGCCGGTGAAATCCGGCGAATACGGCATCTTTCAACGAATGCTCAGCGTGCGGCATTGCGCAGCAGCAACGGACTCAAGGCTTTGGTTTCGCCGAGGATAAAAGCGGAAAACTCATCGAGTGCTTCTTCAGTAATCGCTTCGGGCGCCAATATCTGCTCCACTACGCCGAAGCCGGATACATTGCTGGTATGCAGCAGGATTTTGCCCATATCGAATTGGCCCGAGAACTGCACGCTGGCCGCGACCTTGCACGGGAAATCAAAGGTAATCCGCTCGATATAGCCACGCGCATTGCGCACCTCTTTTGCCGTAAATTCAATCTTGCTGTCCGTGAGTACGCGTCGCAGATTTTCGCTGGCCGGGTATTCACGATCAAGATGGATTTGCTTTTTAGCCGATAGCACAAAGCGCAATACAACGCGGTCATAGAGCTTGGTCTTGAGTGAAAGCTCGCGCGTGTAGAAGTCGACGCGCCCGGTCTCCCACACCAGCCCGTTGAATTCGGCTACGCCAGCGATGGCGTAACTTTTGGGATAGTCAGGATGCACCACATTCAGTTGTTCTGCGAGATCTTTCAGATATCGATACGACCGCTCCAAAGCGTCGTTAATTAGCGCATTGGCGGATATCGCTGGCGCGTTCGCCTTTTCCTCCGCCAGTCTGACTTGCGCCAATTGCTTCAGTTGATTTAGACGGCGGCTGGGTGTGGTCATCGTGATGGGATCAGCGGATGCGGCAGCAACCACCGCTGCGCTGGGTGCTTGCGGGGTAATACTGGTTAGCATGGCATCCAGATCGTCCAGCCCATCGTGCGGCGAACGGATGAACGTCAGGCCGTGCCGGTACTGCGCCATATCAGGCGTGCGCACGGTGGAGACAACTCTGGCGCGCATCTTCAGCACACTGGGCGCTTTTTCCCCCGTGCGCGCAGGGAGCGCCAGCAACAAGGTTACTTCGGTGCCTGTCAGGTCCGCGTAATCGCTGAATATGGCTGCGCCGCTGGCAGACAAGTCCTGCGTTTGCGTATGCGCTATAGCCCGACCCAGGGCAGGTGCAAACGCAACCGCCGCTTTCCAGTGCAGCGAGAGGCGCATACGTTGACGCCGGTGCGGAATCTCTGTCATGTCCCGGGCAAATTAATGATTCAAATCCTGACTGCGATGGAAGATTATCGCATCGCTGGCGATTGGTTTGAAACTGACGCAGCGGACGGGCGCTTCGCCGCCATCGCGCTTCGGATACGCGGCAATGCTTCACGCGTAGCCAGTGCGGCGGCTGATATTACGCGTGCACGATAACTCTCTGAAGTCCCAGCGAAATACCCTATTTCAGGATGTATCAGCACATCTGCTAATCGGGTTTCAGCATCGATGCGTGCGCGACGTTCACGATCAGTGCGCGCCCATTCCTCCGGAACGCTGCGCGGCATGTTGTCAATCTTTGCTGAAATATCTACAGCAATCACGACAGTCGCACCCAGCGTGCGCGCAGCGCGCACCGGCACCGGGCTGACCACATCGCCATCGACATAGGTTTCAGCGTCGATACGCACGGCGTAAAACCGCCCGGGCACTGCGCTGGATGCACGCACCGCCGTACCCGTATCGCCGCTATTGAAAATTTGCAATGCGTTGTCGCGCTCGCGCGTCACCACCACGGCAAAGCGTATGCCCAACGCCTCCAACGGCCGCTGACGCACGCGCGAATTCACAAAGTTTTCCAGCTTTTGGCCGCGCACTTGCCCCCAATGCAACCATGACAAATCACGCAGCGTAGCCAAATCCAATTGCATGGCCAGTTGCTCAATCTCCGCTGCGCTCATGCCGCTTGCGTAAAGTGCACCGATCACTGAGCCGATGCTCACGCCCACAATCAAATCCGGCTTGAGCCCCTCGGCATCCAGCACGCGCAGCACCCCGGCATGGGCAAATCCACGACGCCCGCCACTGCCCAGCACCAACGCCACTTGCGGCCGGGCATCTGCCACACGCTGTGCTACGTAACGCGGTGGGTGCGGGCCTTCGTATTGGTATTCGGCGGCGTATGCCGCGCCCGTGTAACCGGCGAAGATCAGCCCAAGAACGCAATGCCTGAGCATCGCACCCCGGAAAACGCTGCGCTTCTTCCGGGCTACGGAGTTTTCCATCACTACGCTTTCGGTGCCAATCGGGCCTGCCCGTAAAACGCCAGCAATTCCTTCAGGCGTTCGCGTGGCGGCATGGCCTGATAATAGCCGCGGCGGCTGGGCGACAGGCCACTGCTGCGGCGCAAATCCACGAGCGACTCCGCCATCTTGATCCACGCAGCGAGTGAATCCATCACCGGTACATCGTCCACACGGTTCACGCCATTGTGCGCCAGCAAAACACACAGCGGCGCTTCACCGGGAATAATGACATCGGCGCCATCCGCAATCATTTTGCGTGCCGCCACTTTAAATCGCTCAATCAATTCCGCCGGATTGCTGTAACCCTTCAGTACATCCGCAAAGGTAAAGCCCACCTGTCGCGCTGCGACAAAGCGGCTGCTCAAACCGTAGCGATGCGCATTGTCGGCCAACTGTCCGGCCATACCCTCGATGAAATTCAGAATACCGAATTTCTCGCCCAGCGCGCAGGCAAACAGCATCGCGGATTCGCCATAACCCACTACCGGAATGTTGAGCGAAGCGCGCGTCTCGCGCAGCATGATGTCGGGTATGCTGCTGATGGCATAAGCGTCGAACCCCACCTCCTCGGCGGCAATGCCCGCCATCAGAAACTGTGGCCCATGCAAACGCTGGATCACGTCAAAGCAGATGTCGGTGCCGGGATAATTCGTCGGATACGTGCCCTCGGCCATGCCGTGCATGACAATCTCGGTATCCGGTCGCGCGACTTTTTTGAAATGCGCCGTCAGCGCATCGTTATATGCAGGCAAATCCTGCAATACGGTAAAACTCTGGTGCCAGATGCGCATGGCCATGAACGTTTTCATCCTTCACGTAATGGAAAACGCAGATTGTAACGCGCTCAATCCAGTTTCATGCCCACCGTCTGCGCCACCTTCGACCATTTTGCGATTTCCGCGCGCATGAAAGCCTCAAACTGCGCCGGTGTCATGGGCCGTGCATCCGTGCCCTGCTCGGTCAAACGCTGACGCGTGTCCGGCGCATTCAGCGCACGGGTGGTGTCGGCGCTCACCTTGGCGATGACGGCCTGCGGTGTGCCGGTGGGCGCACACAATCCATTCCAGCCAACCACTTCAAATCCCGGTACGCCAGATTCCGCGATGGTGGGAATATTCGGCACTTGCGGCGAACGCGCTGCGGACGTGACGCCCAGCGCACGCATGCGACCGCTGGGCAGAAAGCCGATCACCGTCGGCAGCGCACCAACGATGGACTGCACCTGCCCGCCCAACAGATCTGTCAGCGCCGGGGCGCCACCTTTGTACGGCACGTATATCAACTCCACGCCCGTCGTCAGCTTCAGCAGTTCCACCGACAGATACTGCGACGTACCGCCACCCGACGAGCCCATCGTGAGCTTGCCGGGATTCGCCTTGGCATAGGCAATCAGTTCGCCGACGGAACGCGCCTGTACCGACGGATGCACGGCGAGGATGTTCGGTGCAGTGCCGATCATCGCGATGGCAATAAAATCCTTCAGCGGATCGTACGGCAGTTTGCGGTACGCCGCAGGGTTAAGCCCGTGCGTGGCAAAGTTGCAGTTCAGCAGCGTGTATCCGTCGGGCTGCGCCTTGGCGGCAATACCGGCCGCGATGTTCCCGCCCGCACCGGGCCGGTTATCCACCACCACAGAGGTTTGCCACAGCTCGCCCAGCTTTGCTGCGACGATGCGCGTCTGCAGGTCCGCAACACCACCTGCCGCGAATGCGACAATCACGCGCACCGGCCGTGTTGGATAACTGAGCGGATAATTCTGCGCGTAAACTGAAGGCACCGCGCCTAAAATGGCACACAAGCCAACGGCGGCGCGAAAAAATTGTGGTTTCATGGCATCTCCAGATAGTCACGCATTTAACCACTGCCGGTAACGGTAGCGCCACGCAGTCTGACGCATCGTCACAAACGAACGCAAGCATTTGTTTTTAATCATTTTTAGAGCCTGTACACTAATGCCGGATAACAGCCGCAATGGCGCAAGCATCGGAGAAACTTCGCAATGACCAACGTGACCCATAACTTTGATGTCGCTGTCGTCGGCTGCGGCATCGCCGGTCTTTCCGCCGCAGTATCAGCCGCCCAGGGCGGCGCAAAAGTCGCCATCCTCGAACGCGCGCCCATCGAGGAACGCGGCGGCAACACACGTTACACCGATGCCTATCTGCGCATGAAAAGCGAAACCGAAGTCACTGACGACTTCGAAGCGCATTTTGCCGAAAACGGTGGCGGTTATCTTGACCCGGAGTTGCTTAAGCACACCACGCAGGGGTACGAGCAATGGCCTGCTATCGTCAAAACGCTGAGCTTTGCAGACCCGGAATTGATTTCGGCCTTTGCCAACACGTGCGGCCCTACGGTGCAGTGGCTGAAAACCTTTGGCGTAAAATTTGATTTTCTGCCGACGCAGTTTTTGACCAAATCTCAGCCACGACTGCTGCCCATCGGCGGCGGGCTGGCGCTGATTGAAGCGCTCGCTGCTGCTGCCGAAAAAATCGGCGTACGTTTTTTTTACGAAACCACAGCGACCGGATTGATGCAAAACGAGCGCGGTGCAGTGACCGGCCTGCGTGCCAGTGACAAACAAGGTGAACCACTGCACATCCCGGGCAAAGTCATCCTCGGCTGCGGCGGCTTTGAAGGCAGCTCCGAAATGCAGACGCGTTACATCGGCCCGCGCGCGCTGTATCTGCGCCCGGTGGCGCGCGGCGGCTATTACAACAAGGGCGAAGGCATACGCATGGCGCTCGACATCGGTGCGGCGCCGTGCGGCGATTTCGGCAGCTATCACGCTGAACCCATTGATCCGCGCTCAGGCCGGCCGGAGCCTTCGGTGTTTATTTTTCCCTATGGCATTCTGGTGAATCAGGAAGGCGTGCGCTTCACCGACGAAGCGCCGGGCACGGTGGACGCGGTGTACGAATCCATCACGCGCAAGATTTTCAACCAAACCAATGGCATCGCCTACACTATCCTCGATGCCAAAATCAACGACGTACCCAATTACAAACTCGGCCTGCGCAGCGATCAGCTGCCGATAACCGGCGCGACCATCGCGGAACTCGCAGCCAAACTCAAAGTGCCCGCCGCCGCGCTGGAACAAACCGTGCGCGACTACAACGCCGCGTGCCGTAGTGACATGAGTGGAACATTCAAGGCACTGGAGCTCGATCATCTCGCCACGCGCGGCCTTTCACCGGCAAAATCTAACTGGGCGCGCGCAATCGACAAGCCGCCCTATCACGCCTATCCGGTGATTTCATCCAATGTGCTGACCTTCGGCGGCCTCAAGGTCAACACGCGCGCGCAGGTGCTCAATCAGGATGGCGTACCGATACGCGGGCTGTATGCGGCGGGCGAAGTCGTGGGGCTTTATTACAAGACCTACACGGGGGCGACTTCGGTGTTGAAGGGGGCGGTGTTTGGGCGGTTGGCGGGGATGGATGCAGCAGAAATATCGTAAGTATATGTTTTATTTAGTATTTTATACCGAATGCTTAAACGTATTCCCATCGATACTTGTCGCTTTTTCGGATTGCACGTTAGTATCCTTTTGGATACAATCGTAAAATGATCACCTTCGAGCGATCCGAAGAATTCGACGCTTGGCTTGATGGGCTGAAAGACAACAAAAGTCGCGCCCGAATTGTTCACCGTATCTGACCTGCCGAGCGCGGTAATTTTGGCGACTGTGAGCCGGTGGGCGAAGGTGTATCTGAAATGCGCGTGCATGTTGGAGCGGGCTACCGTGTCTATTTCACACGGCGCGCGGGGGTGATTTATTTGCTTCTGGCGGACGGCGACAAGTCTTCGCAGAAGCGTGACATCAAACGTGCCATGGAAATGGTGCGGGCTTTGAAAAAGGGATGAACCATGGCTAAATTTGCGCCCTTCGATGCAGCCGACTACCTCAATAACGAGGAGACCGTCGCGGAATACATCACCGCCGCATTGGAAAATCCGAACCCCGATGTATTTCTGACCGCTGTGCGTGACGTGGCGCGCGCGCATGGCATGGCGCAACTTGCAAAAGATACCGGCCTTGGGCGCGAGAGCCTCTACAAGGCACTGACCCCCGGCGCAAAGCCGCGCTACGACACGATGCTCAAACTGCTGCAGGCGCTTGGCGTCAAGCTCTCGGCTTCACCCGTGCATTCATGAACACGCGCAATTCCGGCGAAGGCCGCATCCCGTATTTCGAGGTATGGCAACCTGCGCGCCAGCGGCGGCCACCCCGGAATACGCTACGCTCTTTCCGGGCTACGCTTGCCACTTCGCGCTGGACAGCTCCGGCGTGACGCAAAATGAAAATTCGAGCATTAGAACCGTACGAGGTCAGTTTTCATCGCGAGCTTCGAATCCGGATTTTGAATGATTCACCTGATTCCTTCGGAGAGACGGCTGCGCAGGCGGAAGCACGGCCACTTTCCTACTGGGAAGACTTAACGCGTTCGGTTACCGAGCCCAATCGTCATGTAATGTTCGTGGCTTTCGAAGGCAACGCCATTGTGGGCACAACGTACGGGATCCTCGATAATGAAAGAAGCGATGTAGGCCGGGTCGGTGGAATGTGGGTCGCCCCGTCACAGCGGCGACGCGGGGTTGGGCGCTCTCTGTTGGCGGCAGTGCTGGTCTGGGCGCGTAAACGTGGCCTCAAACGTGTTGGCCTGTGGGCACCAGCGTCAGCGCCTGCGGCAGTTGCCCTCTATTCCCGCGAAGGCTTCAAGAACACCGGGCGTCAGCGCCCACTGCCGACCAACGCGAATTTGCGAATCAGCGAAATGGAGATCGAGTTGTGAAAGCGAGAAACTGTCCAACCCCTTGTTGCTGCGGACGAGCCGCTAGCAAGCCCGGAAGTAGCGCAGCATATTCCGGGAAATCACAGCCTCCCTTCACCAAACTCGCCATCCTGCGCATCTATCCCGCCATCATCCGCGTCTAACGCTCGCCGTTCGCGAAAAAAACGGCGCGACGCAAAGCAGTGGTATAACAATTTGATTTAATTGATATTTTCAAGAACCGCTACTATACTCGTCACGCGAAATTAACAAATTGGGGTTGCGCCCTCGCATGCAAGGGGAACTCACATGGGACTGCGGCTTAAATTCAATCTGGTGCTGCTGCTGGTATTTGCCATTGGGCTGGGGGTTACCGGCTACATTTCGTATGATCTGCTGCATCGTAACGCGCGCGATGAAGTGTTGCGCAACGCAGGCGTGATGATGGAATCCGCGCTTTCCATGCGCAGCTACACCAATATGCAACTGCGTCCGCTGATCCCTTATAGCGATGACGTATTTCATCCGCAAAGCGTGCCCGCTTACTCCGCCACCGAAATCATGGCGTCGCTGCGCAAAAAATACGCCGATTATTCCTACAAGGAAGCAACACTTAATCCAACCAATCCGCGCAACAAAGCCGTCGAATGGGAAAGCGATATCGTCAACGCCTTTCGCAGCCAGCCGGATCGCGGCGAAATCAGCGGTGTGCGCGACACGCCCACCGGACAATCGCTGTACCTCGCGCGACCGTTTCAGATCAAAGACAAAGCGTGCCTCGCCTGCCACACCACAGCGGCGGAAGCACCACCCGCGATGGTAAAAATATACGGCCCCAACAATGGCTTCGGCTGGAAACACATGGAGGTCATCGGCGCACAAATCGTCTCGGTGCCGATGGCGCTGCCGATGCAAAACGCCAATCGCGCGTTCTACACGTTCATGCTTTCACTGACTGCCGTGTTCCTGGCGCTGTTCGTCATCATGAACGTGATGTTGAGTCTGCTGATCGTGCGACCGATCACACGCATGTCCGAAGCTGCCGACAAAATCAGCACCGGCAATATGGATATTGCCGAGTTCGCCGATGGCGGCAAGGACGAAGTCGCGCTGCTGGGCAAATCGTTCAATCGCATGCGGCGCAGCCTCGCCAAGGCTATCGACCTGATCAACAAAGCGTAACGTGCGGCGCGCAAGATCATGAGCAGCCTTGATCATCTGCCTGCGGGCTACACGCTGAACGAGTACCGCATTGAATCGGTGCTTGGTGCGGGCGGCCTGGGCGCCACTTATCTTGCAACCGATATCAACCTCAATCTGAAGATTGCGTTAAAGGAATATCTGCCGGTTGATTGTTCGGCTCGCGCAACAGATCACGCGGTGCATGCGCGCACTGGCCCTGCCGACGGCGAAGCATTCGACTGGGGCCTGCGGCGGTTTCTTGATGAAGCGCGCACACTGGCGTCGTTTCATCATCCGAATATCGTGCGCGTGATGCGCTTCTTTGAAGCCAATCACACCGCCTATATGGTCATGGAGTGCGTTGAAGGCCAGCCGCTCAGCACCTGGATGAACGATCGCCGTCCGCTTTCGCAGAATGATTTGCTCAACATCGTGGACGCGCTGGCAGGCGGACTGGCGGTCATCCACAAAACCGCTTATCTGCATCGCGACATCAAGCCGGCGAATATTTTCATGCGCACCGACGACAGCCCGGTGCTGCTGGATTTTGGTTCCGCGCGTGAGATCAAGGGCGGTGATCAGGAAATCACCGCGATGGTGTCGCCCGGTTACGCCCCACTTGAGCAGTACCACGCCCACGGCAAGCAGGGGCCATGGACAGATCTTTATGCGCTGGGCGGCGTCATGTACTGGATGATAACCGGTACCAAGCCGGTCGAGGCCGCCGCGCGCATCCGCCAGGACGTCATGACACCCGCCCGCGCGCAGTTGTCCACGGGGCTTTATACGGCTGAAGTGCTGGACACCATCGACTGGGCGCTCAAGCCCCACGAAGATGAGCGCCCGCAAAGCGTAGCCGATTTCATGGAGAAACTCGGTATTGCGCCACCTGACCCGGTCTCACGTCGCGCCATGCACGTCACCGCCGCGCGCACTACGCAATCGGATACCCAATTCGTGCAGACCATGCCGGCGCAGCCGCTCAGCTTTGAGCCTGAATTGCTCAAGCGCATCGAAGCCGCCGCTGCGCTGCATATCGGCCCGATAGCGCCGGTGATTGTGCGCAACGCCACGCGTAAGGCAACCACCGTCGCCGCACTGTGCGAGCGTGTCGCAGCGGAAATTGAAGACGAAAAAGCGCGCGCCGCTTTTCTTAAAAAGTTCGAGGGCATCGATCAGCCGCAACCACTTACCACGCAGCCGCGATCACAACCGCAAGCGGGCGCCGCAGTACAGACGCATACGTCAGCACCAACCATCGCACCGGAACTGCTGAAACGCACCGAAACCGAACTGGCGCGGCAATTGGGTGCAATTGCTGCCGTGGTGATCAAACGCGCGGCAGCCAAGGCGCGTAACGAAGCCGAACTCTATCTGCTGATCGCTGATGAAATACAGGATCCGGTAGAAAAAAAAGTTTATGTGCGCAAGGCTGTGCTGGCATCCAAACCGCGCTGACACGTCATCGCAGTCTATCCATCGTGCGTTAGAATCGGTTCACCCACCTAAATTCGAGGAGAACGTTATGAAAATAATCAAGCAAATTCAAATACTTACAGTAGGTATTGCGATGGCGCTGCCGGGCGTCGCGTTGGCCGCATCCAGCACCTCGAGCACCAGCAAGCACACCACCAGCAGCGGCAGCAGTGCAGGCCGTTCCACCACGCAGGGCAACACCACCAAGCACTACAGCAGTTCAGGCAGCAGCGCGGGCAAATCCGTTTCCCAAGGCAATACCACCAAGCATTACGATAAAACCGGCAAGGTCACCGGTAAATCTGTCACGCAAGGCAACACCACGCGCACCATGGATGCCTCTGGCAAGACCGTCGCGAAATCCACCACCAGCGGCGCCACCACCACGCATAAGGATACCTCCGGGCGCACCATCGGCAAGACGGTGACCAAGTAGGCTTTAATCCGCACGCACACCAGCGCTTTTCACCACCTTCGCCCATTTCGCCACTTCGTTGCGGAAAAATGCGGCGAACTGTTCTGGTGTGCCACTGCCCGGCGTTGCGCCCAGTGCGCGCAGCCGCTCGCGCATGTCGGCAGTTTGTAAACCTCTGATCACCTCGGCATTGAGCCGAGTAATAATGTCCTTTGGCACTGCCGCCGGTGCGAACAATCCAAACCACGCGTTGGCGTCGTAGCCAGGCACGCCGGCTTCTGCCACCGTGGGAATTTCGGGTGCGATCGCTGAACGCTGCGCAGTGCTTACCGCGAGTGCGCGAAACTTTCCGCTGCGTGCGAGTGGCAGCGTGGTAAAAATATTATCGAACATCATCGGCACCTGCCCCGCCAGCACATCGGTTGTCGCAGCGGCCGCGCCACGATACGCCACATTGATAACCCGTACGCCGCTTAGCGATGCAAAGAGTTCCATGAACAAATGCGCACCGGAGCCTGCGCCCGCCGTGGCGTAGTTGATCTGCTCCGGGCGCGCTTTGGCAAATGCGATCAGTTCCCTGACATTTTGCACGGGCATCGACGGATGCACCACCAGCAGGAATGGCGTGGTGGCCACATGCGCCACTGCGGCAAAATCGCGCTGCGGATCGTATGAAAGCCTGGCATACAGCGACGGATTAATTGAGGTCGATACACTGCCAAGAAACATCGTGTAACCATCCGGTGCCGCGCGCGCCACCGCTTCAGCGCCGATATTGCTGGCCGCACCCGGCCGGTTGTCGACGACTACTTGCTGACCAAAATTTTCGGTAAGTTTTTGCGCCACCGCACGCGCGGCAATGTCGGTTGCGCCGCCGGGTGGAAAGCCAAGAATGATACGCAGGGGTTTTACCGGAAACGACTGCGCGCTGGCGGCAACGCTCACCCACAGCAGGAATATTGTTAAGCATTTGATTTTATTCATATTTAATGGTTATTCAAGAAGTTGCATAAATCCGATTTGCCGTTGCGGCGAGAACGGAATCCCCGCCAATGTAGCATTCGGCGCTGCGTTATGCGTTCCGGTGCCACATGACGGATATTCATGGGGCGCTCGCGCAGAGACTGACGGTGTTGGCTTGCCGCCAACTTATGCGACGCACCCACTGTTGAATGGCATGCAACTGAGAATATATCCGTTTGACCGTCCGTCGGGCACGGGATAGATTGCCGATTGGTAAAATGAATCGTTTAAATTTTGGACCCACACAAGGAGAAAGACATGGCCGGTAATGAACAGATGATCATCGAGCTCGACAAGAAGCGCATGCACGCAACGGCGCAGAAGGACGTTGCGGCCCTGAAAAACCTGTTGTGCAAGGGGTTGGTTTACACGCACTCTTCCGCGCGTCAGGACACCAAGCAGAGCCTGATTGAGGCGATGGAATCCGGCAGCACCGTCTACACCTCGATGGAACCGTCTGAAGTGAAAGCTCAGGATCTCGGCAACGCCGTCGTATTGACCGGTGTCGCAGCGATCAGCGTCACATCCAACGGCAAGCCGAATGCCTTCCGCGTGCGGTTTACCGACGTTTATGAAAACCAGAACGGCACCTGGCGCATGGTGACCTGGCAATCGACAAAGATTCCCGATTAAATTCTGTCAACTGGGTGATCGGCAATCGCACCCGCACGAAATAACATAATGGAGTGTTTCATCCCATGTCCGAACTGAAAACCGAACTGAAAATCCTGGCCGAAGGCCTGGGCTTCCCCGAAGGCCCCGTCGTATGCAGCGATGGTTCCGTGGTGGTGGTGGAGTTGCGCAGCCAGAAAGTGTCGCGCGTGTCGCCCGATGGAAAAGTCACATTGTTTTCCAATCCCGGGGGTGGCCCCAACGGGCTGGCCGTGGGGCCTGACGGATTTTTTTATCACACCAACAATGGCGGTAATCGTTATGAAGAGGGCCATCCGTCAGGGCTGGGACCGCATCCAGATTACAAGTTCGGTTACGTACAACGCATCGACCCGAAAACCGGCGAAGCCAAGCTGCTCTACAAAGAGGCGGCTGGTCGCACACTGTCCGCGCCCAACGATCTGGTGTTCGACACGGCTGGCGGCTTCTATTTCACCGATCTCGGCAAGCGCATGCCGACTCACAAGGTGCTGGGCGGGCTCTACTACGCGCTGCCTGACGGATCAAAAGTCGTCGAGGTGGCATACCCCATATTGAGCCCGAACGGCTGCGGCCTATCGCCTGACGGCAAAACGATTTACATTGCAGAAACCGATACCGCGCGGCTATGGGCGTTCGACATCACCGGCCGGGGCAAAATCGCGCCCGCACCGAAATACTCACCACACAGCGGCCGCATCATTGCCGGCCTTGGCGGTAAAGCCAAGTTCGACAGCTTGAAAGTACTGGCCAACGGCAACATCGTGGTTGCGACGCTGATAGAAGGCTGCCTCACGGAATTCACGCCGACGGGGGAACTCGTACGTTCAGTGAAAATGCCCGATGGGCATGTTACCAATCTAGCTTTCGGTGGCGCGGACATGCGCACTGCTTACATCACACTGTCCGCGACTGGGCGGCTGGGCGTGATGCAATGGCCCACACCGGGATTGAAGCTGAATTTTTCTGATATGGCTTGATGCGCTAACTGGCCGTCGCAGCCGCCGCATTGCACCCCGCAATGCGGCCAAATATCACGCATTTTCCCAGCGACGAACCCGTCATGTAGGCCACCCCATGAAAGCCGCCGGTCATCTCCCCTGCCGCGTACAGGCTCTGGATTGGCTGGCCAAACACATCGATCACGCGCGACTCGGTGTCCACCGTAATACCGCAATAGGTGGCGATCAAACCGCTGGTCGATGGATAGGCGTACCAAGGCCCGCGTTTTAATTCCACCAGTTCGCCGTAGCCGGTTGACAGCCCGGTGCGACCGAACTCTTCGTCGTTACCACAGCGCACGAAGCCGTTGTAGCGATCCACAGTTGCAGTGAGCGTAGCTGCATCAACACCAATACGCTTTGCCAAGGCTTCCAGCGTCGGTTCGGACAACAAACGTCCCAACGCCAGCGCTTCCCTGAATTTGAATAACGGCGCGGTGTCGCTTGAGGTCTCCATCACGCCCTGATCGAAAATCTGGTACGACAGTGCATCGGTTTGCGTCAGCACGGCATCGCCCAACAGCTTGTAGGATTTCGATTCGTCAACATAGCGCTTTGCCTGTTTGTTGACCAGAATGGCGCCGCGATACACCGAGTGTTTACTCCAGTCGCGCCCCGCTGTTTTACCGGTGTCCGGATGAAAGCCAAAGGTGCCCTTGATGTGCACCACGTCACGCAGGCCTGCACCCAGCGCCCATGCCATGCGCACGCCATCACCATCGCAACCCGGCCCGCAATACACCACACACTTGGCCTGATGCGGCACGAAGAGGTTCACCATTTCCGCATTGCGTGCAAAACCACCGGCAGCCAGCACTACGCCGCGCCGCGCTCGAATGTTTGTGGCCTTGCCATTAATGCGAGCGGCAACCCCTTCCACGCGTCCGCCTTCAAGCGGACGATGCAGGCGTTCTGCTGCTGCGCCAAAAATGATTTTCACCTTACCCGTGTCGCGCACGCGCTGCTCCATCAGCGCCATGAACTCAATGGCGCGCAGCGAATGCGCGCGCGGCCGTGAGTGACCTGCAGCCAGTTCAACAGAAATGAATTGCGTGCCGATTTCTTTCAGCCACTCGTACGCGCCCATTTGGTTGGCCACGTAGGTGCGCACCAGCGCTTCAACATTCTGCTGCCCGCCTGCACGGCGCAGGTCGTCGTAAAGTTGCGTGTCGCTGTCGTCGATACCCGCAGCCTTCTGCATGTCAGTGCCGGAAAATGCAATGAGGCCACCTGAAAGCACGCTACTGCCGCCACACTCGTTCAGTTTTTCCAGCAACGTCACTTCGGCGCCACCGTCGGCGGCTTCAATCGCCGCACACAGGCCGGCCAATCCACCGCCGATCACCAACACATCCGTTTCAGCACCATAACTAATTGTTTTTATTGACATTTTTAATCCACTCTAACGCCTGCGCGCTTCACTACGTTCGACCATTTTGCTACTTCACTGCGCACCATCGCGGTAAATTGCTCCGGCGTGCCGCTACCCGGCGTCGCCCCGATACCACGCAGCCGTTCGCGCAAATCCGGCGCTTGCAGTGCCTTGGTCACCTCCGCATGCAGCCGCGCGATGATGTCCTTCGGCGTCGCCGCAGGCGCGAGCAGGCCAAACCATGCATCGGCGTCATAGCCGGGCACGCCTGCTTCGTTCATGGTGGGCAGCTCCGGCGCCAGTGGCGAACGTTGCAGGGTGCTGACAGCGTGAGCACGCAGTTTGCCCTGTTTAGACATTGGGTAAAGCGTCATGATGCTGTCGAACTGTGCGGGAACCTGACCCGCGAGCACATCCACAGTCGCAGGTGACTGCCCCTTGTAATGCACGCTGATCATCTGCAAGCCCGCCATCGAACTGAACAGCTCCATGAACAAGTGCGCGCCAGATCCCGCACCCGCCGTAGCGTAGTTCATCTGACCAGGCCGCGCTTTGGCAAACGCGATAAATTCCTTGACGTTTTTCACTGGCACGGAAGGATGCGTCACCAGTATGAAGGGCGCGCTCACCGCATGCACGACGCCCGCGAAATCGCGCAGCGCGTCGTAATTCAATTTGGCATAGAGCGACGGATTGATCGACAGCGAAACACTGCCCATCAAAAGGGTATAGCCATCCGGCGCCGCGCGCGCCACGAACTCAGCGCCGATGTTGCTGGCGGCGCCCGGCCGGTTTTCCACGATCACCTGCTGACCAAAGTTTTCGGTGAGCTTCTGAGCTACCGCACGCGTCGCGATATCAGTGCCACCGCCTGGCGGAAAGCCGACGACAATACGCACGGACTTTGAAGGGTAACCCTGCGCCAAAACGCCGCCAGCGCCACCGGCGCCACACCCCAATAACAGAAAAAACCATAAGCAATTCATTTTATTCATTGTTATTACTCCGATTTAACCCCCGCCGCGCGCACGACTTTACCCCACTTCGCGTATTCGCTGCGGATGAACGCAGCGAACTGCTCCGGCGTGGTGCCCAGGGCTTCCACGCCATTGGTAAAAAATCGCTCTCGCACTTCGCGATCTGCAATGGCGCTCATTAACCTGAAGTTCCCCCTTCAAAAAGCCGAGTTTCTCCCCTCAAGCAGCCGTAAATGAGGTTCCGCGTTCTGTCTACGGTTTGATTTGATCGATCAGTGCGATGGCGCGTTTTTGCCCTACCGTTAACGTGGTGGTGATCTGGAAAGT
>CANKUB010000076.1 GCA_947486575.1 Betaproteobacteria bacterium | reverse complement strand
GCTACTTGCCAGCCACCGCAAGCAAGGCTTTGGGATTGGTCTGTGCAATGGTCAGGAGAGTACGAGCAGCCCCGCTGGGGTGCTTTCGGCCTTGTTCCCAGCCCTGTAGCGTGCGCACAGACACGCCAAGCAGCGTGGCGAACTGCGATTGTGACAACCCCGTACGTTCGCGCGCTTCAATGGCGGGCGAAAGGACAACACGAGTCTTTCCGGCTTTCATTTGTCGCACGGACTCAAACAACTCGGCGGCAAGGTCGCGCTTGGCCTCATAGGCCCGAAGCTTTGCTCCAGTGAGCGGTTTAGTTTTCAAGGGCACGGCGAATCTCCTTTAGCTTGGCACCGGTAATGTTGTCTGTCCTGGCCTTCGCATACATAACCAGAAGCACGATTTCTTCCTCGATGGTGCGCGTGAAATAAATGACGCGAACACCCCCGGATTTGCCCGTCCCCGCTCGCCGCCAGCGCACCTTTCGAATGCTACCGGAATGAGTGGCCACGTCTCCGGCGTTGGGAAATTCAGCGATGTATGCCGCAAATTCGCCGCGATCTTCCTCCCGCCAGTAGAGCGGCCATTGCTTCTCGAACAGAGGCGTCTCGACAACTGTAAACATGACACCAATATACGCCTTGGGCGTATAGCTGTCCAGTAGGTGGCTTCCGCAGGTAGCTTCGTGAAGCATAACGCTATGCGCCATTCACGCACGACCGCTATCAGCGGCAATGCTTGGTTTCAGCTACACAACCCTGTCGCTCCGCATCCCAAAAAAAACTTGGGGTTCCCGTGCACTTTTTTCTGGTGCATTGAATGGTTACCTAAGCTAGGGGTTGGGCGGATCCGCAAATTCCTGCCTATCCTTAATTTTCTTTTTCCATAGTGCGGGCGTGATTCCGAGATAGGTCGTTACACCATAGGCAGCCATCGATATGAATATGAGCACCAAATATTTGGTTGGGAAATCAATAAGGAATTTTCCGTAATGATCTTCGTCAACAAGAAACCGAATTTTCAGCTCGGACATCAAGTTCCCTAATAAATCTAACTTATAAAACCAGCCATCCGATAACGTTAGCGACAAAAGCACCAGCAGGAAAGAGGTGATGATTACTGCAAGACCGCATTTTTCATTGTCTTTCATGGGCAATCCTCTTTCCTTTGCCTTAATTACGATCACGCCGAATCCAACGAAGACGGCAGCCAACCCAACGAGGTAAAAACTGTTTTTTGTTTTAACGTCGGCAAGGGTAATCTCATCCTGTAATTCGCTTGCCTTCTCCTCAGCTTTGGTGGCAGCGGCTCTGGCGATTTCCTCTTGTCTTGCTGCCGCTCTTTCTGCTCGTTCCGCAACGTCTTGAGCCTCTCGCTCAGTTCTCATACGTTCCGTATCGGCACGCAATCGGTCAGTTAACTGGTCAGTTTCAGCACGTTGCGCACGCATACGCGCCATGTCAGCATCGAACTGAAGCGATCGTATGCGTGAGGCCAATTCTGCTTCTCGACTTTGAGCCTCCAGTTGGCGTAACGTTTCGTTTAGGTCGGTCTGCGAAAAAGAAGTCCCCATGCCTAGCGTGAGAAGCACAGTTATAACCACTAATACTAGACGAGGAAGCAATTTCATAGACATGTGTTATAACAATGAAGATCACCGTTGACCGAAGTATGGGCGCATGTTGATATATTACGGCATGCGAGGATGGCAGCAAACTGCTGGATTTAAGTTAGCGAGCGTAGCTCAAGAATTGCCCCGACACGCCGAGATAGCTGCTTGATCTTCGTTCCGCCTTGCTTTAGCATAACTGTATCTCATTTGTAGTACAGGAGTAGGTCATGGCAGTTTCACTGAGAATCCCCGAAAAAACCAAGCGGCGTGTCGAGCGGTTCGCGCGTTCACGCGATATTACGGCGCACGCTTTCATGGTGACGGCCATTGAGGAGCAACTATCGGCGGAGGAATCCAGAGCCGCCTTTTACGCTGAGGCGGAGAAACGGGCTGCCGAGTTCAAAAAAACGGGCAAGGGCATTCCGGCTGAAGAAGTATTCGACTACCTGCGCAAACGTGTTCAAGGCAAACTGGCCATAAGGCCTAAGGCGCGCAAGCTCGTATGATCATCTTTTCGGACGGCGCTGAAGCCGATCTGGAAAAGGGGTTTGAATTCAATGCCGAACGCGATCCTGCCGCTGCGTTGGAACATATCGAAACAATCCGCTCGGCAATCTTGATACTGAAAGCGCATCCAGAAATTGGCCGACGAACGACTGTTCGCTCGACGATGCGTGAATTAGTGATCTCGAAAGGCGCAACGGGGTACGTGGCCTTATACGAGTATTTTCCGCCGGACGATCTCATCGTCATACATGCGGTACGCCACCAGCGCGAAACAGGATATCTGCGTGAATAAAATAGTGCGTGTGAACTAAACCACCCCGCCCCCACGCAACCGCGCAATCTCCGTATCCGTTTTCTTCAACACCCCACGCAAAATTTCATCCGTATGCTGCCCCACCGCAGGCGGCGGAATTTCATGTTTGATCGGTGTCTCGGAAAACCGCATCGGGCTGGCGACCAGGGGCACTTTGCCAGCCACCGCGTGCGGTAATTCGATCTTCAGGCCACGCGCAATGACTTGCGGCTCCTTGAATACTTCGGCGATGGTGTTGATGGGGCCGTTGGCTACACCGGCGTCGTCGAGTAGCTTGACCCAATCGGCAGTAGCGCGCTTTTCAAAAATTTCATTCAACACGCGAGTGACTTCAACGCGGTTTTTCACGCGGTCACTGTTGGTGACGAAGATCGGGTTTTTCAATAAATCCGTACAGCCTGCGGCTTCACAAAATTTGTTGAACAGGTTGTCGTTGCCGCACGCAAGAATCACCGCACCGTCTTGAGTCTTGAACGTTTGATACGGCACGATGTTCGGATGCGCATTGCCAATGCGCTTGGGCGATTCACCGGTGGCAAAATAATTCATCGCCTGGTTGGCGAGAAAGGCGACCGTGGTATCGAGCAGCGCCACGTCAATCCACTGCCCTTTGCCACTCACCGCGCGATGCGCAATCGCCGCGCAAATCGCGATGGTGGCGTACATGCCGGTGGTCATGTCGATGATGGGTATGCCCACGCGCTGCGGCCCCGCGCCGGGCAGACCATCGGCTTCGCCGGTGATGCTCATCAAGCCGCCCATGCCCTGCGCCATGAAATCGTAGCCGGGCCGGTCTTTATACGGGCCGGTCTGGCCGAAGCCCGTTACTGAGCAATAGATCAAACCCCGATTCAATTTTTTTAAATCTTCGTAGCCCAGACCATAACGCGCAAGGTCACCCACTTTGTAATTTTCTACCAGCACGTCGCAGCGCGTGGCCAGTTCGCGCACCAGTTGCTGGCCTTCAGATTTGCTCAGATTGACCGTGATGGATTTCTTGCCACGGTTGGCGGCACAAAAATAAGCGGATTCCTTGGTCTCATTGCCTTGCTCGTCTCTCAGGTACGGCGGCGCGTAGGCACGCGAATCGTCGCCCTTGCCGGGGCGCTCTACCTTGATGACTTCTGCGCCCAGGTCGGCGAGATTTTGTGCGGTCCACGGGCCCGCGAGCACGCGGGAGAGGTCGAGAACTTTGATATGTGATAGTGGGCCTGACATGGCGGTGTGTTCCGTAGTTTTTAAATCAATCGACTTGAATATTGGCGCTCTTTGCTACTTTCGCCCACTTGGCAATTTCGCTGCTGACAAAAGCAGCCATTTCTTTCGGGTTGGCTGCGCCCACCGTTGCCCCTTGCGAGGCCCACAGCATTTTGACTTCCGGCGCGGCCAGCGCCTTCGCTGTATCGCTGACCATGCGATCGTTTATCGCTTGCGGTGATCCGGCCACGGCCCACAGCGCATACCACGTGGCGACCTCATAGCCTTTCAGTCCGGCTTCGGCCGTGGTAGGCACATAGGGAAACGCTGCCGAGCGCGTCATCGATGCCACAGCAAGCGGCATGATCAGGCCCGAGCGAATGTACTGTGCTGATGATCCGAGGCCATCGAACATGACCTCCACCTGCTGACCGCTCAGCAAATCTTGCAGTGCTGGGCCGGCCCCTTTATAAGGCACGTGCGCGACGTCTACACCAGCCGCGATTTTGAATAATTCACCGGCAAGATGGTGTGACGTGCCGCTGCCCGCCGAGGCGTAATTCAGTTTGCCGGGACTTTTTTTCGCCAACGCGATAAACGAGGCGAGATCGGTTTCTTTGATTCGCTTGGGCGTGACCACGATAACCTGTGGCACCACGGCGACCACCGCGAGCGGCGCGAAATCTTTTTCCAGGCTGTAATCGAGTTTCTTGTATACGCTGGGCGCAATCGCGTGATGCACCGCACCCATGAAATAGGTGTAACCGTCTTTGGCCGCGCGCGACGCAATGCCCGCGCCCAGATTGCCGCCTGCGCCACCGCGATTGTCATTGACGATTTGCTTGCCGAGTTGTCTAGATAATGTCGCTGAAAGCGGGCGCGCAAACGCGTCCGTGCCGCCGCCTGCGGGGAAGGGGACCACCAGCGTGAGATTTTTGGTGGGCCACTCCTGGGCCGAAGCCTGCGCCGAAATTAAACCGCAAACGGCGAGCGCGGCAGAAGACAGAATTTTCATGAAACCCCTCCGGGAATGTTGCTTATGATTAAGACAGCGGCAGGCAAGTGCCGGGGCGCAAGTATACTACAAGGCGAAATAATCAATAGAAACAATTAGTTAAGATGTGATGCTGCTCATCGCCCGTGAAATTGCGGTTTCTTCTTTTGCATGAACGCCGCATAGCCCACGCGAAAATCCTCGGTCTCGAAATAGGCAAAGCTATCGTCGATTTCCTTTGCGGTGAGAGGGGCGGGGCGAGGTGTCAAACGGCGGATGAATTGCTTGTGCCAGCGTGCTACCAGCGGCGCGCCTGCCGTAATGCGTTCCACCGTTGCGCGCGTTTCCTCGTCGAGCCGGTCATCAGGCACTACGCGTGTGAGCAGGCCTTTGGCAAGCGCCTCGTGCGCATCCCACACGCGGCCTTCGAGCAGAATTTCAAGTGCGGCAGCCCGGCCCACCACTGGCAGCACGGCGGCAAGTTCGTCATAAGCAATTGAAAACCCCAACCGGTTGATCGGCACGCCAAACCGACCGGATTCGCCGCTGATGCGCAGATCACACTGACACGCGAGCTCAAGCCCGCCGCCGACACATGGGCCATGAATCATTGCCACCACCGGATGTCGGCATTCGGCCACGGCTTGCAGCGCGCCAAACACGTGCTCGCGGTGATACACCACGCCCTGCTCGCGCGTGCTACGCACTGCCGCGAATTCTGCGATGTCCGCACCGGCGGCAAAAGCTTTGTCACTCGCACCGCGCAACACAATGCAGCGCAGCGCTTCATCCGCCGACAACTCACGCATCACGCGCGCGAGTTCTTGCCACATGGCTACGGTTAGTGCGTTGAGTTTTTCGGCGTTGTCGACGGAAACGGTGGCTACAGCGCCATCGCGGGTGAGAGTGATGTGGCCGGGCATGATTTATGGTGGCAAATGCAGGGCAAAATTAGTATGGATAAATGACGTGTCGCAAAAGACGAATTTTTGCAACCTGAATACAGGACGCATACGCTACGGCGACATGAGGTCGCGACCTGCCGTTGCTCGCCCTTAACAGATCAGCCCGGAATAATCACCTTCTCATCAATCGTGAACGATTTGATCTGACCGATGAAGGTAGCGCCGTCGTCATACAGTATTTTCGCTTCAGGCGACGCAGCCGCGGCTTTCATCGCCTCCAGATCGTCGTACCAGCTTTCGGCAATGCCATCAACCGGAACCTGGAGCGTTGGAATATCCGGCCGCCTACGCTCCGCCAGAATATGCGATTGCACGTAGCGGCGCATGCCGGGCACGGAATGCGCCAGCGGGCCATGAACTTCCAGCCAGTGTTTGACGAATTGCTCGTGCGTGATGTTGTCTTTGCGCGTCAGCAAAGAAATGCTTTTGATCATGCGTAGTGCTCCTGGGAAAGTTTGAGCAGTGTGGCAGATGAGGCGGCGTTGTTGCGCCTATTCTATCCGCGCACCAGACAGTTTGACCACCCTGGCCCACTTATCGCGCTCCTTGCGCAACATGGCGTCGAATTCTGCTGCCGAGCCGCCCGCGAGATCCATGCTGAGCGCGACGTAACGGTCACGCAGCACCGGCAACGCGCGGTTAATCGTGCTGTTCAACCGTTCGACAATGGCGCGGGGCGTTCGGGCGGGCGCGGCCATGCCGTACCAACCGACGACTTCGTAACCGGGCAGCCCCGCTTCCGCAATGGTGGGAATATCCGGTGCCAGCGGCGTGCGCCTGCTGCCGGTGACAGCGATAGTCTTAAGGCGTCCGGCCTTGGCATGCGGCAAAATCACGCCGCTGGTAACAGACACCTGCACTTCGCCCGCGATCAGTGCAGACAGCGCAGGCGCACCACCTTTGTACGGAATATGCGTCATCTCAATGCCCGCCATGGTTCTGAACAACTCGCCCGCCAGATGATTGGCGCTGCCCAGTCCAGACGAGGCATAGGTCAAGCGCGTGCTGCGTGATTTTGCAACCGCAATCAATTCTTTCACGGTAGCGGCAGGCACGTTGTTGGCCACCGACAAATAATATTGCGCATCGACAATCTGACAGACGCCCGCGAAATCCGTAATCGCGTCGTACAGCACGTTGCGATAGAGGCTGGGATTAATCACATGCGTGGGCGTCACGATAATCAAGGTGTAGCCGTCGCGCGCGGCGCGAGCGGCCAGTTCTCCAGCGACATTGCCGCCCGCGCTGGGGCGGTTATCCACCACGAACGATTGCCCCAGCGCCTCCGCGAGCTTTTGCGTAATGACGCGCGCCACGGAATCCGTACCGCCGCCGGGCGATTGCCCTACCAGCACACGTACCGGCCGGTCGGGATATTGTTGCTGTTGTGCAAAGGTAGGCTGGGTTATCAGAATGGAGCCCGTAGCGGCAACCAGCGCAAAATCGAGCAGATATCGCGTCACGTGCATTTCATTCCCCCTAACCGTTTTGTGCAGCACTTTTTCTAAGTAGACATGCTACACCGCATCGCCTATGGTGAGGCGAGCGTGGCAGAATGGTATGTACTAATTGTTTTTATTAAGTAAAATGTCCATTCAGCGCGGGCGCGAAGAAGGAGTTTCCCCCCGATGTTCAATCGCAGCGGCTTGAACAAATTAAGTCCCGGCTGGGCCTCAGCGCTCGTACATGAACTTGTACAGTCGCTCGAGGTCGGCCAAGTAGCAAGCTGGTTCCACCGTCGTCTTTAGACCCTCGATGATTTGACGAGCAAGCTGCATAGGGTCTTCGATTCCCATGGCGTTGATCTCTGCAACGGTGTGCGGGCTGAAGTCAACGATGACATATAAGGGGAAAGGCATCGTTCGCCCGTCGCGCGCAGCGATCGGCGCGGCTTTCAACTGCCACGTGCCCGGTCGAGCCGATTCGAAGGGCACGAGCTCAATGTTGGCTAAAGGTTGTCGAAGCTCGCGTTCGAGCTGCCGTACCGCGTAGTTGCGGGCACGCTCAACCAGCGTTGAGCCTTCGACACCTTCGAGGCGCCGCGGCGGCAGAAAAGTCACACCGACGGTCGACCGACCGTCCTTTGAGCTGAACACGCCAGGTCGATTGCGCACCGCATTCCATTCGCCGGGGATCGCGAACGCGTAACAAAAAGGGCGTGGACTATTGTTATAGACGTAAGTACCGGGTGCCCATGGAGCGCCGGATCCGATCTTAAAAATCTCAGCTTCGCCGTTTGCCGCGGCACGCCGGGATTCCTTCATCGACTCTTCCATCTTTTGCTGCCACGCAGGTTGCTGAGCGCGTGTCGGGCAACTGCCGATGGCGATGAAAAGTAAGAAGTATACGGCTCCGAGTCTCATGACATCACTCCGCGTTTTCGGGAAAGCATGGTCAGGCTAACGTGAAATATAACCCCCAAAAGGCAAATGCAAAACTACCTGAATCTTTGGAGCCGTATTGTTTCTCAACGGAAACAGCAAGGAGGGGTTAGGTGCAAAAAGTTGTACTCAGATGCCCATAGTGACGATCTTGCATTCATACATTTATACGGCGCAATTTTGAATCGCAGCCCTGCCCCGATCCTGTGTGGGCACCTGCGTGATGAGTCCTGTCACTTCCTCCGGATGGGCGGGCCGATGGAGGCGCCCGCATCCACCACCAGCACCTGGCCGGTTACGGCATCCGCACCTTCGATAAGCCACACGATAGCCGACGCAACGTCCTCAGGATTGACGCGGCGCTTGAGCGGCGTGGAATTGGCGAAATTGGTGAACTGCGACTCGTACTTTTCCTCGCCCAGGTGTTCGAGGTGCCAGCGGCCGGTCACCATCGACGGGCACACCACGTTGGCGCGGATCTCCGGACCGAGGTTGCGCGCGAACGACAGGGTCATGGCGTTAAGCGCAGCCTTCGACGTTGCATAGGCTACCGAACTGCCGGTGCCGCGAATAGCAGCACCTGAGGAGATGTTGACGATCGCACCGCGGCCCCCTGCCTTCATGTGCGGCACCACAGCGCGCACCATCTGCCAGGGCCCCACCACGTTGACGCGGTAGACCTCAAGGAAATCGTCGCCGGAGAGCGCTTCGAGATCAGCGTGGTCGGCAAAGCGCGTGGTGCCTGCCGAGTTGACCAGCGCGTCGATGCGTCCCCACTTCGCCATGGCCTCCGCCGCCATGCGCCGGCAATCGGCATCGTCGGCGACATTGGCTTTGCACAGCAGGGTCTGACCGCCTTTTGCCTCGCAGGCCTTCGCCACTTCTTTCGCGCTGTCGGCGCGGCTGGCGTAGTTGATGACGACGTTCCAGCCGTGGCTGGCGAGCAGTACCGCACTCGCAGCACCGATGCCGGAACCAGACCCGGTAATAATAGCGACATTTCCTGACATGATATTTACTCCTCGTAAGTGATAGGGCGGCAGACGCTGCAAGGGATTCGCAGCGAGTGGTTCTTACTGTTCAAGCTTGATGTTGCGCGTGCGGATGATCGCGCCCCATTTTTCGTTTTCGGCTTTGAGGAAAACGGCGAATTCCTCTTTGCTCAGTGCCGTGGGATCAAGGCCGATGCCCATGATTCTATTGCGTATTTCAGGTGTGGCCGCCAGCGTGCGTAAATCGGTATAAATTTTTTGTGCGATTTCCGGCGGTGTTTTCGCCTGCACGAAAAAACCAAACCAGCTGGCCGAAGTGAAATTGGGCCCGCCCGCTTCCAGCATGGTCGGCACTTCGGGCGCCTGGCTGGTGCGGCGCTCGCTGGCCACGGCAAGCGCACGGAGTTTTCCACTGTGCACGTTGGGCATGACGCTCATCACGCCCATCAGCGCATGCACCTGCCCGCCGAGCAGATCCGTCAGCGCAGGTGAGGTGCCTTTGTACGGCACATGCGTAAACGTGTAGCCCGCCATCGAGGCCAGCAATTCCGCCGAAATATGTGGACTTGAGGCATAGCCGGGCGAGGCAAACAACAACTGGCCTGGCCGGGATTTTGCGAGCTGGATAAACGCCTTGAGATTGGGCGCGGGCAGGCTGGGATGCACATACAGCAGATTGGGCGCCGTTGCCACCAGCGTCAGCGGCGTGAGCGATGCCGGGTCATAGGGCAGATTGGCGAGCAGCAGACGATTAGTGACAAAACCAAAGCTGGCGAGCAACAGTGTGTAGCCATCCGGTTTGGCATTGGCTGCGTCCGTTGTGCCGATGACGGTGCCGCCACCGGCGCGATTTTCCACCAGCACCGTGCGTTTCCAGTCTTCGGTCAAACGAGCTGCCATGATGCGCGCGATGACATCGGTTTCGCCGCCGGGTGCATAAGGCACGATAATCGACACGGGCCGCGAAGGATACGGCTGCGCGATAGCTGTGCACGCAACGACAAGCAGCGTTGCAGCAAGCAGTGCGCGGGTAACACGGGACATTTGAGGCAGCATCTTATCGGCCTTTCTTGTGGCGGCAGCGTCGGGAAGCAATGTATTCCCCGCCTGCTGGTCAGTCAATGCAGGCGTTGCGTCGGCCGCTACTCCTGCTTGATGCCGGCGAATTTCACCGCACGCGCCCAATTCGGGCAGTCACTACGCACAAATTTGTCGAAGTCTTCAACAGACGTCGGGCGCGGATCGGAGCCTTGAGACGTCAGGGTCTGCCGCACGTCCTCTGCTTTCAGCGCCGTATTCAAAATGCCGTTGATGCGCGTGATGATTTCCGGCGATACTCTGGTTTGTGTCAGCATGCCATACCAGGTACCGACAAATTCATAACCGGGAACGCTTTCCGCGATGGTGGGCACGTTCGGAAATACGCTTGATCGTTCGAGGCCCGCAACGCCCAGCACCTTGAATTTGCCATCCTTGATAAAGGGCAGCATGCCGGGAATGCTCGCCATGTAAACGTGTATGCGTCCGGCCAGCACATCTGTCATGGCCAGTCCGCCGCCTTTGTAGGGCACATGCAGGATATCAACCTTGGCGCGGGCCTTGAGCAACTCCATGCCCAAATGCTGGGGGCTGCCGACGCCCACCGAGGCATAGCTCAGACTGCCGGGCTTGGCACGTGCAATCTTGATCAAGTCCGCTATCGAGGAAGCTGGAAATCCCGGCAGCGTCACAATGATTTGCGAGTTGACTACCAGCCGGGCTATCGGCGCAAAGTCGCGCAGGGTGTCATACGGAATATTGCGTTGAATGGCCGGTGACACGCACAGCGACGCAGGCGTACCGAAAAAAAGCGTATAGCCGTCGGGGGCCGCTCGCGCAGCCAGTTCCGCTGCGATCACGCCACCTGCACCGCCACGATTGTCGATGACTACCGGCTGTTTGAGGGCTTCACCGAGCCGCTGTCCCATCAGGCGTGCGGTGAAATCCACCGATGCGCCCGGTGGATACGGAACAATCATCCGCAGCGGTCGGGTGGGATATTGCTGGGCATTGGCCAAGGGCGCCGCCAAGCCTGCGGCAAACAGTAACCCGCAGCCTAATCGAAAAACCATGAGTCATTCTCCACGAATTGTGCTGCAGCCGGTTGGTTTAAGTGGCGGTTCAAGCGTAACCAGCCGCGCGCGATAACGAACCCGGCCGGAACGCGGTGTTTACTGATGTGCGTACAGTTTCTTGCCCGCGACCGGCAGCTTCGCCATCAGAATGTCGCCCGACAGCGACTCGGTGATGTAGAGCGTTTTCAGATCCGGCCCACCCGCAGCAATGTTCGCCAGATGATGATGCTTGTGATCGGGCGAATGAATCAAATGCGTGGGCAGCATGTTGGCATCAAAGCGCCAGATGCCAACGCCCAACTGACACACCAGCAAACCGTTCTCCGAATCCATTTCAATGCCGTCCGGCCCGCCCACGCCGCCCGAAAGTTGCACCGCCACGCCGGTTTTGGAAACGTTGCCATCGGCCATGATCGGCAGGCGCCAGATTTGCTGCGAGCGTGTCACGCCGACGTAGCAGTGCTTGTCGGTGGAGGTGAGCGTGATGCCGTTGGGGCTGGGGAGGTTGTCGCAAAGGCGGTCGAGCCGTCCGCTCGCCGACAGACGAAAGACACGCCCGGTGGGGTCCGCAATGCCGGTTTGCCCCTGATCGGTGAAATACAAATCGCCATTGACGGCAAAATGCAGATCGTTGAGGCCCTTGAAGCCTTCGCTGAACGCAGTGCGCAAAATCGTTTCGAGTTTGCCGGTTTTCGGGTCGAGCTTTAGCAGTCCTTCTTTGTAGTCGCAAATCCAGATGCTGCCGTCCTTGTGAATTTTCAAACCATTGGGCCAGCCGTCGTATTGCGTCACCAGTTCCCAATCTTTTTTCGGCGTGATGCGGAAGATGCGCCCGAATGGAATATCGACAAACCACAAGTTGCCCTCGCGGTCGAACGAGGGGCCTTCAAGAAAGCATTCCACTTCGGCGTTCTGCCGATTCGGGTCTGACCAGGCGGTACGCTGCTTTTTGCGAAATTTCGCGGGCATCGACATGAACACTTCAGTTTCGATCAATTCGAGTTTTTTGAAGGGGTTGAACATAACTCACTTTCGTAGCGTGTCTTTAAATTAATCAATTAAAACAATTGGTTAAACGATTCATGCCCGAGCAGCGTGCCCGCAGGAGCGCGGCAAGTCTACACCAATGTCGCGTGCTGGCGCGGGTTGCGTCCGCGCCGCTGCCAGCCGTAATAGGGCAGCGGTTGACACTGAGCGTCAAGCCCATTACAAAGCCCGTTCACCGCTAGACAATTGGAAATCCCTGAGGAACAGCGCCATGACGTGCAACATGAAAATAAACTACCTGCATTCTGTGATGCGTGCCGTGGTAGCGTGCGCGGCATTTGGCCTTGCCAATGTACACGCACAGGATTTCCCCACCAAAGCGATCACCATCACCGTGCCGAATCCACCCGGCGGCATGAATCAGATTCACGCGCAGCCGCTGTCCGCTATTCTTGAAAAACTCAGCGGCCAGCCCGCGCCTGTGGTGAATCGGCCCGGCGCTGTCGCAGCGGCAGGCACCGCGTTCGTGGCCAATCAGCCGCCCGACGGTCATCACATTCTGGTGTCCACGCCGAATATTTATCTGGCCATCGAAAAAGACAAACTCTACGGCGTGAAATCACCTTACGCGCTGGAGCAGATTGAGCAGCTGGCGCTGCTTTCGGCTGACCCGTTGATCATGACCATACATCCCGCCCTGCCGGTGAAAAGCACCAAAGACCTGATCGCGCTGGCCAAGGCCAAACCGAATGAGCTGGTGTACTCAACCTCGGGGCCGTTCGGCATTACTCACACACCGCTGGAAATGTTCGCCACGGCGGCGAAGGTCAAATTCCGCCACCTGCCTACCACCGGTGGCGGACCCGCTATCACGCAGGCGCTGGGCGGCCATTCGCAAATTACCTGCGGCGGGCCGGCGGCGGTTTACACGTATGTGCAGTCGGGCAAACTGCGCGCGCTGGGCAGTTGGGGTGTGAAGCCGTACCCCGCAATGCCCGATGTGCCGACCTTTAAATCGCAGGGCCTCGATATTGAAGCCTATCTGTGGGTGGGCCTGTTTACAGCGAAGGGCGTTCCGCCCGCGACACTGACCAAGTTGCGTGATCTGATTCGCCGCGCCGCCGCCGATGCGTCATTCAAGCAGGCACTGGAGCGTGCGCAGGTGGTGCCGGATTACCGCGAGGGCGCGGAATTCACCAAATTCTTTGAAGCTGACTATAAACGCATGGCGGTGGTGGTCAAAGGCATCGGCAAGATTTAACGCGGGCGACAAGGCATTCCACCAGGGAGTAATCCAATGACCGTGAAATCTGTGCAGCGGGCCCTGCTCGCGGCAATAGGGTTTGTTACCGTGAACCTGGCTAACGCCGCGTGGCCCGAAAAAACCGTTCGCGTCATCATTCCATGGCCACCGGGCGGCAGCACTGACATCGTCGGCCGCCTGCTGGGGGCAGAGCTCACGCAACGCCTTAAACAACAATTTGTCATCGACAACCGCGCCGGCGCAGGTAGCATTATTGGCCTGCAATACGCCACGCAACAGCCGCCGGATGGCTATTCGTTGATGATGACTTCCACTGCCTACGGGTTTCTGATTGACAAGCCCAAGGTGCCGGTTGATTTGGTGAATTCTTTCGCGCCGGTAGCCTACGTTGGGATGGGTGACAGCGCATTCACCATCCATCCGTCGCTGCGTGTGAATACGGTCAAAGAACTGATTGACCTTGCCAAGAAACGCCCGGGAGAATTGCTGTACGCCTCGTCGGGCATCGGCGGTTTTCCGCATATGTCGACCGAGTTGTTCAAGATGATGACCAAAACAAATATCACCCATGTGCCGTTCAAGGGTGGCGGTCCGGCAGCAGTGGACACCATGGCGGGGCATTCCCAGATTATGTTCGGCTCATTACCCACCGTGGCGTCGATCGTCGCCGGTGGCCGTCTGAAACTGTTGGCTACGGGCGGCAAACAGCGTCACCCGAATTTCCCCAATGTGCCGACGGTCGCCGAAACCGTGCCCGGGTACGAATCAACCATCTGGTTTGGCCTGTTTGCACCCAAGGCCACACCTGCCGATATCATCGCCAGCGTGCATGCCGAAGTGAACAACGCGCTTGCCGCGCCGGAGTTGTTGCGGCGACTGGCCGAGCAGGGTGCGGTGCCGTCGAAAATGTCTACGGCGGAATTTGGCAGGCTGATGGTGTCGGAAACCAACAAGTGGCAGGAAGTGATCCGGGTCGCTGGCATCAAAGCCGAATAATGAGTCGTTGTAACCCATTGTTTTATTAGAATAATCTCCGAGGCGCTTATGTCGGATACGGCACCGCTTAAAACCCCATGCGACTTTCACCAGCATCTCGCAGAACTCGACAAAGCCGGTCTGCTGGTGCGTGTGGATCGGCCCATCAACAAAGACACCGAGTTGCAGCCGCTGGTGCGCTGGCAGTTCGTGGGCGGTGTACCGGAAGATCAGCGCCGCGCGTTTTTGTTTACCAACGTAATCGATGGCAAAGGCAGGCGCTATGACATGCCAGTGGCCATCGGCGTGTTTGCTTCGTCACCGCAGATCTACGCGCGCGGCATGGGGCAAAAAGTAGAAGACATCGGCGCGGCGTGGGTGAATGCGATCAAAAACCCCATCGCGCCCATAGTCGTTGAAAAGCCCGCGTGTCAGGAAGTGGTGATCACCGGCGACGACTTGCGCAAGCCCGGCGGCGGGCTGGCGGCGCTGCCCGTGCCGGTGTCCACGCCGGGATTTGATTCTGCCCCGTATCTCACGGCCACGCTGTGCGTAACGCGCGATCCGGAGAGCGGCATCCAGAACATGGGTACTTACCGCGCGGCGCTGAAGGCAACCGACCGTTTGGTGGTGCGTATGGTGGCCCGCGTGGGTGGTGCGGGGGGATGGGTGCACTGGCTGAAATACCGCGAACGCAAGCAGCTGATGCCCATTTCGATAGTGCTGGGTGCATCGCCGGTGGTGTTCTTCACCGGTCCGCAAAAACTGCCGGTGGACATGGACGAAATGGCGGTTGCCGGGGGTCTCGGCGGCGAAGCCATACGCATGACGAAATGCGTGACCAACGATCTCAATGTGCCCGCCGATGCAGAGATTGTGGTCGAGGGCTTCATCGATCCGTCCACGTTGGAACCCGAAGCGCCCTTCGGCGAAAGCAACGGCTATGTCGCGCTGGAAGCCTACAACATGCCGATGCAGGTGACGGCTATCACGCATCGCAAGTACGCTGTGTTCTCGGCCATTATCAGCCAGGTAACGCCGAGTGAATCGAGCGTGGTGAAAAAGGTGGCGTATGAGCCGATGTTTCTCAACCATCTGCAAAGCACACTGGGCATCAAGGGCGTCAAACGCGTGGTGATGCATGAGCCGCTGTCAAATCTGCGTCCGGTCATTTTTGTGCAATTCGCGCGCGACACCGTGCGCACCGAGGTTTGGCGCGCGATGCAGGGCGCAGCAACGCTTCGCGCGGACTGCGGCAAAATTGTGATCGCCGTGAGTGAGGACATCGATCCCGAGAGCACCGACGCCGTGTTCTGGTCGATGGCCTACCGTTCAACGCCGTCGGAAGATGTGCAGATCATCAACTACCGGCGCGGCGTGCAAGGCTCGCAGTACGGCCCGAAAACTGCGGAATCAACGCTATTGATTGATGCCACGCAAAAATATCCGATGGCGCCGCTGGCGTTGCCAGGGAAGGCCTATATGGAGCACGCGAGATCGCTGTGGGAAGAATTGAAATTGCCCGCACTCTCGCCGAAAGGCCCGTGGCATGGCTACACGCTGGGAGATTGGACGGAAACCTGGGAGCGCTTTGCTAAACGCACCATCGTGGGTGAGTGGGAGGCAAACGGTCTGGAGACGATCAAGCGCCGCCGCGAGGATTTAAATCCCGAAACGCCCACCGCAAAACACGAGAAGCTGTAGTGAAACCCGCCCCCTTCATTTACCACGATCCGCAAAATCTCAGCGAAGCCGTCAACCTGCTGGCTACGAACGAAAACGCACGCGTGCTGGCTGGCGGGCAGTCGTTGATGCCGATGATGAACTTTCGCTATGTGATGCCCGATCACTTGATCGATCTTAACAAGGTGAGCGAACTGTCGTACATCCGCGTCGAAGGCGGCACCCTTAAGATCGGCGCGATGACTCGCCAGCGCGACATCGAGTTTTCATCTGAAATTGGCAAACATTGTCCGCTACTGCATGCCGCGCTGGCGCACGTGGGTCACCGTCAGACCCGCAATCGCGGCACGCTCGGCGGCTCACTGTGCCATCAGGATCCGTCTGCGGAACTGGTCAATGCCGCTGCGTTGCTGGGGGCAACAATGCACGCCGTGTCCAGGCGCGGAACGCGCGACATTCCATTCGCCGATTTTGCGCTGGCGTATATGACCACGGCGCTGGAGTCGGATGAATTGCTCTCCGGCATCACGCTAACTTTATCAATTAAATCAATGGGTTATGCTTTTGTCGAATTCGCGCGGCGTCACGGCGATTTTGCGATTGTCGCCTGTTCAGCGCTGTTGAGCCTGGATGCACAAGGCAGCATCGCGGATGCCTCCATCGCCCTGTCCGGCTTGAACCACGCGCCGACAAGGCCTGCCGCCATCGAGCAAGCCCTGCGCGGCCAGCCACTCGAAGCAGCAACCTTCAAGGCCGCCGCTGCAGAAGCCGAAAAACTCGACGCGGGTGCTGACGCCTATGTCACTTCTGCCTACCGGCAACATCTGGCGCGTGTGCTGACTTACCGCGCGCTGGAACAGGCGGCAGCCCGGGCAAAAGAGATTCAACATGGCTGATACACGAAAGATCGCAGTCAACGTTAACGGCACGATGCGTAGCGCCACCATCGAGACACGCATGACGCTGGTGGATTTTCTGCGGCATGAATTGAAACTCACCGGCACGCATGTCGGCTGTGAGCATGGCGTTTGCGGTGCCTGCACGGTGCTGGTCAATGGCAACAGCGCGCGCGCCTGCCTGATGCTGGCGGTGCAGTGTGACGGACAGGAAGTGGCCACCGTCGAATCCCTGGCGACCGATAAGAAACTCAATGTGTTGCAACAGGCGTTTCAGGACAATCACGGTCTGCAATGCGGCTTTTGCACGCCGGGCATGCTGATGACGTTGACTGAATTTTTACGCGACCACCCTGAGCCAGGCGAGGCACAGGTGCGTGATGTGCTGTCCGGCAATCTGTGCCGCTGCACCGGCTATCAGGGCATCATCGATGCCGCGCTCGACGCTGCAAAAAAAATGCGCGAGGCCGCACCATGATTACGCAGGCCCATGTGAAACTCACCGGCTTCGGCGCATCGGTCAAGCGTAAAGAAGACCCCGCGCTGCTGCGCGGCGAAGGCCAGTTTATCGACGACATACACTTGCCGGAAATGCTGCACGCCGCATTCGTGCGCAGCCCCTATGCGCACGCAAAGATCAACGGCATCGACAAAACCGCCGCGCTTGCTCTGCCCGGCGTGCATGCGGTGCTGACCCACGCCGACCTGCCGCAAGCCGCTCGCGACAACACCCTGCCGCTGCTGGTGCCACATCCGGCGATCAAGTTGGTTAAATTGCCTTACGCGTTGGCGAAGGACGAGACCTGCTACGCGGGTGAGCCGGTGGCTTGCGTGGTGGCGGACAGCCGCTATATCGCTGAAGATGCTGCGCAGTTAGTGGAGGTGGATTATGAACCATTGCCAGCGGTGAACGATTGCCGTGCGGCGCTGGAAGAGGGCGCGCCGCTGGCGCACCGCGACGCTGAATCGAACATCGCCGCGCGCTTTCCGCTCAAGGTGGGTGACGCCGACCGCGCGTTCACGGGTGCGGCACACGTTTTCCGCGAAAAAATTTACCAGCACCGCGGGGGTCCTTTTTTCATGGAATGCCGTGGCATCGTCGCCGAGTACGACGCCCACCACGACGCATACACCCTGCATGTAGCGTCACAGGGGCCGCACCGTATCAAGCGCAGCATGATGGAGGTGTTCGGCTTCGGCGATCATCAAATACGCGTGGTGACGCCCGACGTCGGCGGCGGTTTTGGGCCCAAGGGTTCGTTTTATCCCGAGTACATCGATGTTGCCGCCGCCGCTGCGCTGCTGCGCCGACCAGTGAAGTGGATCGAAGACCGGCGCGAAAATTTTCTCACCACGCATCAGGAGCGCGATCAGTACTGGGACATGGAAATTGCGGTCGATGCCAATGCCAAAATCATCGGCGTGCGCGGACAGCTTATTCACGAAACTGGCGCCTATGTGCCGTGGGGTATCGTGCTGCCCTGGATTACCGCCACTACCGTGCCGGGGCCGTATGTGGTGCCGAATTTCAAGCTCGACGTGATTTCAGTGTTCACCAACAAAATTCAAACCACACCGGTGCGCGGCGCGGGCCGTCCGGAAGCGGTGACCACGATGGAACGCCTGATGGATCGCGTGGCGCGGGAGCTGAAGCTCGATCGTGCCGAAGTGCGGCGGCGCAATTTCATTCAGCCGGAACAGATGCCGTACAAAGTCGGCATTATTTTCCGCGATGGACGGCCGGTGACCTATGACAGCGGTGACTATCCAGCGTGTCTGGCTGCAGCGCTGAAAACGTCAGATTACGACGGTTTTGCTCAACGACAGGCTGCGGCGCGTGCGCAGGGCCGCTATCTGGGCATCGGCATGGCCAACGCGGTGGAAGCCACCGGCCTCGGCCCTTACGAAAGCGCGACGGTGCGCGTAGCCACCTCCGGCAAGATCACCATTTACACGGGTGCCACGCCGCAGGGTCAGGCGCATAAAACCACGCTAGCGCAGATTGCCTCCGATCAGCTCGGCGTCGATTTCAACGACATCGAAGTGGTCACCGGCGACACCTCGATGAACGCGCTGGGCATGGGCACGTTCGCCGCGCGCACAGCCGTGAACGCGGGCAATTCGGTGCATGTGGCAGCAATCGCCGTTGCCGATAAAGCCAAAAAAATCGCGGCCGGCATGATGGAATGCCTGGAAGACGATCTCGAACTTGCCGACGGTTTTGTGCGCCTGAAAAGCGCGCCGGATGTCAGAAAATCGCTGCGCGACATCTCGGTCAAAGCGTTCGGTATGCCGGGCTTTTCGATGGCGGGCGGACTCGCGCCGGGGCTGGAGCACACAGCGCACTTCACACCCGATCAGTCGGCGTATTCCAACGGCGCGCATGTGGCCGAAGTCGAAGTCGATATCGAAACCGGCGAAGTAAAAATCCTGCGCTACACCGTGGCGCACGATTGCGGCCGCGTGATCAACCCGATGGTGGTGGACGGGCAGGTGATCGGTGGCGTGGCGCACGGCGTGGGCAATGCACTCTACGAACAGCTGATGTTTGACGACAACGCACAGCCGCTCACCACCAACTTCGGCGAATACCTGCTGCCGATGGCCACCGATGTGCCGCGCGTGGATATGGTGCATCTTGAAACGCCGTCACCACTGAACCCTTTGGGGGTTAAGGGGGCGGGAGAAGGCGGAACCATATCAGCCATCGGCGCGATTATCAGCGCGGTGGAAAACGCGCTGGAGCCATTTGGCGTCGTCATCAGTGAAGCACCGATCACGCCGCAGCGAATTGTTGCGTTGCTGGGCGAGCATGCGAGGGGACGGACGCGATGATTGCAAAATGGAGTCGATGGGCGTCTTGTATCTTATTCATCGTGGGCACTGCCGATGCAGCCAGCTTCCCCGAAAAGCCGATCCGCGTCGTAGTTCCTTCCGGCGCTGGCGGCCCCGCCGAGCTATGTTTGCGCGCGGTAATGGAAGTGATGCGCGCCGATCTCGGCCAGCACATCGTGGTTGAAAACGTGCCGGGGGCCACCGGCAACATCGGTTTGGAGCGCGTAAACAACGCCACGCCCGACGGCTATACATTGTCGCAGGCAAGTGCGGGCAACACGGCGAATCTCGCTGCCCGACCCAAGCTGGCTTTCGATATCCTGAACAATCTCAAGCCTGTTGGTAAAGTGTGTCAGGCATCCTTTTCACTGGTGGTTTCGCCGACGCTCAACGTAAAAACGGTGGATGAGTTCATCCGTTACGCCAAAACGCAACAGGGCAAGTTGTCCTACGGCAGCATTGGTCACGGCTCCAGCCAGCACCTGGTGGGCGAGATGTTCGCGGCCGCCACCGGTCTCGACATGATTCACGTGCCCTATCGCGGTGAAGCGGTGGTCGCGCCGGAAATGGCAGCAGGACGCATACACATGATGTTCATGGCAGGCGCCAAGCCGTTCATGGATGGAGGGCTGGTGGCGGGGATCGCCACCACCAATCGCGACACGTGGGCACCGATACCCAATCTGATGCCTATCGGCAAAACCTCCGCGCTGCCGGGTTTCAGTTATAACGGCTGGAATGGTTTGCTGGCACCTAAAGGCACGCCTGATGCCGCTATCAAACGGCTGAGCGTGGCGCTGTTGAAGGCGCTGACCGACGAAAAAGTACGCGCGACGATTCGCGCTGTGGGCAACGAACCGGGTGCGGGCACCCCGGACGAGCTTGCAGCGCAAATTCGATCAGACCTCGTTAACTTCCGGCGCATCATCGAGCAGCGTAAGCTAAGCTTTCCCGAATAACGCGTAACTAATTGTTTTATAAAGATAATTTTATGGCAGAGCATGAATACAAAATTACCCGCGACGGGACCAATGGTTGCATAGCGCGCATTGATCTGAACCGTCCCGATGACGGCAACGCGCTCACACGCGCGATGATGATTCAACTGTCGGCAACGCTGCGTGATCTGGGCCGTCAGTCCGACGTACATGTCGTCACGCTTGAAGGACGCGGCAAACAATTCTGCCGCGGTCGCGACGGCAAAGGCGAATCGCGCGCTGGCATGACGCCGTATGAGGTGCGCCAGAAAATGATGGGCGCGGTGCTCGATGTGTATCAGGCGGTGGCCGATGTGCCGGTGCCAGTAGTGGCGCTGGTACAGGGTGACGCGCTCGGCTTTGGCTGCGCCACGGCAGTGGGTTGCGATGTGACGCTGGCGGCATCCAACGCGAGATTTGCATTCCCTGAAATCGAACACGATATTCCGCCGACCATGGCGATGTGTGCAGCGCTGGGCAAAGTGCAGGCCAAGGCGCTGACGTATCTGATTTATTCTGCTGACGCGATCAGTGCCGATGAAGCGGTGACGCGTGGACTCGCCAGCAAAGTATTGCCGCAAGCGTCGTTTGCCGTCGACAGTGACGCGTTCCTGAAAAAACTCGCTAGTCGTCCGCGTTTGATTCTCGAAACCATCAAGCGCTATCAGGCCAAGGCGTCGCATCTCACGCCGGACATGGCGAGCGAGTATGCGGGGACGTTGCTGGCGCTGGTGCGTTCATAAAAAGCGGAAGAACCGCATGCAGCCCACAGGATGCGTGATCAGGGTTTGTGCAATGGGCCTGATAACCCTCACCCAACCGTGCGTTTTCGCCCAGGATAAGTATCCCGGCAAAGTGATTCGGGTGTTGACCGCTACTCCAGGCAGCAATCACGACTGGGGTGCGCGGGTGGTGGCGCAGGAATTGACCCTGCGCATCGGCCAGCGCGTGATTGTTGAAAATCGCGGCAGCCTGTCGACAGAAATTATTGCAAAGGACACACCGCCGGACGGCTACACCCTGCTGTTTTACGGCGCGTACACCTGGCTGCAACCGCTGCTGGCCAAAGTGAATTGGGATCCCATCGAAGATCTCGCGCCCATCACACTGGCGATCAGCTCGCCCAACGTACTGGTAGTGCATCCCTCATTGCCGGTGAAATCCACCCAGGCTTTGATTGCGCTCGCCAAAGCAAGGCCCGGTGCGCTTAACTACAGCGCAGGCGGTGGCGGCTCCACGCCGCACATGGCTGCCGAGTTGTTTAATTACATGGCGACGACCAAAATCGTTCGCGTCAACTACAAAGGCTCCGGCCCGTCGATGCTGGGTTTGTTCGTTGGCGAGGTGCAAATGATGTTTGGTGCGCTCGGCCCCATGATGCCGCATGTCAAAAACAGCAAGGTGCGGGCGCTTGCCATCACCACGCCCAAACGTTCGCCGCTCGCGCCGGATTTGCCGCCGGTCAGCGAGGCGTTGCCCGGCTACGTTTCTGAAGCCGCCATCGGATTTTTTGCACCGAAGAAAACGCCAGCGCCGATTATCAAGATACTTAACAACAGCATGCAGCAAGCGCTCAAAGGGTTGGACCCGCAGATCGTATTTAACGCCGGTGTGGAAGTCGTCGGCAGCTCGCCAGAGGAATTCGCACGTTTTATCGCCGCAGACAGGGCGAAAATGGGCGAAGTCATCAAGAGCGGATCATTCAGCAACTGAAATGCACATCGATAACCAGTTTGAGATTCCGCTGCCGCCCGATACGGCGTGGCCGATCCTGATGAACGTGCCCGAAACAGCCGCCTGTTTTCCGGGCGTCGGTAGTATTGAGCCAATCAGCACAGATCAATTCAAAGGCCGCGTCACCGTAAAACTGGGCCCACTGACCATGGTGTTTGCCGGCCATATGCGCATCGAAAACCGCGATGACATGGTGCACAGCGCCACCATCAAAGCCAGCTGGGCCGAAGCCAAAGGTCGTGGCAATGCCAACACCCTAACGAAGTTTGCGCTGCACGAACAAAGCGGCGGCACACGCGTGACGATGCACAGCGATTTGCAACTGGCTGGTCAGGTCGCGCAGTACGGGCGTGGCGTGGGCATGATTTCTGCCATTTCAGCACAGTTGATTTCGACTTTCGCGGAAAACCTGCGGGCAAAAATTCAGGCTCGTAGCGCAGACGGCGAAGCAGCACTGAAGCCCCCTGCCAACCCGGAAATTTCTGCTCTGACATTAATCGCCAAGGCCTTGGGTAACCGGATCAAGGGCTGAGCGCTGCCATTCCTGACACCGGGCAACAACTTTCTGTAAACTGCACCGTAGCGCAACGGATTTGGGGGTGAGTAACGGTATGACGATCAATCAGGATCCTTCGACACGGAAAACGGACGGTAGTGCGCAAACGCCCATCACCAGGGCGCCTACGTCTGGTCGCGCCTGCCTGATTCAATACAGTGGCGATACGCTGGGGCGCCGCTTTCTGCTGGACGCCCCGGAAATCGTCGTGGGCCGCGCATCTGAATCCGGTATTTAGTGGTGGAGCGGAAACCCCGTTTTTTGAGAAATATATTCCGCTTGAATATAAGCGCGACCTCTGAATTTCGTGTTTTTAGCTTCAGCAGCAGCAGTTTCTACGTTTCCTGTGCTGACAGCCCGCGTTTCGTCAATTTTTGGACGAGCGAATTCTCATGATTTCCACAATCATGACAAATAAAG
>CANKUB010000075.1 GCA_947486575.1 Betaproteobacteria bacterium | reverse complement strand
CCCGATTCCGCCACAGTCGGCACGTCAGGTATATCGGTTAAACGCGCAGCGCCTGTCACCGCCAGCATGCGGAGCTTGCCGGAATTAACCAGCGGACGCGTGCCAGCAACCGAATCCCATAGCACCTGCACGCGGCCATTGACCACGTCCGGGTGCGCCGACGGGCCGCCTTTGTACGGCACATGTAATACATCCACGCCTGCGCTGTTGGTGAGCAATGCTATACCCAAGTGGGCGAGCGTGCCCGCGCCGTAAGAGGCAAAGCTCAGCCTAGGCGGCTGCTTTTTAGCCAGCGCAATCACATCCGCCACCGTGCGCCCGCTGAACCCCGCGCCCGCCACGATGCACTGCGGGATTTCCGCCAGCAGTGTGCGTATCGAAAAATCCTTGCGGGTATCGTACCCAAGATTCAACCGCGTATTCGGCGCCACTGCGAGTTCCGTGCTGGCCGCGATGGCGATGCTGTAACCATCCGGGTTCGCCTTCGCCACATAGGCCGCACCCAACACTGCGCCCGCGCCCGATCGATTGACAATCACCACCGATTGCCCGGAACGCTCGCGGAATTTATCGCCGACCAGACGCGCCGCCAGATCGGTACCGCTGCCTGGCGGAAAACTCACCAAAAACTGTATCGGCTTTGAGGGGAATGCCTGTCCTGAGCCTGTCGAAGTGGGCTGTGCTGCAGCCGTCGCAGCCACGCCGCACAACGCAATGCCGCAGCTCGTCAGTGCCACGGCGACTCCACTACGGTTGCGCATCAATCATTCCCTGCATATTTGCCCGCCGTATCCGGAAACAAATTCTTCACGATCTTGAACTTGGTGACATCCACGGTGCCATCCATGTGCAGATACATCGACGCATCACGATACAATTTTTCAATGCCGAAATCGAGCATCATGCCGTTGCCGCCGTGTAACTCTACAGCGTGTTTGCAGACTTCGAGCACCGATTCCGACGCATACATCTTCACCATATTGCACAGTACTTCGGCATCCGGCGCTTTGGCGTCAACTGCGCGTGATGCCTCCAGCAGCAGCGAACGCACGGCACAGATTTTAGTAGCCATTTCCGCCAGACGTATTGCCGTGGCTTGATGCTTGATCAGCTTCTTGCCGCCTTGCGTGTAGTCGTGAACGTACTTCACAGTTTCTTCGTACGCGCGCACGCCAACGCCGAGGTTTTTCGAGCCTTGAATGATCTTGCCAGGACGGAAATACACGCCCGCCTTGGTCAATGCAATATCCTCCACCAGACAGTGATCAAGCGGAACGGCCATATCCTCGAACACCATTTCGCCGTTGTTCATGAAGCGACCGCCGAGTGTTTCATTGCAGCGCGCGACTGAAAAACCCTTGGTCTCGCGCGGTACCAGAAAGCACGATGTGCCTTTGGTCATGCCCGCGCCCGGCTTGGTCGTGGCATACACGACATACAACGAAGCATCGTAGCCATTGCTGATAAATTGCTTGCGTCCGTTGATCACCCACTTGTCACCTTTCATCTCCGCCTTGGTGTGCATCATCGCTTCGGGCACATCGTACGGCAGCCAGCGGTCAGACGCACCGCGCGGCTCGGTCAAACAATGCGCCAGCAAAAACTGCGGATCCGCCATGATTTTCGGAAACCAGATTTTCTTCAGGTGCTCCGGCAGAATATTCCGCAGCAATACCGATACCTTCCATTGCTGCACCATTTTCTCGGCAATGCCGCAATCGCCACGGGAGATTTCCTCAGAAATCACGGCGAAGGTGAGCGTTTCAGTTTTGGGGTCGAGCGCGATACCGCCGTATTCTTCCGGCACGCCCAGCGTGCGTATGCCGATTTGATGCGCAACCTCAAGAATGTGCGGTGGCAATCGGCCTTCCGGCTTCATGCTCCACTCGGCCTGCCAGTTTTTGCGCGTGAACGGAATAATGTGCTCGTTGACAAACCTGCGCGTGACATCGCGCATCATCAATGTTTCTTCGGACAAACCTCTTTCGTTGTAAATCATTGTTTTTATTACCTTTTAGTTATTCCGCTTTCAAACCGACGGCTTTGATCACTTTTGCATTTTTAGCCAGTGAATCCGCAATCACCCTGCGAAAATCGTCAGAGCTACCGGTAACGACCTCGGTCGCCTGTGCTGCCAGCAGTGTTTTGACTTCTGGCAAATTCACCGTTTTGATTAGCGACGCACGCAACTTTTCGATGATCGGGCGCGGCGTACCTTTGGGCATCATGAATCCCTGCCAGCCGCTGTAATCAAAGCCGGGAATGGTTTCCGCGATAGAAGGCATATTGCTCAGTAGCGCTGATTTGCCCGGCAAGCTGTGGCCCAATGCGCGCAACTTGCCCGCATTCACATGTGTCATCACTGCCGCCGCCGGTGTCAGCGTCCATTGTGTTTCGCCCGCGAGGACGGCAGCCACCGACGGGCCGCCCCCTTTATAAGGCACATGCAGCGATTGAATATTCGCTGCCGACATGAAATACGCACCCGACAGATGGCTTTGCGAACCTGCGCCTGCCGATGCCATATTGAGTTGTCTGGCCTTCGCAAGATCAATCAATTCCCTGATCGATTTTACCGGCAGCCCCGGATGCACCACCAGCACGTTCGCTGTCACTGCGACCTGCGATATATAGTCGTAGTCTTTAGTCGGATCAAAACTCGGGTTCTTCTGCAGCAGCACCGCCACGGTAGAAGCGGCCGTCGTTGCACTGATCAACGTGTAGCCGTCGGGCGCAGCATTTTTTGCGATCTCCATACCCACAATACCGCCAGCGCCCGCGCGATTGTCGATCACCAGTTGCTGGCCGATGACCTCGCCCATCTTGTTGCCGATAATGCGGCTCAGGGTATCAACCGAGCTGCCCGGCGCATTCGGCACCAGCATGCGTATCGGGCGGTTGGGGTAACTGGTTACGGCGTCCGCCGCGTAGGCGTCAAGACTGATAACAGCCAATGCCGCGCAAAATCCACGGGTGGGAATCTGTTTGTTGTGTTTGATGCCCATGATCTGTAAACCTCTCTCGTAAAGCTGCGCATCAGACGTGCGCTCGGCAAGGGGCGAATTGTTACCTGTCCACGCTCGCCGCGCAACTTAAACGATACCTCCGGCAAATTGCCCAATAGTTGCGCCAACGCCCGCTAACTCTTTGAATTTGATAGAATAACTTTAACCTAACCCCAGTCACCCGTCGTGAAAAAAGCGCTCTACGCGAATTCTCAGGAAGCTGAAGCAGCCTTTTACGATGCTTTCAGCAAAAGCAATCTTGAGGCGATGATGGCGGTGTGGGCCGACGACGACGAGATTTATTGCGTGCATCCGGGCGGGGCGCGATTTTCTGGTGTAGAGAACGTGCGCGAATCCTGGCGGCGGGTTTTCACCAGCGGGCAAACGCTGAGCTTTCAACTACGCGCACGCCATGAAATTCACGGCATGATGACCGCCATTCACAGCGTATATGAGCAAATCACCGTTGCAGGCCAGGGCCCCGTACGCAATGCCATACTGGCGACAAACATCTATCTGCGCACCGATCGTGGCTGGCGCATTGTGGCGCATCATGCGTCGCCTGCCGCCGCACCACCGACGGTGGTTGCCGCACGCGATCCCGATGCCAAGCGTGCGCCAAAAACATTGCACTAATGCTGCGATCAGCCGCTACTACAAGCGCTATGTTTACGCGATCACAGTGCGAACTTCATTCGAGCGAACCACGCACAACGCAAGGTATAATTCGCGCACCGCGCAGCCGCGTTGCGCGAATCTGCACTGCCATCGTTAAATTATTATAACTAATTGTTTTCAAAGGATATATTATGAGTCTCCCGGATTTCGGAACCCCCGATATTATCGTCGTTGGCGCGGGTAACGCCGCCGCCTGCGCAGCACTCGCCGCGCGTGAACAAGGCGCAAATGTCATCATGCTGGAAGCAGCGCCCATCGACGATTGCGGCGGCAACAGTCGCTACACTGGTGGCCTGATGCGCGTGGTGTTCAATAACGTGGATGAGTTGGCAGAGATCATTCCCGAGCTGACCGAAGACGAAAAGAAAACGCACGACTACGGTTCCTACACGGCAGACGCCTACTTTGATGACATGGCGCGCATCACGCAGGAGCAAACTGACCCTGACTTGTGCGAAATCCTCATTCGCCGCAGCTTCGACACCACTGTCTGGCTGCGCAAAAAGGGCGTCAAGTTTCAGCCGAGTTACGGCCGTCAATCGTACAAGGTGGATAACAACACCCGCTACAAATTCTGGGGCGGCCTGGCGGCTGAAACCTGGGGCGGCGGCGAAGGCCTGGTTGCCAACGAACACAAAGCCTGCGAGCGCGAAGGCATCAAGATTTTTTACGAAACGCCCGCCATCTCGTTACTCACCGACAGCGACAACAACGTACTCGGCGTGCGTGCACGTCACAAAGGCAAGAACGTCGATATCAAAGCCAAGGCCGTGATTCTCGCTTGTGGTGGCTTCGAATCCAGTGCGGCCATGCGCGCGCAATACCTCGGCCCGGGCTGGGACCTGGCGCACGTGCGCGGCACCCGTTACAACACCGGCCTCGGCATCAAAATGGCGCTCGACATCGGCGCCATGCCTTATGGCCACTGGTCCGGCTGTCACGCGGTGGGCTGGGATCGTAACTCCCCCCCGTTCGGAGACTTGGCGGTAGGAGATCAATTCCAGAAGCACAGCTACCCGTGGGGCATCATGATTAATGCCGACGGCAAACGCTTCTGCGACGAAGGCGCGGATTTCCGTAACTACACCTACGCCAAATACGGCAAAGTCATTTTGAACCAGCCCGGCATGTTCGCCTGGCAGGTGTTCGATGCCAAAATCATTCCCGCACTGCGCGATGAGTACCGCATCAAGCGCGTCACCAAAGTGCGCGCCAACACGCTCGAAGAATTATGCAAAATGATGGACGGCGTAAACCCCGAAGCCGCGCTGCGCGAGATCACCGAATACAACAAGGCTGTAAAGCACGACAAAGAGTTCAATATGGCGATCAAAGATGGCCGCCGCACCGAAGGCCTGCCCATCAACAAAACCAACTGGGCCAACACTGTGGACACCGCGCCGTTTGAAGCTTACGCAGTCACCTGCGGCGTGACGTTCAGCTTCGGCGGTTTGAAAATCAGCGTTGATCCGGCAACCGAAGGGCAGGTGGAAGACACCGGCGGCACACCGATCAAAGGTCTGTATGCAGCCGGTGAACTCGTCGGCGGGATTTTTTATCACAACTATCCGGGCGGCACGGGGCTGACTTCAGGTGCAGTGTTTGGCAAGTTGTCGGGTACTACGGCGGGTAAAGCGGTAAAGGCGGGATAGTTTCTGCAATTTGATTTGGCCCACTTCCTCTTTCCCCCATCCCCGGCCCTTCTCCCGAAGGGAAAAGGGTGATAAGCCCTCGCCCCACGGGAGAGAGGTTGGGGTGAGGGAAGATTTTGAATTTGATTTCCCTAAACCACCGGAGAACACCATGAACGCTCCCGCAGTGCAAATCAATAAGCCGGTTCGCGAACAAGTCAGCAAGGAAGAATGGGCAATACGCGTCAACCTCGCCGCTTGCTACCGCCTGATGGCAGAGTACGACATGGTGGAGATGATTGCCAATCACATATCCGCGCGCGTTCCCGGCACCACCAATGAGTTTCTCATTAACCCCTATGGCATGCTGTATGAAGAAGTCACCGCGTCGAGCCTGATCAAGATCGACATCGACGGCAATGTGTTGTTTAACGCCACCGACTACGGCGTCAATCAGGCGGGTTACGTGATTCACAGCGCCGTGCACAGCGCGCGTCACGATGTCGATTGCGTGATCCACACGCATACCCTTGCGGGCATGTCGGTGTCCGCACACAAACAAGGGCTGATGCCTATCGCGCAAAGTGCCATGCGCTTCGGCCACATCGCCTATCACGATTACGAAGGCCCGGCATTGCGGCTCGACGAGCGCGAGCGGCTGGTCAATTCACTCGGCAACGCTGAAGCGCTGATCCTGCGCAATCACGGACTACTCACCGTCGGCGACAGCATTCCGGAGTGCTTTAACAACCACTATCGCCTCGAACGCGCCTGCCAGTTGCAGGTCATGACCCTCTCCTGCGGCACGGAAATCCAGTTGCCTCCCGACGAAGTGGTGCAATCCACCTACCACAGCCTCGGCAAGGAAGGCGGCATGCGCCGTCGTGGTGTGCTCGAATGGCCGTCACTGCTGCGCAAGCTGGATCGTAAGGACCCCAGCTACGCGAATTGATTGGCAATCATGTGAAAATTTCAAGCGGGCTGCGGCCCGCTTTTTGTTATCCGATCACCGCGCAGGAATCTCATCATGGAAATCAAATCCAAGCTGACCAACTGCACCACGGCCACACGATCTTACGCGATGTCAAAAGCACAGCGTTTGAAATAGATCACGGCGCGCGTTTCATTTAGACTTAAGTTTCGCAAACGCCAGTGCCATCGCACTGGGCGCGTCCGGCGCTTGGCCGCCAGCCGGGCGGCCACTGTCACGCGGCGCGCCACCCCTGCCTTGCTCTCGTCGCGGATTGCGATCGTTGCCTGCTGGCGCACCGGCATCCGGCTGACGCTGCGGCACACGCGCCTCTGCCACATCGTTCAGGCGCATGGTTAGCGCAATGCGCTGACGCTTCACATCCACTTCGAGCACTTTAACCTTGACGATCTGGCCGGGCTTGACTACCTCGTGTGGATCTTTCACAAACTTGTTCGCCAGTGCCGACACATGCACCAGGCCATCCTGATGCACGCCGATATCGACGAACGCGCCAAACGCTGCCACGTTGGTCACCACGCCTTCGAGAATCATATCGGGCCGCAGATCATTCAGCGATTCGACGCCATCCTGAAACGTGGCCGTTTTGAATTCGGGGCGCGGATCGCGACCGGGTTTTTCCAGCTCGGTAAGAATATCGTGCACGGTCGGTACGCCGAATTTTTCATCAATAAAATCAATGGCTTGCAAACCCTTTAAAGCCTCCGGTTTGCCCATAACTTCGGTAATTTTTTTACCGATGCGCGCCAATATTCGTTCGACGACCGGATAGGCCTCGGGATGCACCGATGAGCGATCCAGCGGATGTTTGTCACTGATGATGCGCAAAAAACCCGCCGCCTGCTCATACGTTTTGTCGCCGAGGCGCGGCACTTTGCGCACGGCGCTACGGCTCACAAACGGCCCGTTCGCATCACGAAACTCAACAATATTTTTCGCCAGCGTTGCGTTAAGGCCCGACACGCGCGCCAGCAACGGCGCAGACGCGGTATTCAAATCCACACCCACGGCATTCACGCAATCCTCGACAGTGGCATCGAGTGAGCGCGCCAGCGCACGCTGGTTAACATCATGCTGATACTGCCCGACGCCAATTGCTTTAGGATCGATCTTCACCAGTTCAGCCAGCGGGTCTTGCAAGCGGCGCGCAATCGATACCGCCCCACGCAGGCTCACATCCAGCGCCGGAAACTCCGCCGCAGCAAACGCTGACGCCGAATACACTGAAGCGCCCGCTTCGCTTACCACGATCTTGGCAATTTTTTGTTCCGGCTTTTTGGATACCACCAGCTTGATCAGCTCGGCGGCCAGCTTGTCGGTCTCGCGGCTCGCGGTGCCGTTGCCGATGGAAATCAGCTCTACGCCGTGCTGCACCACCAGACGCGCCAACGTCGCGAGCGAGCCCTGCCAGTCGTTACGCGGTTGATGCGGATAGACCGTGGCGGTCTCCAGCAGCTTGCCCGTGGCATCCACCACCGCCACCTTGCAGCCGGTACGTATGCCCGGATCAAGGCCCATCACGGCTTTAGGTCCGGCAGGCGCCGCCAGCAGCAATTCGTGCAGGTTACGTCCGAAAATCTTGATCGCCTCTGCCTCGGCAGCCTCGCGCAACTGCAACATCAGTTCGCTGCTGATGTGCAACTGCGCCTTCACGCGCCAGGTCCAGCGGCACACTTCCGCCAACCATTTGTCGGCGGGTCGCCTGCGGTCTTCAATGCCAAAGTGCGTGGCAATCATGGTTTCGCAAGGGTGCGGCGACAGCGCATCGAGCTCGGTGCCCAAGCCCAGGCTCGTTGACAGCACCCCCAGCGCCCGTCCGCGAAAAATCGCCAACGCTCGGTGCGACGGTATGGTGCGAAACGTTTCCGAATACGCGTAGTAATCGCGAAATTTTTCTTCCTCGGCCATTTCCTTGCCAGCGACAACCGTAGAGGCCAGAATGCCCTGCTCCAGCATGCGTGTACGCAGCTTGGCCAGTAGCTCAGCGGTTTCGGCAAACCGCTCTGCGAGAATATCGCGCGCACCTTCGAGCGCTGTTTTCACGTCGGGAACGTTGATGGCCTCGACATCGCCACTGGCAGGCTTGGTGTTGAGGTATTTTGCAGCTTCCGTCTGCGGCTCAAGCAACGGGTTTGCGAAAAGCGCATCAGCCAGCGGCTCCAGCCCGGCTTCGCGTGCGATCTGCGCCTTGGTGCGGCGTTTGGGTTTGAACGGCAGATAAATATCTTCAAGCGCCTGTTTGGTTACTGCGGCATCAATGGTGATTTTCAGCGCATCCGTCAGTTTGCCCTGCTCGCTGATGGAAGCGAGGATGGCCGCCCGGCGCTCTTCCATCTCGCGCAGGTAGAGCAGCCTTTCTTCCAGCGTACGCAGATGCGTATCGTCAAGATTGTCGGTGACTTCTTTGCGGTAACGCGCGATAAACGGCACGGTCGCGCCTTCATCAAGCAGCGCTACTGCGGCCGCGACTTGATTCGGTTTGACACCAAGCTCCTTGGCTATGAGTTGAACAATTTTTATTTGTGCGGCGTCTGATACGGAAGTGGTCATTGAATGTTTCTGAAAAAATCACGAAAGGAAAAAACAAAATGTTCAAGCGCGCGGCATTTTGCCACAGTTCCACCGCGGCATCTTCAGCGCCATCATGAACATGCTACGCTCAACGTTTCAAGATACCGTGAAGTCAATGCCACCTGCACCCATCATGCTCGTCAACGCGCAACAGGCAGCCGTCAGTTGCAGCACCTGCCGCGCCAACTGCTGCAAACTTGAAGTGATATTAATGGGCGATGACGACGTGCCTGACAAATTCGTCCACATCGATCGCTGGGGCGGCCACGTCATGGCGCGGCTGGACGACGGCTGGTGCGCGGCGTTGGATCGAGACACGATGTTATGCAGCATCTATGAACGCCGACCCAATGTCTGCCGTGACTATGCGCTCGGTGGCAGCGACTGTTTATTAGAGCGCGCCAGGATTTGATCGATTATAAAAATATAAATTAAATCAATTAGTTACAATAACTCTCATTGCGCGATGCGCTACATGCGCTCCAGCGAATAAGCAATGCCATAGCGGCCAAAATCATTGCTGGTAACACCGTTGCGCAGGCAACCCGTGTATTGATTGAGCGGCTGCATCACGGTCACTTTGATGATGCCGGAATCACCCGCCTTGATCGCCCCCGCATGCACTGCCGCTATCGCCAAGTTTGAGTCGCCCGTGTAGATATCGGTGCCCCACACTTGGCCTTCGGTGCTGCCCTGCACGCGAAAATAATACGTAGCGCCCACAGGCTCGCATAGATCGATCATCGTCGGTGGCGCATCGGACGCTAAAAAACCCTGATCGAGCAGCTTGCGCAATTGCTTCGGCGTGAGCTGCTGCTTGCGATCAAAATAGGCTACCAGCTCCTGTATAACTTTCATGGTATGTCCCCTTCTTCAATGGCTCATCCGCACGACCCGCCCGTACGACGGATTAAACGCCCCGCCGCTGCCCTGCGGCAACACCCACAACACCTGGAATGGCGGCGCGTCACGCGGGTAGTCGATATCACCATCGGTGATCACGATGGCGGCACGCACAGCGGGATCATCGGCAAAATGCGTCATCGCAGGCGATAGATCACTGCCGCCATAGCCGGAGATTTGAAAATGCGCCAACTGCGCTGGATCGATGCAATCGTCCGCAGTCACAGCCGTATCACACTGCAGCAATCGCACTTGATCAACACCAACTGCGTCACAAAAATCCGCAATCGCACCCAGTGCTCGTGACAGCTCATCCCCCATCGACGCACTGGTATCGAGCACAATATTCAGCATCCAGCCCTCACGCCGCCGGCCCGGCAGCACGCCATCCACACACGCCTCGCCGCGCCGCGATGGACGCGTAAACGTGCGCTCACCGGGAGCCACCGATTCCAGCCAGCGTTGCAGCGCAACTTCCCACGGCGTACGGTACAGCCCGCGCAGCGCATTCACCGTTTGCGATTCGGTGCCCGCGCCAAGGCCACGCATGCCTTTCATCGCGCCCATGGCTTTGGCCAGACTCAATGCCTTGGCCGCCAGTTCTTTCATTGCCTCAGCCTGCGCACCCTGCTCCGCAACTTCATGCGGGAACAATTGTTTTTCAAGGGAATTTCCCAACACGTCTCCAGCGTCGTCGCCCGCACCGTGACTGTCGCCTCCGGGCTGAAACAGACGCCGCAGCGTTATGGATTCGCCATCGAACACCCGCGTTTTAGATTGCATCTGCGCCGCATTTTTGCGCATCTCAAGCAAAATCTGCTCAGCGGATTTATCGCTTGCGCCGGGCATATCCAACCCGCCCGCCGGTATGTGCTGAAAACCCAACTCCGCACGCAGCATGTCATTGATGATGTAATCGTGCGCGTAGTTAAACTGCACGTGATCCGAGCCGCGTGCGCGGTCGTGCGTGCGCAGCGCGAGATGCAGCATTTCATGCGCCAGCACAAACACCAATTCGTTGTCTTTGAGCCTGGCGATGAACGCCGGGTTTGCCACCATGCGCCCGGAGGCAAACACACCCACGGTAGGCACACGTTCGTCGACACTCACGCGTGACGCCGCAACCAGGCCAGACAGATGCGGAAATGGTACCGTAACCATGCGCAAGCCCTTGTGAATGCGCGCGAGCGTATCCTGATCCGGGAGTACGGCGGCCATTAAACTTGTGCGACGCTTTTCAATAAATCAAACATCGCCTTGTCTGCACCCAGCGCACCCCAACGCCCCACCAGATCGGTCAGCAATGTGAGGTGATTTTCGGGCGGCAGGCTGCGCAGAAATTTATTGATCGCACGCGGCTTGATGCCTACCAGCTTTTCATCGCGCACCTGCTGGCGTATGCAGTTCAGCACAAACCAGCGCCCTGCTTCGCTCTTCGGCAAAGATTCGGGATGTTCAATATAGTATGCGGGCGGCTGCATGGCACCGATCAGTTCTTCGGAAAGCGCACAGAACACGGCTGCGTCTTCCGCTGATAAACGGCCAAACGCCAGCGCGCGGCGCGTCTCGCGCGTCAGCACGCCTGCGCCCTGCGCCAGATCCAGCGCACGCGATAGTAGCGCCCATGCACGGGGTGTTGAAAACGGCACCGGATCAGGCGGCACCGGACGCATCAAGGCATCGGGCATGGCACGCACGAAACTCAAAATCTCGGCACGCACTTTATTGCGTGCGGCCCACGTAAACCATTCTTCGTGATCGACGCGCACGTTGAGCAGTGTCACGCGATTGACCAGCGCCGAACTCATGGCACGCACCAGCGCGCGATCCTGCATGCGGTTGCCCGCAGCGACTACCCAGGTGCCTGCGGGCAACGCGTGTTCGCCCAGGCGGCGTTCGAGCAACAGCGAGTAGAACGCCTTTTGCACATCCGGCGCACAGGCAGGCAGCTCGTCAAGAAACAGACAAAACGGTTCCGCCTTTTCCGGCAACAAAACTCTCGGCGGACAGAATACAGAACGCTCGCCGATGATGCGCGGAATACCGCTCACGTCCTCGGGTGCGATTTGCGTGCCGAGGAGTGAACGGCATGGCAAACCTGCCTCAAGCGCAGCCTGAAACACCATATCGGATTTGCCCACCCCGGGCGGCGCCAACAGCAAGAAACTCTGCTCATGCGCCATACACTGTATGAGCTTTTTCGCTTGCTGAAGCGTAATGGTTTCCGCCAGCGCGCTGATCATGCCAAATGCGGCGACATCAGGATGGTTCATGCTGCCTCCGGACGCCGCTGTTCAATACGGCATCAGGCAAAAACGCGGCTGCAATGCTTAGGTTGACAGCGCCCGCGTAACGTCACTGAACAACTCGTCAACCGCGTACTGCCGCGGAATCAGCCCTTGTTGCGCGGCATACTGAATGGCGAATGCCAAACCCTTGCGCATGGCCTCAACGCCCAGCGGAAAAGGATCAAGCCCATCTGTAGCAGGAGAAGCAACGTTTTTTGCATCCACAAACAAACGGAAAATACGCCAGGCTAAATCCGGTTCGGCCTCCAGCAGCGACTGGCGCATCACAACCATGTGATTGATCGGCACTGCGTGGTGACGTTGGTACCACGCCAGCGCTGCGGCCGCAGGGTTGGGTATGACGAATTGAAAACGCGGGTCTTGCAAATGCGCATCGGTCAACACCGCGGCATCGAGTTCGCCTGCCAGCAGCATGGATGCCATATCTTTACCCGCCGCCGCACGCACACACTGGGGTGAATCGGCAATCTCGGCCACGTGAGCATCCTCGAAGGTCACCCACTGCACTTTATCGAGATCAAGCCCATACTCATTTTGCAGAATGCCGCGCACCCACATCACCGTGGTCACAGAATGGGAGCGAATGCCGACTTTGCGCCCGGCAAGGTCGGCAGGTGCAAGCGACTCGCCCGCACGACACACGATAGACTCATGCTGAAATTTGCCGCGCACCACTATCGGCAATAGCACCAGCGGTTTGCCGTATGCTTTGGCTGTCAGGTAGGTAGCAATTGCGAGCTCAGCCACATCAAATTCAAGATCGCGCACCACGCGCTTGAACGCATTGTGCGGTATCAGAACATCAGCGAACTCGAAAGCCAGACCTGGATCGCTGACCGTGCCTTGCTTCAGCGCGCGCGTATTGGGGTAATCGCCGAGCAGCGCTTTCAGCGTTTTTACGTTTTGGGGCATGCGCCTTCCTTCCGGGAAAATGATTTTGTATTCACAAACAGATCCTCCATCGCAGGTCGCTTTTTCAGCAGGCCCTGCTGGTGGCAATACGTGATGAGCGCTTCGATAGTGGCACGATTTTCGTTGACGCCATAGGGTAATGGATCGCCCACCAGCGCCGTCATCTGCCGATAAAAATCGTCTTTGTCCGACACCGATTCTCCGGCGACTAACTGGCAAAGATAATGCTTTTTCGCTTCAGCAAACGCATCGAACAACGCTTGCGCAATCCACGGATAGCGCTCCAGCATGGCCTCCTTCACCACGATTACACCGTGTACCGGATAAATGCCCGTTTTGCCAAACCATGCAGCTTCCAATTGTGGCGCATCGGCGAATAACTCGGCATAATTTGCGGGACGCTGCCCCTGAATTAACCAGCCATCCTGCGGCGAACCCGCACGACCGATACCCGCGTTGTCAGTGAATGCTGCCTGCAATTCGCCGCCAGCCATCATATCTGCCAGCGAACGGCCTGCATCCGCATGAATCACATTGACTGGCAGGCGCAGACTTTGCACATGCTCTTCATCGTCCACCACCCAGGTGACCCGGGATAGATCAACGCCGTATTCATTTTGCAATATGCCGCGCGTCCATACACCCGTGGTTACCGAGTAGGCACGAACCCCGACGCGCTTGCCTTCAAGGTCTTTGGGCGTGCTGATACCTGCGTCGGCGCGGCACACGAATCCGCCGTGATGAAACCGCCGAAACGTAAAAACGGGCAACGCCTTTACCGGCAACCCTGCTTCGCGGGCAATCATGTATGTCGCGGAGGCCATTTCACACACATCAAACTCCAGATCGCGAACCATGCGGCGAAACGCAGCGATAATCGGTTTGACCTCGATGAATTCCGGCTGAATTCCAGCAACAGAAATCGCGCCGCTCTTGAGCACGGCTGTGTGCCCATAGCTACCGATGGCAATTTTGAGCGGCAAATTTAATACGTCTGGCATAGCAGTCTCCGCATGCAGTCTTGGAATACCTACAGCACCACGGGCTGATTCGGCAGCTCGTCGGGATTGGATTCTCGCGCCGGAAAATGCCGTTTGAGCAGCGCTGTGATATCGGTCAGGCCTGCCATGACGCCGGCCTCAAAGTCACCCTTACGGAACGCGGCTTCCATGCGCAGGCAAACGGCTTCCCATTCCGCTTGTTTGACGCGGGCGTTAATACCGCGATCGGCCACAATCTCAAAATCGCGATCAATCAGTTGCAGATAGACCAATACGCCGGTATTTTCTTCGGTGTCCCACACACGCAAATCCGAAAATACCGCGATCGCACGTGAATGTGCTGTGGCGCCTTTCAATAGCGGCAGCAGATGCAAATCTCCCTCAATCGCGAAACGAATTTCGCCACGATGCGTTGCTTCGGACTGCTTGATCACTGTAGCAATACGGTTCAAAACAGTCGGCGTAAACGCACGCCGCGCAACCCAGTCAGGGGTTGATACGTGTTTTAAAATTCTCAATAAATTCATATGGTTACGCGCACTTACGATTCGCCCTACCAGCTACCCGAGGCGCCACCGCCACCAAAGTCGCCGCCGCCACCACTCCAGCCACCGTCTGACGACCCGCCGCCGATAGCGCTCCCAAAGAGCGACAGGCCAATCATGCAAAACAAAAATACGATGACACCGACAATCGACGCCTCCGCCATTTCAACGCCGAAAAACATCGCCACACCCGTTGCGATGGCGCCCGCAGCCACCGAACCAAAAAAGGTACCCAGCATGGCGCGCAGAATACCTCCCAGAAATACCACCAGCAGCGCACCCCAGCCCATTGAATTTTCCATGTTGATGCCCGACGAAGCGCCGCCGCTTTTGGGCTTGGCTTCAGGCAACAGCTCGCCGTCGATAATCTTGATGATGCGATCCACACCCGCGTTGACGCCCGCGTTGAAATCGCCCTGCTTGAATGGCGCGACCATGTATTCATCAATGATGCGCTTGGCGACGGCATCGGGCAAAGCACCCTCAAGCCCACGCCCGACTTCAATACGCAGCTTGCGATCATCCTTGGCAATCAACAGCAGCACGCCGTCGTCCACACCCTTGCGACCAAGCTTCCACTGCTCCACAACGCGGATACCGTATTGCTCGACCGTTTCCGGCTGCGTGGTGGGCACCAGCAACACGGCCAGTTGACTACCTTTTTTTTGCTCAAACGCTGCGAGCTTGCTTTCCAGCGCCGCGATTTGTTCGGCGTTAAGCGTTGCGGTCAGATCCGTGACGCGCGTCTTCAATGGCGGCACGGCAACATCTGCCGCAGCGGCAAACAACACTGATAAAAATAAAACTGCCGCGAGGAATACTCGCGGCAGAATCACAATACTTCTCATGAAAATTACTGACGTAACTTATTGGTGTATCTTACTTGCGTAACTCGCTTACGTCGCTCACTTGGCTGCGGGAACCGTGTATTCGTTCGGCGGGCTGCCCGTGGTAGCCGGTGCCGCGGGTGCAGGCGCCGCAGGCTTCGCACCGAAGTCAACCTTGGGTGGCTCGGCAATGGCTTTTTCATTGTCCACCGCGAACTGCGGCTTCACCTTCATGCCGAATAACATCGCCGTCAGGTTGCTGGGAAACTGGCGCACGGTGTTATTGAATTCCTGCACCGCTTTAATGTAGCGGTTGCGCGCCACTGTGATGCGGTTTTCAGTGCCTTCAAGTTGCGCCTGCAGATCACGAAAATTCGCATCGGATTTGAGCTGCGGATAATTTTCCGCCACCAGCATCAGCCGTCCCAATGAAGAAGACAACTGTGATTGCGCCGCCTGAAACTTGGCGAATGCCTCGGGGTTATTGATGAGTTCAGGCGTGGCCTGAATCGCGCCGACCGAGGCGCGCGCCTGCGTTACACCCAGCAGCACGGCCTTTTCCTGTGCGGCGAAACCTTCAACCACCTTCACCAGATTAGGGATCAAATCCGCGCGGCGCTTGTATTGGTTAAGCACTTCAGCCCACGCAGCGCTGACTTGCTCATCAGTCGTTTGCAGGGTGTTGTAGCCACAGCCACCTATTAGTGAAGCCACAAACAGAATCAGCAATGCCGTTAAACGTTTGAACATGGCGCTCTCCTCAAATGGAATCTGCCCATTCTATATGGTTTCAGGTGGGGCGTTTTGCAAGCCTGTTATGGCATTGAGCGTATCGACTGCAAAACAAAGGTCTTCCCACGCACGCGCTTTTTCCGCCAGGCTGCGCAGCAGGTACGCCGGGTGATACGTCACAATCAACGGAATGCCGCGATACTGATGCACCTTGTTGCGCATGCTGGCAACACTGGCTTCGCGTGCCAGCAGATTCACCGCCGCCACTTTGCCCAGCGCCACAATCAGCTTTGGCTTTATGAGATCAATCTGACGATGCAAAAACGGCTCGCACGCCAATGCCTCATCAGGCTCTGGATTGCGATTGCCCGGCGGACGGCATTTCACCACGTTGGCGATATACACATTCGTACCGCGCTTGAGCGCAATCGCATGCAGCATACTGTCGAGCAGCTTGCCCGCCTGCCCCACAAACGGTTCGCCCTGCGCATCTTCATCGGCGCCTGGCCCTTCGCCCACGAACAGCCAATCGGCTTGTTCGTCACCTACGCCAAACACTGTCTTATTACGACGTTCGTGCAGCTCGCACTGCGTGCAATCCGCCACGCAGGCTTTAAGCTGCGGCCAATCCATATTCATGATGCTGGTGTGGCGGTCGCCCGTTTGTGGCGGCGCGGCAGCTTCTACCAACTGCGATGCTTCAACTACAGCAGCTTCCACCGAACTACGCAAATGCCATTGCGGCGACAAGCCCATCTCACGCAACATTAAAGCGCGGCGTTCGCCAGTGTTCACAGTCATGGTTTGAATTCCAGCACGATAGCGTCTTCGCGCACATCCTGATTGTTGATCCGTGCAGGATAATAACCGCGCCGCACGCCGATCTCGTGAAAGCCCGCCTGCGCGTACAACGCACGCGCTGCTGCATTCGACACGCGCACCTCCAGAAACAACACGTCAATTTTTATTTTTTCAATAAAATCAATGAGATATAATAATATCTCACGTCCCAGCCCGCGCCGCTGCCACGCCGCTGCCACACTTAAATTCAGCAAATGCGCTTCGCCCGCACCGGTAGATATCACCGCATAACCCACCATCACACGCTGCAATTCCATCACCCAACAATGACCGCCAGCGTTTATCGAACTCGCCAGTGAATCCACAAAATTACCGCGCGTCCACGGGTGCGTGTAGATCACGTTTTCAATCGCCATCACCGCATCGAGATCACCGTCGGTCATATGGCGAAAAGATATCGCCGTGTTGAGTTGCGCACTCATCGTTCGTGCGTCATCAGTGCTACTTTGTCGCGCACATAAAATGGCGCGGCATGCTCGGCGCGCACACCGCCGCCGCTGATAAACACCGGCGCGGCAAGTATCGCCACTTCGCGCGCACGCGCGTGCAGCGTTTCGTTGATGCCGCTTAACTGCGCGCTGTAGCGCTGGCATAGCGCATCACGATACACCGCAAACCCGTTGCCGCATCCGAACCAGCCTTCGCCTGGCAACAGCGGCACAGCATTCGGCGCAGTCACGCCCGGTTCCTGCACGGTGCTCCACACACCATCACTTTTTTCATACGCGGCGTGATACACCTCGCTCATGCGCGCGTCAACACAGCACACCACGCGCGCCGCACCTGCACCCTCGGCCAGCGCCAGCAACGTACCTACACCCGTAACCGGTTTATCGATGCCCATCGCCAAGCCTTGTGTCACGCCGCACGCCACACGCAAGCCCGTGAATGAACCGGGCCCTGCACCAAAGGCGATGCCGTCCATAGCGTCAAGTTTTTCACCGCACGCGTGCAGCAAATCATGCACCATGTCGAGAAGCATACCCGATTGCCGCTGCCCGGCGGAAACTTCGCGTTCATCCATCACGCCATCGCGCCACAACGCCACAGAGCAAAAGTCGCCGGAGGTTTCTAACGCCAGAATTTTCAAAGTAGATGCACCCCATAATCTGCATCAATTCTAGCAAAGTATCTTACGGCACCTGGCGGTTTCCGCTACCATCGACACTTTTCCAGCACGTGTCGAACAAATTATGCGTGAATACAAAATTGCCGCCATCCCCGGCGATGGTATCGGACTGGAAGTGATCGCAGCAGGCTTGCAAGTGCTGAAAGTGCTCGGCGAACGTGATCGCGGATTCAAGCTCAATGTTGAACATTTTCCGTGGAGCAGCGATTATTACAAAAAGCACGGTTACTACATTCCCGAAGGCGGGCTTGAAAAGCTCAAGCAATTCGATGCAATTTTCTTCGGTGCAGTAGGCGCGCCAGATGTGCCCGATCACGTATCACTGTGGGGTTTGCGGCTGCCGATTTGCCAGGGCTTTGATCAATACGCCAATGTGCGCCCGGCGCGCGTGCTACCCGGCATTACCAGCCCGCTCCGCGAGGGGCAGGATATTGATTGGGTGGTGATTCGCGAAAATACCGAAGGCGAGTATTCAGGCAGTGGCGGTCGCGCGCATCGCGGCTTACCCGAAGAGGTCGCCACGGAAACGTCCATCTTCACCCGCGTGGGTGTGACGCGCATCCACAAATTTGCCTTTGAACTCGCGCGCAAGCGTCCACGCAAGCATTTGACGCTGGTGACCAAATCCAACGCACAACGTCACGGCATGGTGATGTGGGATGAAATTTTTTATGAAGTGGCAAAAGACTATCCCGACGTCAAAACGCAACGCATTCTGGTTGATGCAGTGACGACCAACATGGTACTCAAAACCTGGTCGCTGGATACTATTGTGGCGACCAATCTGCACGCCGACATTCTGTCAGACCTTGCTGCGGCGTTGACTGGCAGCCTTGGCATCGCGCCAACGGCAAACCTGAACCCCGAACGGCGCTTTCCTTCGATGTTTGAGCCGATACATGGCTCGGCATTCGATATCACCGGCAAGGGCATCGCCAATCCGGTGGCAACTTTCTGGACGGCCTCGATTATGCTGGAGCACCTGGGCGAAAAAGAAGCTTCCGTAAGGTTGATGAAAGCTGTCGAAACTGTTACAGCACGCAAGCTCTTGACACCAGATCTGGGAGGCGAAGCGACCACGGCAATTGTTACAGAAGCGGTATGCGATGCGCTGTAGACGCGTAGCTACCCACACCGCGCCATGCGGCTGCTACAATAGCCGCACTAATGACAAACCACTACCAGATATTGCCGGTAGTACTGATCGATATGGTGCGTTAGCCGCTGCAGGCACTCGGAAGTTTTGCTACTGAATTCTGGAGATTACGCTTCGTGAAACAGTTTTTTTCGGGCCTGGAATCCCTGATCACCGTGATCCTGGTGCTGGCTGGCATATCTGGTGTCAGCTACCAGGCATTTCGCGAAGACGGCTGGGTAAGTCAGGGCTTTGGCAAGATCACCGACGCATTTTTTAGTTTTCCGCTGATCGCGCTGGGCGTGACGGTGGCGCTGTTTTTCAGCTACCGCGCGTGGCGCAACACCACCAATAGAGGTCGCGGTAACAAATTATTCGACCTTGCCGTTTACGTGTTTATGGCGGCAGGCACCTATTTTATTGCCCGCTACGTCATCAAAGGTGAGCTTTAGTTCGTTACAGTTGTTCAATGCTCAGCGGAAACAGTGCGGGCAAGTCGTTCGCTTCCATCACATGGTAGGCACTGAAGCGATAGGCAGGTCCGGTGACCACCTCCGGCGGCGTGAACGGAAACGCCAGATTGCCTCCGGTAGAAATACGTCCCGGAAAGCCGTGGTGCAATAAGAACTGCTTGAATACCGTTGCCACGGATTTTGCTGCCTCGGCGGTCTGTGCAATGATTTCCACCATCACGAACACTTCGCGCGGCATGGTCACTGGCGGCGACGGCCAGTTGAACACGCCATCTATGCCATACACACGGTGAAATACCTGAAACGGTTCCTTTACGGTTTTTGCAGTGAGTTCACGCACGGTTTTCTCAACCGCCGGCAATATCTCTTTCATCGCTGCAATGGCGCGCGGATCGGCACAGCCCGCCAACATCAACGCACGCTCGCCAACCTTGGCAGCGCCTTCAATTTTTACGGTGAACTGACTGGCTGGCTCCCAGCGTGCGCCGGATATGCGACAACGATGTGCATCCAATTGCTCGTAGTGCGCAGTGTCCACATGCAGCGTGCCTTCAGGCTCATACACGCGATACGGATCGCCTTGTTCATACAGGCTGTGCGCCGCCACTGACATCGGTGACGCGTTGCGCAGCGGGTTCATGCTATCCACAATGAAACTTCCCCCGCCCGCTGCACTAAGCGTGCCCAACAATGCATCGCGTCCGCCGGGCGTGGTACACAGCGATGCACACTCGACAATTTTCGCCATGTGCATCGCCGGGCCAAGCGGATAACCCAGCATGCCAGGAATCGCTGCATAGACGGCGGTGTCACACGCGCGCCCCGCAATCACCACATCTGCACCTGCATCCAGCGCGCGTTGAAAAGCCTCGATACCCATTTGGCCAACCAGTTGCGTGGAAGCATCGACATCAGCCTCGGTCAAATCAGCAATTGCGCCCAACGGCGTTACTTTGCCGGCACGTATTGCTTGTTTGACACCATCGCGCGGCATATCCGCACGTATCGACGCCAAATTGAAATGTAAGTTCTCTGCACGCGCAATGTCGCGCACCATCGCCAGCACCGTATCCAGATGCGGCGACGCGCCCGCGCAGCCTGCGGTGCCGACAATCAACGGCACATTGATCGATCGCGCGCCGCGAATCACCGTGGCGAGATCACCGCGCGTTTGTGCATCGCTGGTGGCAATATTGCCGCTGCCCAGATAATACGGGCCGGGATCAATCGACCCCATGTCGCAGCCGATGAAATGGGGCTGACGCTTTACGCCTTCATTAAACGCGGCTTCCGGCACGCCATAGCCGAGTTGACCCGAAGCCGACAATACACGCAGCGGTGACAATCCATTTGCCGTGTTCACCTCTGCGCGTAATTTATCGATGGCATTCATAGCTCAAGCTCCAGCAACGGCGTGTGTTGTTGCGCACCGTAAACATCACGATCACCCGGATTGCCGGCAACGATGGTGCGATCCATCGCAATCTTGATCGCTATCGCGGGCGGATAGGGAATCAGCGCCACTTGATCTGCGCGCAAGCCATACAGCGGCGCAATCGCCGCCGGTTGCAATGCGGGCGAATTCAGCGCGTACTGGTAACCGGCTTCGTCGTTGAACAATAAATCGAGTGTGAGTGTGGTCGGCCCGGCGTTTTTACTGCGTATCACGCGGGCGATATCGATGAGTTTCATACCTGGATTAACCTACCATAACTATTTGTTTTATATGGATAAAACTGACTTGTCCTGATTGAGCTTCGCAATCGCAGCGGCGTCATAACCCAAGGCAGCCAGCACCTCAAGCGTATGTTCGCCGATTTTCGGAATGTCGATGCGCGTCCCCAGGCGCGCACCGTTCATTTCAATCGGCAGACTGGGCACTTTGGTTTTAATGCCGTTAGGCATGGTAACCGGCGCGAGCCCGCCTTTCGCATTCAAATGTGGATCGTCAAATAAATCTTCCGGCTTGGCTATCGGCGCGAAGGGCAAACCCAGTTCATCGCACTTTGCCATTAAATCTTTCTTGCTCATTGTGGCAAAAATTTCGGTCACGATGGGCAGGATGCGTGGCCGCGCGACAACACGCTGCGGATTGGTTTTCAATAGCGGATCGTTGAGCAAATCGCGCAGGCCGAACGCTTCACAAAAAACCTTCCACTGCGTGTCTGACACCACGCCGACGAATACCAGCTCACCGTCGCTGGTTTTGAAATTATCATACAACGCCCACGCACGAACACGATCCGGCATGGGTTTCACGGGTGTACCCGTGGCAAAGCCTTCCAGCATGTGCTGGCCCATCAGAAACGCATTATTCTCGAACAGCGCACTTTGCACGAATTGCCCTTCACCCGTGGCTTTGCGCTGATGCAGCGCGCCGAGTATCGCTATCGCGCCGAACATGCCGCCCATCACATCGTTCACCGACGCGCCTGCGCGCAGCGGCCCGTAGCGCCCGCCGGTCATGTAAGCGAGCCCGCCCATCATCTGCACCACTTCATCCAGCCCCGTACGGTGTTCGTACGGGCCCGGCAAAAATCCTTTCAGTGAACAATAAATCAGCGCGGGCTTCAGGGTGTGCAAGGCGGCGTAGCCAAATCCCAATTTGTCCATCGCGCCGGGACGGAAATTTTCAATAACGACATCCGCGCTCGCAATCAATTTCAACACGGCTTCGTGCCCGGATGCTGACTTCATGTCCACCGCAAAACTCTTTTTGTTGCGGTTGTAGGTCGGAAAAAAACCGGCACCCGACGCCGTGAGTTTGCGCGTGTGGTCGCCATCAATCGGCTCGACCTTGATCACCTCCGCACCCATATCGGCCAGCACCAGCCCGCACACCGGCCCCATTACCACGTGGCAAAACTCGATCACGCGCACACCTTGCAGAGCCAATGCCATTATACCCCTTTACAGAAATATCAATAAAAACATATAGTTACCTATTTAAAATCAATGCACGCCCAGAATTTTTGCCAGTTCAACCTCACGTGATTCTTTTGTCTTGAATGTCGAATCGGCGCGCACCCTGGCTTCGGTCTGCGCATAGATATCAGCGTCAGACAAAGCGAAATCAATCGCATCGCCATGCGGCTGCGCGACGTGCCACGGCGTATCCAGATAAATTTCAACCTGATTCCCTTCCGGGTCAGGAAAGTACACCGACCACGCATTGCCATGACTGGTTTGCCGCAATGGGATGCCACGCCCTGTGACCTTGGCCGCTACCGCACGCAACTGTGCCAGGCTCGCCACTTTGAACGACAACTGATTGACGGTGCTCGGCACATCCCTGGCGCGGCCCTGCACCAACACCAGCTGATGGTGCTGCCCGGGATGCGAGCTCATAAACGTGATCGGCTGTTTGGCGCTACTGCTCAAACCCCGATCAGTCACTGTGAGCTCCAGCACGTCTTCGTAAAAGCGAATCATTCTGTCACTATCGTTGACGTAAATGCCCACATGACTCAATTGCGGCTTCATGGCATCTGCTCCATAAAAATGAACGCAAAGAGAATACGGTTGATCCCGTCGCAGGTCAATCCGCGCGGACTCTGCGCGCAGTGCTTGTTGCATGCGCCAGCGCGTTGGCGTAGGGTACGCCATTCACCCACCCGCTGTTAACACACAGGAGTTTTGTCATGAGCACACCCATCAAGCGCCACCACCCTGGTCCCACGCTGTGCCGTGCGGTTGAATACGGCAATATGGTTTTTGTCGCGGGCACCACGGCTGACAATAAATCCGGCAATGCCAAAGTGCAAACGGAAGAAATTCTCAAAAAGATCGACAGCTTTCTGGCTGAGTGCGGCACCGACAAATCCAGAATTTTGTCAGCGACCGTCTGGGTAGCCGACATGAACGAGAAACCGCTGATGGATGCCGCGTGGACGGCGTGGGTTGATCCGAACAACAAGCCGGTGCGCGCCTGTGTTGAAGCCAAGCTCGGCTCGGCGGAAACGCGCGTTGAAATCATGGTGACGGCAGCGAAATAATTTACCGAAAACCATTTTTAACCACAGATAGACACAGATATTACTCCGCTACGAAAATATGACCTACACAGGGAATCAAGCGGCATACCGGACGTGCTCGCCATGGAAGAAACGCTTGATCACATCGGGCTGCCGTTGGCGACGGTGCAGGTGTGATCTCACCGCTGCTTTCAACTCCTCTCGGTT
>CANKUB010000074.1 GCA_947486575.1 Betaproteobacteria bacterium | reverse complement strand
CTATAATGATCGGCAACGCCTCACATGCCAAGTCATGTTTTCTCCAAAATACAATGAAATCAAATACTTGCGATCAACGGGGCAGCGTCCCACTGCGCTTTCGCTGCTAAAGTCGCACCCGCCAGTCAACGACGAAGATGCGTTTGAAGCAGTCGTATGCCTGTTTCAAATGGGTGATTTCGACAACATGTTGAATGTCTGTGCTACCCGTCCGTGGACGAGCCTTTGGGCCGCGCGGATGGGCGCAGCGCTGGTGGAGATGCTGGCTCGCGACAATCTACAACAAGCCTTGATCTACGTGCGGGAAGCCGTTGCCGACCCTGCTGCGCCTCACGATGCGCGCGCTTTTTTTCTGATCATGCTGCTCGCCAATGGCCTGACGGATGAGGCGCATGGCTATGTCCGCGAGCGTTTGCATCCGCCACCGGCTGGCGAGACCTTTCTGCTGACGGCGATGGCGGAAGCGGCTCTGGCTAAAAAGGACTTTGTCCATGCAATCCAGTTGGCCAGCGCGGCTTTTTCTACGGATTTCGAGAACTACCGAATACTGATCATCCGCAGCCATGCGAACTTTGAACTTCGCTATTACCACGAAGCATTGGGTAACGCGCAGCTCGCCAACCGGCTCGATCCGGGGTCGCTGCCTGCGACAATGCAGATCATGCGTTGCCAGAACAAGCTGGGCGACCATTACGCAGTCATCTCCGCCTTTGACACGCTGGCAAGCGACGCACCGGTGCCGCCCGAAGTCCACATCGAACTGGGCACGGCGTGGGCTGGCCTGAATCGCGTACCGGAGGCCATTGCCGCTTTTCGCGCCGCGCTATCTGCTGGCCCGCCTGCACTGGAGGCCGTGCGCGGATTACTGAAAATTCACGTGAATGCGGGCGACGGCGCGGCGGTCGAGGCGCTGACCGGGCAATATGCCGAAATCATGGACACTGATATCGACTGCGTGCTGTTACGGGGTTTGCACCAGCTTCAGTGCAGCCATCTGGATACAGCGCGGCATTTCCTGATGACGTGTCATGACATGAACGTGCAACGCGGCGATGCATTGGCGCTATTGCATTGGCCTGTGCCGGAGCCACGATTGCGTCACGATTACGAGCAGCTTGAACTGTTAAACCGGCGCGGCAAACTAAACGCCAGCGGAAAAAACGCGCTGGCAGTGCTCACCCCGTATTATCGGCAGTCGGGAGATACCGGCCGGATTTTCGCGCCTGAAGGTGCGGAAGGCGAAGCGCTGCGAAAGGCGCTGTGCGACATACACCATTTACCCGAATCGCCGTTTCAGGGCGCGGCATTGCAGGTCAACGACTATCGCACGATCGAGGCACAGTACGCAGCCGACAAGATGGTGGTCATCGACAATTTTCTGATGCCGCAAGCGCTGATCGAGCTACGCCGCTTTTGCGAAGAAGCAACGATCTGGAAAACCTATTACCGCACTGGCTACACCGGCGCGTTTCTGACACGCGGCTTCTCATCACCTGTACTGCTCGCCATTGCCGATCAGTTGAAACGCGTCATGCCATCGGTTATCGGCGACGCGCCTTTGCTTCAAGCCTGGGGATTCAAATACGACCAGCGTCTGCAAGGCATCAACACGCATGCGGACTTTGCAAAAATCAATGTCAATTTCTGGGTCACGCCGGACGCCTCATGTCTGGATTCGACGACCGGCGGCATGGTGATTTACAACCGGCCCGTCCCCAATAGCTGGACTGCCGCAGACTACAACAGCAATTCGGGTAAATTAAAAACATTTCTGCGAGTGCACAATGCCGAATCGCGGCGTGTACCCTATCGCGAAAACCGCTGCGCGCTGTTCGACTCCAGCCTTATCCATGTCACGGACGAACTCCACTTCAAGCCCGGCTACGACAATCGGAGAATAAATGTTACGCTGCTCTATGGCAGGGCACGCGGCAGCGAGTAAGTCGGCACAGCAAGGAATCGCTTCAAGCCTTCCGGCACAATCTCGCTTGAGCTTCGTATCCTGCCATAGGGATGCATCGCGACTTCAACCTGTTGAGCTATGTGATGCTCAATAGGTTCAAATGCCCAAACCTTTCAATTGTTTTTCCGGGTAACGCGTACCAGCGGTGACGTTGAGCGGAAACGCGTCGCTCAGGCGCTTTACTTCTTCGGGCCTGAGTTTGATATCGAGCGCAGCGCAATTCTGCTCAAGATAGCTGCGGCGCTTGGTACCGGGGGTCGGCACGATGCGCGGACCTTGCCGACACTGGGCCAGCACCCATGCCAGTGCAACCTGCGCTGGGGTGCAACGCCGGGCAGTGGCTATGTCTTCCAGTGGCTTCAGCAAGCTACTGTTTTTATTGATATTTTCAGCGGCGAAGCGCGGGTGATCGCGGCGCCGGTCACTGGGCAGCAACGCGTCCAGCGTTTTCATAGTGGCGGTCAAAAAGCCACGGCCCAGCGGCGCGTAGGCCATGAAAATAACATCCAGTTCGCGGCAGGTCGCGAGAATGCCGTTTTCAACATCGCGGCTCCACAGCGAATATTCGGTTTCCAGCGCAACTATCGGATGTACTTGATGCGCGCGACGCAAAGTCTCCGGCCCGGCTTCGGACAATTGCAGATAACGCACTTTGCCTTGCTCCACCAGGCGTTTCATCGCGCCCACGGTGTCTTCAATCGGCACCGTGGAATCAACGCGGTGCAGGCCGTAAATGTCGATCACGTCCACGCCGAGCATCTTCAGACTTTTTTCGCAGGCTTGAGGCACGTAATCCGGGTGCCCGCCGCTGAGCGCACCTGCACCACCGCCACCACCCAGGGCAAGATTACCGAACTTGGTGGCGATCAGTGCCTGACTGCGCCTGCCCTTCAATGCACGGCCCACCAGCGCCTCGTTCACACCGCCGCCATACGCATCGGAGGTGACGATCAAGTTCACACCCAGATCCAGTGCGCGATGAATGGTGGCAATCGATTCTTCGTCATCCGGCTTGCCATAGCTGATCGACATGCCCATGCAGCCCAACCCCATTGCTGAGACTTCCGGGCCGTTTTTCCCGAGTTTGGTATTTTGCATGACTTCCCTTTCAGCGGTTGCGGTTTGCGTCACGCATTGTATCCTCGACACTGCTCTGGCTGAAAATGACACAATATAGAATCTGTTTCAACATCGTACCCCTCGTGAACCCGCGTGAATAAATCCGCTAACCTCCTGCAACAAGCGTTCGCCGCGTTTCAATCCGGTAACTTTTCCGAGTGTGAACGATTGGGACGGATGGTTCTCACACAATTCCCGGAAAACCCCGACACGCTCAATCTGCTGGGCCTCGTTGCGGCACAGTCAGGCCGCCCGCAACAGGCGGTGGATCTGTTTACGCGCGCGCTATGCGGTGCACCAGGTAACCCGGTCTTGCATGGTCATTTGGGCATCGTGCTGCGCAATCTGGGGCGGCACGAAGAAGCCATTCAAAGCTTCGACCGCGCCATTGCGTTAAAACACGATCACGCAGTTGCACACAATAACCGCGGCGCCACACTGGCGGATATCAAGCGGCACGATGAAGCCATCGCGAGTTTTGAACGTGCCATTGCATTGAACCCCGATTACGCGGAAGCATGCTACAACCTCGGCAATTCGCAGTCTGCGTTAGGCCAGCTCAATGCGGCCATCGCGAGCTATCGACTAGCCATAGCTATTGATGCGGATTTTGCCGACGCTCACAACAATCTGGGTGTCGCGCTGGCGGAACGCAATGCGCATGAGGAAGCCATCGCATGTTATCGGCGCGCTATCGCACTGGAGCCGCAATTCGCCGATGCCTACAACAATCTCGGCGTCGCGCTCGCCGACCTGAAGCGCTACGACGAGGCCATAGCGGCCTACGAGCATTCGATTGCAATTGACCCGGAATATGCCGACGCGCACTGGAACCTCGCACTGTGCCGGCTATTGCTGGGCGATTTTGCACGCGGCTGGGAGGGCTACGAATGGCGCTGGAAGCAAGACCAAGTCGCGCGATTCAAACGTAACTACCCGCAACCACTGTGGCGCGGCGCGGACGCTCTGGCTGGCAAAACGGTGTTGCTCTACGCCGAGCAGGGACTGGGCGACATGCTGCAATTTTGCCGTTACGCAAGCCACGTCGCCGATTTGGGTGCGCAGGTGCTGCTGGAAGCGCCGCCCGCACTGCTGCCCGTGCTATCCGGTCTGGCTGGCGTAACGCAGGTTATAGCGCAGGGCACCGCTATCCCGGCGTTTGATCTCCATTGTCCTGTTACCAGTTTGCCGTTGGCCTTTCAGACCACGGCTGACACCATTCCACGCGACGTTCCCTATCTCGCCGCCGATGCTGCGCGTGTCGCGCTGTGGCAGGGCAAGCTGGGCGCAAAAACCAAACCCCGCGTGGGCCTGGCGTGGAGCGGCAACTTGCTGCCTGATCCGAACCGCAGCATGGCATTGGCCGATGCGTTGGCACTCGCATTTGAGGGTATAGACCTTATCAGTCTGCAAAAAGAAGTGCGCACATCCGACGCGGCGTTGCTCGCCGCACGCCCGGCGATTCACCACTTCGGTGATGAGATCAGGGACTTTGCCGACACCGCCGCGCTGATTGAATCGATGGATATGGTCATCTCCATCGACACCAGCGTCGCGCATCTGACGGGCGGCATGGGTAAACCGCTGTGGGTAATGCTGCCCTATAGCCCCGATTGGCGCTGGATGGTGGATCGCGAAGATTGCCTGTGGTACCCCACGGCGCGCCTGTTCCGGCAAACGGCGATTGGCGATTGGGCCGGTGTTTTGCAGCGGGTGCGCGAGGCGTTGCGGGCACGATTCGCACTTTAACTACTGCGGCGGCATCACGCCAGGCAGTCGTGCAGCACCCGTTCCAGTTCGTTCAAGTCTGCCGTGAATCCCGTGGATTCGCTGAACGTCCGCCCTTCACGCAACGGGACAACTTGCGGCACCGTGTGCCAGAACGGGATGCCCAGCGCACTCGCCAGGCGCGCAAACTCTGGCTGGTGTTTTGTGCCTAAAATCAATAAATTACGCGCATTGTTCGCAAACACCATATTCGCCAGATTGGCGCCATAGGGGCCAGCCAGCACTTCCGCCTCGACGGCGAATCTGACCTGCTCGTCGAAGCTGTACTGCTCTGGGTCAATCGCGATAAAACCATATCGCTCAAACAGCGCCACCACTTCGGGTTCGTTCAACAGCGGGCGGTCTTTCGCGTGTCTGCGCGCAAGGTAAAGGCGTTTTCCTGCTGCCTCGCCGGGTCGCGCACAGCGTTGAGACGTCACTCGCTCGCGCACATGGCGCACCGCCGTGGCGCTGGGCGCATGATGAAAATAGCTGGTGGTGCAGTAATAAAGTTCTTTGCACTCGACACGCACGTGCGCGCCATGAATGCGCAGCCGTTCGCGCGCGATGCCCATCGCGCGCAGCGATTCCAGATGATAGTTCGCCACCTCGCCATGTAGCACGATGGGCAAATCACTGTTTTCGGCACACGCGGCATAGGCCGACAGGCGCGACAGGCCGCCAAACAACCAAGCCGCGTAATTGCTGGCTGCAGGGAGATACAGCGCGGGCTCTGTCACGCGCGCAACATCACGATGCCGCACAGCCACCAGCAGGCGCCCGCCCGCAGCGACGATGCCATTAAAATCCTGCGGCATATGGTCACACAACTCGGCATTGCTGTAGCCGATATTGTCGTCGAGTAAACGTCCCTCCGCTGTGAGCAGCATATTCGGCGCAAGTGCAACCGCGTGTTGCATGGCCAGCATGCGCAGCACTGGTGGGCGATACGGCTCGGCCCAATGCACGTATTGCTGTGAGCCCTCAGTCAGTCGCGCGGTGGACGCAATGTCTGCATCTTGCTGCACGTGGATTTCGCGTACGCCATTTGCATGCGCTGCCTGCGAGGGATGGAGCAGTTCGTACGCGGCTACTGGCGCAGACGCGCCCACAGCCTGTAGATAATCACGCGCGTGACGTATGCTTGCCTTTACAAGGCCCTCGGCGAGCTTGGCGGCGGCTAACGCTCGAAGCTGCTCTGCTTCCCGCACGCGATCCCTGAATCGAGAAAGATTTCCGGTTACCGCGCGTAGGTCACGGTCAAATCGCCGACCCCGTCTACGTGTCCTTCGAGTTTGTCACCCGGCTGCACAGCCCCCACACCCGACGGCGTGCCGGACATGATGACGTCGCCCGGACGTAGCGTAATCATTTTCGACAAATAGGCAATCGTCTCCGGCACGTTCCAGATCATGTCGGCCAAATCACCTGTTTGCTTGACCACGCCATTCACTTTCAGCGTGATCGCACCTTTGGCCGGGTGCCCGACCATCGCTACGGTTTTGAGTGCAGTACACGGCGCGGATTCATCAAACGCTTTACCCATTTCCCACGGGCGGCCCATTTTTTTGGCCTCGCCCTGCACATCGCGGCGCGTCATGTCGAGACCCACGCCGTAACCGAACACGTGATCCAGCGCTTTATCAACCGGGATATCTTTGCCGCCTTTGCCGATGGCCACGATCATTTCGATTTCGTGATGTAAATCCTTGGTAATCGTCGGATACGCGATCGTCGCACCGCTCATCACAATTGCGTCCGCCGGCTTCATGAAGAAAAATGGCGGCTCACGATCAGGATCATGGCCCATTTCACGCGCGTGCTCGGCATAGTTGCGGCCCACGCAGTAAATGCGTCCAACCGGAAACGCTGCGTTGCTTTCGGCCACCGGCAGCGTGGTGATGCCAGGAAAGTCTATGGCGTAAGTCATTGATTTTGCTTTATTATTTAAAGGATTAAAGCTGTGCGCGTTGAGAAACACGCCGTGAGCAACGGCGAATTATGCAGGATTGCATGCAGCATGGTCAAACTTGGAAAGCCCTAACTATCCCCCTGCAACCTACAGCACAATGGGCACAGGATCACTGGTTTCCACACGCGCGAACAATCAGGTTGGGCTATCGCTGCTCCACGGCTGACGCTGCATCCATTCCATCGCGGATTCGGGAATCACGGTGCTGCAACCCGCCACGGTAGCGGCAAACAATACTGCGGTAAGTATTTTGACAATCAAGGTTTTCATGCCAATTCTCCGTTCAATAGCGCTACTCAATCCCGTTACGCGCGCTTGCGCACTGAGCCCGCGCCCGGTCTTTCGAATGCACCCTGAGGACGATTCAGGGGCCCAGATCATTCGGCTGCTGCTGTAACCATTTTAACGCATACTGCAAAACGTTAGAATGACGCACGCCCTCCAGATGCCATAACACATGCTCTCCAACGTTTATTCCGAAATCAAGCACCTGCGTTCCAAGGGACGTCTAACGACGGCGCTCGAATTGCTGAAGTCTCAGCCGCCACTGTCCGATGAGGACGCTTTTGAGGCTATCGTATGCCTGTTCCTGGTGGGCGACATCGACAATACCGTGCATGTCTGCCGAACCCGGCCATGGACGCTCGCGTGGGCTCGGCAGACGATTGAAGCGCTGCTGCAATTGCTGGTTGAAGACAATGCGCAGGCGGCGCTGGGCCACGTCCGAATCGCGTTGCAAGATCCGGATAGTTGCCCGGACGTGGAAGCATTTTTTCTGATGCTGCTGCAAGCCAATGGACGCCTCGACGAGGCTTACGCGGTTGTGTGCGCGCGCCTGACGCCGCCTCTGGGGGAGACGTTTTTGCTGACCGCTATGGCCGAAGTGACGTCAGCCACCAAAGACTGGATGCGCGCCTATCAACTGGCGTGCGCAGTGCTAGCCACGGACGCCGAAAACTATCGCGCGCTAATGGTGCTGAGTACCGCGAATTTTGCCTTCAAGAATTATCATGAATCGCTCGGCAATGCGCTGTGCGCCAATCAGATCAGCAGGGGTTCGCTGCCTGCTACGCTGCAAATCATGCGCAGCCAGAATCAGTTGGGAGACTACTACGCGGCCATTGCCGCATTCGATGCGCTGGCGGATACGAACACCCTTCCGCCAGAAATACATATCGAACTCGGCATGGCTTACGCCGGGCTGGACTGTACCGCGCAGGCAACGGCGGCTTATCGCGCTGCGGCGGCTGCAACGCCGCCCCCGCTGGAGGCGATACGGGCGTTGCTGAAGATTTATATCGATGCCGGAGACAGCGCCGCGCTGCATGCGTTTTCCCGGCAGTTTGCAGACGCCATGGCATCTGACATCGATTGCATTCAATTGCAGGGATTAGAGCGGCTGCGATGCGGGCACCTGGACGAGGCAGCACAGTTGTTCAAGAAATGCCACGATCTCGATGTGCAGCGTGAAGGCGTGTTTGCCCAATTACCGTGGCCCGTTCCCGAGCCAAGAATTCGTCATGATTATGAACAGCTCGCACTGCTGGAACAGCGCGGCAAACTGAGCGCACGCGGCAGGGAAGCGTTGCAGGTACTTAAACCTTATTACGCGCAGTCTCGCGGCCCGGACCAAACTGTTGCGCCTGAAGGGGTCGCCGCTGCCGCACTGAGGAATGCGCTTTGCGAAATCCATTATTGCCCTGCTGCGCCGTTCACGGGTGCGGCGCTGGGAAGCAATGACTATGGTGCGATTGAGGGCCAGTACACCGCAGAAAATCTGGTGGTCATCGACAACTTTCTGTCCCCAAGCGCGTTGGCCGAATTGCGCCGCTTCAGCGAAGAGGCAACGGTTTGGAAAATGTATGACCCTGGCGGTTATGTCGGCGCCCTGCTGATCAACGGCTTCGCCCCGAGGGTGTTACTCGCCATTGCCGATGAACTCCGGCGCAGGATGCCCCGTGTGATCAAGGACTTTCCTTTGTTGCAGGCCTGGGGTTTCAAGTACGATCAACGCATGCGCGGCATCGCCATGCATGCCGATTTTGCCAAGGTTAACGTGAATTTCTGGGTGACATCCGACGCGGCGTGCACGGATCCGTCAACTGGTGGCATGGTGATTTACAACTACCCGGTTCCCAAGACCTGGACCTTCGCCGACTACAACACCAATCCTGAAAAACTCCAGGCCTTCCTCAAAGTGCATGACGCAAAACCGCAGCGCGTGCCGTACCGGGAAAATCGCTGCGTGATGTTTGATTCCAGCCTCATTCACGTCACGGACGAACTGCATTTCAAACCCGGTTACGAAAACCGCAGAATAAACATCACCTTGTTGTTTGGTCGTGCGCGCAGCAATGAATGATCTTGTCGGGTTTGTATTCAACACACTGCGACACCCTATAAAAATACACGTGCTGAATCCATGAACACCCTGAATCACATTGCCTTTTTCTGGGTTGGGCCGGATGTCACCATCCCCGCCATGCTGGTGCGCTCCATCCGCGCGGCCTTCGGCCCACATTTTAATGTGCATCAACTCTCGAATCGCGAGACGCCAACCGTTGCAGGCGTCACCACGCACAAAAAGCTGAAGCTTTCGCCTCACATCATGGTTGCGCGTCTGGAGGCCTATGCGGCGCTATCGATCAAGGAACCCACGCTGTTTCTGGATGCGGACATGCTGGTGCTGCGCCCGTTCGATCTACCGCCACTGACTGAAAACGAAGTCGGTGTCACGCGGCGCGGCGAACGGGATACGTATGTCATTCCCGAGCGCGACTGGGCGGAATTTCCAGAGTTTGCCGGGAAAGACTCCGCCCAAGTCATGCCGTATATTTTTTCGTTTATGTATGTACCCTCAACGCTTGTGTTTTTGCGGCAACTGAACAGACTGCGCAAACTGCCCAAGCGCTTTCAGCGCTGGTACGGCGACCAGGTGACGCTGAAGCGCGAACTCGATGCGCCGGGACGCTTCACGGTTCGTAACTTTGACATCGACATCTATAACCGCACCGTGAGATCGCGCTGGGAGTTCGAAGAACTTCGCGCAGCACCCGAAGGCGTTTGCATTACGCATTTCAAAGGCCCGGACGGAAAACCCGCCATGCAGGAATCGCTGGCGGTACTCATCCGCTGATTTGCAGCAGATGAAAATCGTGGTTTCATGACCGAATCCGCCAGCCCCTGGACACTCTTTGTCAGCAGCTTTCTCGCTGCCACCCTGCTGCCGGGTGGATCAGAAGTGGTTTTGTTCGGCGTGCTGAAATTGCATCCGGGCCAGCTTTGGGCGGCGCTCGGCGTTGCTAATCGAGCAATTCTGTCGCGCCCACGGTGTCCATCACCTGCGCCATCAGCGGCGCATACTTGACCGACGCCACGCCGTAAGTCGGGTTCTTGTGCAGATATTGCTGCATGCGGCGATAGTCTTCGCTGATTAGCGTTGCTGGGGATTGGCTCATGGAATCACAGAATGCGCGAGTTGTACAAATGGCGCGGGCGATTGTCACGGAATCGGTCGGGTGTGGTCAATTACGCCGCGCGCTTAAGCAGCGGCCAGCGCACATCGATTTCGCTCCACGGCACAAATACCCGCCCGGCATCGTTCTTTTCGATCACTGTCCACTGCATTAGCGCGGTCACGTCCTTATGCACATTGCGGTAATGCCGATCAAGGTGTTTGGCGAGTGCGTAAATCGTCAGCGGCCCGGATGATTTCAGGGCTTCCACCAGTTCCCAGCGCTTGGGCGTGAACACTTCGCTGAACTGCGCCATCGAGCGAAAGCCGACACCCGCATACGGCTTCACCACGCGGCCTGCTCTGGCCGTTTTTAATGCCTCGCCAAATCGCGCAAGACTCGCCTCGACGTTTTCCCCCACTCGCACAATCAGCACACTCATGATTCGGCCTCCTTCACATCCTGCAAAAAATCCCGCAATAACGTTGGCACATCCTTGAACACGTAGCGCAGTTCCGCGCCGTGCCTATGCCGATGATCACCCTTGCCGCGTTCATTGTCGTAGCCCACTACGCGCACGCCATCCACCACGTAAACCAGTCGGTATTTGATACGGTGCGTCGAAGGCCGCACCGCCTGGGGCACATCCCAGATCACCGCCTCGATCACGCCGCGCCCATAGGCTTCTTTGATGCGATAGAGCAGTCGAGCCTTCATGGGGCCTATAATGCCCTATAGTGACGGGCCTGTAAAGGCGGCGGAATGCTGCACTGCCGCCGCATTGCTGCGGGCATACCCATGCGACAATGCCCGCTTCAATTTTGCCGTATCCCGCCATGACCGAATCCGCCAGTCTGTGGACATTATTTGCCAGCAGTTTTCTCGCTGCGACACTGCTGCCGGGTGGATCGGAAGTGGTTCTGTTTGGCGTGCTGAAATTGCATCCGGACCAGCTTTGGGCGGCGCTGGCGGTAGCAACACTGGGTAACACGCTGGGCGGCATGTCGTCGTATTTGATCGGACGGCTGATTCCGCAGAAGCAGGCGCTGAAGGGCTTGGCCACGGTGCAGCGTTTCGGTGCGCCGGTGTTACTGCTGTCCTGGGTACCGATCGTGGGTGATCCGCTTTGCGTGGCCGCTGGCTGGTTGCGACTGAATCCGTGGTGGTCGGCGTTGTGTATCGCTGTGGGCAAGTTTGTGCGCTATTGGGTGATTGCGGTGCTGGTGGTATAGTCTACATAACCAATTGTTTTTATTGCGTATTTTATGGCCTGTGATTTGTGTGACAACACTGGCGGCAAGCTGCTCTGGCAAGGTGAACGCTTGCGGGTGGTGTATATCGATGAGCCGGGCTACGTCGGCTATTGCCGCGTGATCTGGCAAGCACACGTCGCCGAGATGACAGATCTCGATGAAGTCAGCCGCGCGCACTGCATGCGCGTGGTGTTCACGGTGGAATCCGTGCTGCGTGATCTGCTCAAACCCGACAAGATTAATCTTGCCAGCCTTGGCAATTTCACACCGCATGTGCATTGGCATGTGATTGCGCGGTTTCGCGATGACGCGCATTTTCCGCAGGCAATTTGGGGCGAGCGTCAGCGTGAGGCAACGGCACGTGAAACTGCTGACTTAGCTGATAATCTTGCCCAAGCCTTGTCAGCGCGACTGCGCGATTAGTGGCCTGAAATCAGAAATCGTGAGCCGTACGTAAAATATTACCGGTTTCCCCGGAAAATACCCGGTAGAGTGTGATCTGCATCACAGCTGCAATGGGCGCGTACCCGTAGGCTTGCCACCGTTTGACAGGGTATCGTGTCGTTTCGCTACATCAGGAGTTTTTTATGAGCATTCAAAGCCAATCCGTTACACCCAGCGGGCCTGCGTCCGCCACGCTGCAGTTCAATGATGCGCCCACTTGCGCGCGCTGGATCGCTGCGTTGCCGATCACCAATGTGCAAATGGTGCATCAAATGCTGTCGGATCAAATTGGCGCGCTCGCGGTGACCAATATGGCTGCGCTGGAACGGCTGAAAATTATCGAGGCGCTGAAGGAATCCGTACTGTTCGCACAAGCCGAATTGGCCAAGCGTTACATCGGCAAACCGTTGCCGCTGGATCAAGCCGACGCCAAAGCCTGGCTGAATGTGATGGCGCTGTGGCGCGCAGTGGGTGCGACGTATCGCGTGTGTCTCGATGCCTTTAGCGCAGGTGATTTGCCGATTGCGCCGCACGGCGCGTTGCTGACGCTGCGCTGTTTGCGCACCGCTGCCTATGGTCTGTTTGAGCACTATCAGGTCTATCGCGAGCCGGATGCCGCCACCTGGCGCGGCTTTCATGCGCTGTTTGCGTTCGCCGAGGAACACGGTCTGTCACGCGTGCGCGTGCAAGACACCTTTGCCAAGCGCGACGCGGATTCCAGTTGCGCTGAAGCGTACTTGCAGGGCTTGATGACGAACTTGGCCAACCCTTACGCGCTATCCGTACGGCAGATCGCGTTCTTGCGGCGCTGGCTGGAGAAATGGTCGTCGCTGGTGGAACTGTCACGTCAGCCGCTGCCACCGGGGCAAATTCCGCCGCTGGCGGTGGATTTCGCCAAAGATGTGCCGCCGGGCTTGGCAGCGCAAATCACCCACAGTGAAACCGTGCGTTACCTTGATCTGGAGCCCCTCTCCAAAACACTGCGGCAAACCATCAATTTGTTGAAGCAGGGCCAGACGCCGGGGCAACTCGGCCTTGGCGAAGACGCGCGCCAGCCCGGCTGTGAAAACCTCATCATGCTGCTGTATTTGCAGTGGTGCCGCGCCGGCACGCTGCGCACCGAGCAACGCGGCACGGCCGAAGACCCCGCCGAAGTGTGTTTCGGCATTACCGACACCTACAAAATGGTGGGCGGAGAAACTCGCTCCAGGCAGGACATTGAAATCAACGCGCGTGATAAATGGGAGCTCGACAATCTGGGCTTCTCAATGCGCATGTCCAATACCGCCAAGCAGGCGGCGGTCAAGAAATCCGAGGCCTGGCAAATCCTTAACCAAAGCCATTCCGGCTTCATGTGCATGCTGCGCGAATCGAACGGTGTCATGCGTATGCTGCACAATCAGTTGCTGGGCATACGCCGCAGCGGCGAAGCTCCCCGTCTCGGCACGGTGCAATGGATCAGAGTCGATAACAATAGCGAAACGCAGTGCGGCGTGCGCTTGTTTCCGGGCGCGCCCCAACCCGTCAAAGTGCGCCCGGCAAACTTTAACGTGCCCAAGGGACAGGAGTACGAAGTGGCATTAATGACCCAGGCCGTGGCGATGCCCGCCGCGCCGATGGCGATCATGTTGCCCGCCGGGTGGTTTCAAGCAGGACGCCTGCTCGAACTGGAAGGCACCCCGCAAGACGACAAAAAGCGCCTGGTGAAACTGCTTACCCTGATCGAGCGCGGGGCTGACTTTGACCGCTGCGCGGTGGAGGTGCTGTAAGGTTCGCGTTCTCGGTTATGATGCGCGTCCCGCTTTAGTGTAAGCGCCCAAAAGGTTGCATAACCGCCATGCCCGGACTCAGCAAAGACACACCCGTACCCACCGAAATTAAGTTGCATCAGGTATCACGCCTGCTTGAACTCACCTTTAACGATGGCAAGCACTTTCAATTGCCCTGTGAATTTCTGCGCGTGTATTCACCCTCCGCTGAAGTGCGCGGCCACGGGCCGGGGCAAGAAACTTTGCAAACAGGCAAAAAAAACGTCGAGATCAAAGCGGTTGAAGCGGTGGGCAATTACGCCGTGCAACTGATGTTTTCTGATGGTCACAACACCGGCATTTATTCGTGGGATATTCTGTACGACTACGGTGTGCGGCAGCAGGAAATGTGGCAAGACTATTTGCAGCGGCTTGCGCAAGCAGGCGCATCCAGAGAATAGGCGCGTGAGCAAAACCACCGACTTCGGTTATCAGCAGGTCGACGAAAACGACAAGGCACGTAAAGTCGAAGGCGTGTTCACATCAGTGGCGCAACGCTACGACGTGATGAACGATCTCATGTCGGGCGGGCTGCACCGGTTGTGGAAAAAATTCACCCTCGATCAAAGTTATGTGCGCGCGGGCGAGCGCGTGCTGGATGTCGCGGGCGGCACGGCTGATCTGTCGCGTGCCTTTGCCAAGCGCGTCGGGCCAAACGGCTCAGTCGTGCTCACCGACATTAACGCCGCCATGCTGGGCATCGGACGTGACCGTTTGATTGATGACGGCGTGTTTGCCCCTGCCGTACAGTGCGACGCCGAAAAACTGCCGTTCTCATCCAACTATTTTGATTGTGTGTGCGTGGCGTTTGGGCTACGCAATATGACGCATAAAGACGCCGCACTGGCAGACATGTTTCGCGTGCTGCGCCCCGGCGGACGTTTGCTGGTGCTGGAATTCAGCCGCGTGTGGAAGCCGCTTGCGGGCGCGTACGATGCGTACTCGTTCAACGTGTTGCCGAAAATGGGTGAAATCATCACCAAGGATGCCGATAGTTACCGCTATCTGGCTGAATCGATACGCATGCATCCCGATCAGGAAACGCTCAAACAAATGATGCTGGCAGCCGGATTGGAGCGTGTTGAATACTTCAATCTGGCCGCTGGCGTGGTGGCGCTCCATCGTGGCTACAAGTTTTAGATCGTAAGTTATTGTTTTAAAACAATTATTTATTCGTAATGTATGAGTTGTCTAATTGTAATAGTATGCAGTTTAGTTCGCTCTATAATGATGCTACAGGAGTCTATAGGATTGAATTTCCGAAGTGGAGTACCCATTTAGGCTGTGCAGGTTCTACCTTCTCGGGGAGACCCGGGATATAACAAAATGAGGAAAATTATGAACAAATTACTCGGCATCATTGCAATGTTTTTTGGTTTTACGATGGTCGTAGTGGACGCTGAAGCCGCGCGCGTTGGTGGTGGCAAAAGCTCGGGTCGCCAAAGTAGCAGTAGCAGCGCCACCAATTCATCCGCACCCGCACAAAAAACCGCTCCTGCACAAGCAACACCTACACCGCCAGCACCGGCGCCTTCCGGTATGAGCCGATTCCTCGGCCCCTTGGCCGGACTCGCTGCCGGTATCGGTATCGCCTCACTATTGGGCAGCATGGGCATGGGCGGCGCACTGGGCAGCATGCTCAGCGGCATCCTGATGATCGCGTTGCTCGGCGGCGCGGCATTCTTCATTTACCGCATGGTCACACGCAACAAGCAGCAGCCGCTTGGCTACGCCAGCGCAGGCACGGCCCCGGCGCAAGTACCGATGCCACAGGCCCAACAACCGGCGCAATTCACCGGCAATGCCGCAGCCCCTGGCTCGCTGGCGGCAACCGTGGGTGGCGCTCCAATCAGCGCGATGAACAACAGCTCTGCCAGCCGTTGGCCCGCTGACTTTGATGCGCCGGAATTCGAGCGTCAAGCCAAGCTCAATTTCGAACGCCTGCAAGCCGCTAACGACGCCGGTGATGCATCAACACTGCGTGATTTTCTCACGCCGGAACTGTATCGCGAGCTTGAAGGTGAAATGAAATCTGCCTGGGGCGCTGCGCAAAAAACCGAAGCGGTTGATCTTAAATCCGAGGTACTCGAAGTTGTCACCGAAAGCGATCTTTATGTCGTCAGCGTGCGCTTCACCGGTCAAATCCGTGAGAACGGCGTATTGAGCAACCTGAACGAAATCTGGCACCTCGAAAAACCCGTCACTGGCCGTGCAGGCTGGAGAGTTTCGGGCATACAGCAAGCCTCGTAAGCGGCACGCCATAGAAAAGCTCCCGGATGAAAATCCGGGAGCTTTTTATTTTTAATACGCTAAAAATCGTGTGTGTCGGTATAGTCAGGTATGGCCACTACCCTCCCCCGGCAGCTTGCGCTGGCGGAAAAGCATTTCAGAAACGGCAATCACGGCTTCGCGGAGAAAATACTGCGCGAGGTTCTCGTGCGGGCACCCCATAACGCCAAGGCCAATGAACTGTTGGGTTACATCACGGGTAACCGGGGCGAACTGGATGACTCGTTTGCGTTCCTGAAGACTGCGACGTCTGCGCCCGATGCTTCGGGCGAGGCGTATTACTACCTTGGCAAACATTGTCTCGAACGAAAATTGTTTGAAGACGCTGTAAACGCCTACCAGCAATCGTTGCGCCGTAACGGAAATTTTTTTGAAGGCCTGCACGATTTGGGGGTGGCGCTTACGGGCTGCGGCAAAGCCGAATCTGCGGTGCGTGTCTATGATCAGGCAAGCACCATGCGGCCCGATTTCCCGCAGTTGTGGTTCAACAAGGGCGTAGCACTTGAGGAGCTCAAACGTTTTGACGATGCGCTGCAATGCTATGACAAAGCGTTGGCTATCGATCCGGCGTTCGCTGCGGCATGGCAAAATCGCGGCGCAACACTTAACGATTTGGGCCGCCACCATGAAGCCCTCGCGAGCCACGATAGCGCCATCAAGATGGATCCGGGCCACGCGCCTGCCTGGTCTAACCGTGGCGTCACGCTGGCGGCCCTTAAACGCTATAAAGAGGCTCTGGAGAGCCACGAACGGGCTCTGACCCTCAATCCGCAGTTTGCCGAAGCCTGGGCGCGCGGTGCGGGCGTTTTTGCCGAGCTGAAATACCCGGAGAAGGCGCTTACCTACTTCGCCAGAGCGCTCGCCTTGCGGCCGGATCTTCCCTATGTGCGGGGTGACTGGCTGCGTGCGCGTATGACCCTGTGTCAGTGGACGGCCGGTAGCGGCGATTCAGTTTTATCATCGGACATTGAGCCGGAATTTTCGACATTGCTGGCAGGCATCGAGGCGCGGCGCCAGGTCGCATCTCCGTTCGTGCTGCTGGCCGTACCCTCAACGCTGACTCAGCAGCGGCATTGCGGTGAAATTTACTGCAAGGATCGCAGTCCGGCCAGCACGACAGTCGTCCGCAGCGCAAATCACGTCCGCAACCCGCGCATCAAAGTAGGTTATTTCTCGCCGGATTTTCGCTCACACGCCGTGTCGTTTCTGACGGCGGGATTGTTCGAGTGCCATGATCGCGCGCGCTTCGAATTGCACGCGTTCTCGTTCCGCACGCCTGCTGATGACCCGCTGACAGCACGAATCCAGGCGGCCTTTGAGCATTTTCACGATGTCGAAAGCATGCCCGATCCGGAAATCGCCACGCTTGCACAAAGTCTGAATCTCGATATCGCTGTCGATCTCGCCGGTCATACGCAAGGTGCACGAACGGGCATTTTCGCGCGCCGCGCCGCGCCTGTTCAGGTCAATTATCTGGGTTTCCCCGGCAGCATGGGTGCGGATTTTATGGACTACATCATCGCTGACGAGACCGTGGTTCCTGCAGCCGACATGGATAGTTATTCCGAAAAAGTCGTGTTTATGCCCAATTGTTTCCAGGTCAACGACGCCAAGCGCATCATCGGGCCTGCCTCTTCGCGGGCGGCGTGCGAACTGCCGGATGACGCATTCGTTTTTTGTTCATTCAACAACGTCTATAAGCTCAACCCGCGTGTTTTCGATGTGTGGATGAAAATTCTGCGGGATGTGGAAAGCAGCGTTCTGTGGTTGATTAGCGACAACAGCGAGCAAATCCAGAACCTGCGCGAGCAGGCAGTCCGGTGTGGTGTGTCGGCGCAAAGACTGGTGTTTGCAGGCCAGCTTCCGTATGCAGAGCACCTGAGCCGTTACGCGTTGGCTGATCTGGTGCTGGACACGTTGCCGTTCAATGGCGGCACCACCACCAGCGATGCGCTGTGGGGTGGCGCCCCCGTGCTGACATGCACCGGCCATACTTTTGCCGGACGCATGGCGGCCAGCTTGCTGAAGGCAGTCGGGCTTGAAGATCTGGTGACGGATGACCTGGAAACGTATCAGGAAAAGGCGCTGCACCTGGCACGACATCCCCTCGAACTGGCGACATTGCGAGGCAAGCTCGCCGCAAACCGGACGACACACCCATTATTTGATACGCAGCAAAGCAAACGCCACATCGAAGCGGCCTACATTGAAATGTGCCAACGCCAGGCGTCAGGCCTTTCTCCAGCACATCTGCGTATCTCGCGCATGCCTCCCACGGATGATCGTAATCGGGCGGAAAAATTGCCTATTTAGACCGGAACAATCCCATCATGCGTCTTCCCGTTTTCCCTGCCCCCATCAATCACGTATTGCGCGCCAATTCATGGGCGCTGGCGCGTCTGTCCTCTTATGCGGGCCGCGTGGCACGAATCGAAAATCCACCGTTCTCGCATATGATGACGGTCATGGCTAACGGCGAGTTGGCCGACGCTGCGCCTGATGCCACGCCAAGCGTTACTGTGCGGCTTACGCCAGGGTTGGTGCTGCGCCTTCTGGCACGCGACGCAACGGCATGGAACGACATAAAGGTGGAAGGTGACGCAGATTTCGCCGCCACGATCCACTACGTCACACACAATATCCGTTGGGATATTGAAGAAGATCTGAGTAAACTAGTCGGCGACATCGCGGCGCACCGGCTGGTTGAAACAGGCCGCAAACTCGACCGCTGGGGCCGCCAGGGTGCGGACAATCTTGCGCGCTCTTTCGCCGAATACTGGACGGAGGAGCAACCGCTCATCGCGGGCCACGCCGAAATCGCGCAATTCAGCCGCGAGGTGGATGCGTTGCGCGATGATGTAGCGCGGCTTGAAAAACGGATTGAGCAACTCGACTCGCCCAGCGCCAAACCGTAGCGGCTACGCCGCGCCCGGTTACAATCCACGGATGGTTCTGTTTCGATTACTGAAAATCGTCAGCGTTGCGCTGCGCTTCGGCCTTGACGAATATCTGCGCGGCCATGGGCGCGTGGGCGGGATCCACACGACCCTCCGTATCTTGTTGTTTTGGCGAGGCTTTTCGGTGCCGCGTGCTGCACGTTTACGGCAGGCGCTGGAGGCATTGGGACCGATTTTCGTCAAGTTTGGACAAATACTTTCGACACGGCGCGATTTGTTGCCCGACGACATCGCCACCGAACTCGCCAAATTGCAGGATCAGGTACCGCCGTTTCCCGGCGACGAAGCGGTGGCGGTCATTGAACGCGCACAAGGTACAAACGGCAAACCTGTCAGTGAACTTTTTTGCACGTTTGATCGCGTGGCCCACGCCAGCGCGTCGGTAGCGCAAGTACATCTCGCCGTGCTGCATGATGGCCGTGAAGCCGCCGTTAAAATTCTGCGCCCCGGCATTGCGCAGGTGATTCGCCACGATCTTGAATTGCTCGATGCAGGTGCGTCGCTGTTGGAGTGGTTATGGGCTGACGGCAAGCGCCTGAAACCGCATGAAGTCGTCGCCGAATTTGGCCGCCATCTCAACGATGAACTTGACCTCATGCGTGAGGCCGCCAACGCCAGCCAGCTGCATCGCAATTTCGCTGGATCGCCCTTGCTGCTGGTACCGGAAATTTACTGGGAATATTGCTCAACCGAAGTCATGGTGATGCAGCGCATGCGCGGCACGCCGGTGTCACACGTCGATGCACTGCGCGCGCAGGGCGTAGATATTCCGAAGCTCGCGCGGGCGGGTGTCGAGATTTTCTTTACGCAGGTTTTCCGCGACGGGTTTTTTCACGCCGACATGCACCCCGGCAATATTTTTGTCACGCCTGCGGGCCAGTACATTGCGCTGGATTTCGGCATCATGGGATCACTCACACCCATCGATAAAAATTATCTGGCGCAGAATTTTCTGGCGTTTTTTCGCCGCGATTACCGGCGCGTAGCGCTCGCGCACATCGAATCCGGCTGGACGCCAGCCGACACCCGGGTGGATGAATTCGAAACGGCAATCCGCGCTGTGTGCGAACCAATTTTCGACAGGCCGTTGAAAGACATCTCGTTCGGTAAACTACTGCTGCGGCTATTTCAAACCTCGCGCCGCTTCAACATGCAAGTCCAGCCGCAACTGGTGATGCTGCAAAAGACCCTGCTGAATATCGAAGGTTTGGGCCGCGATCTCGACCCCGAACTGGATCTGTGGGCGACAGCAAAACCGTTTCTGGAGCGCTGGATGTCAGAGCAAATCGGCTGGCGCGCACTGATGCGTCAGGTAAAAGAAGAAGCACCATACTGGGCCGCCACACTGCCGCAATTGCCGCGCCTGATTCATCTCGCCCTGAACGAGGATCGCGTAGCGCCGCTGCAACGGCAGGTTGCGTTGCTGCAACGGGAACACCGGCAGCTACGCGGCACACTGGCGCTGATCACTGCGTTGTTTGCACTCAGCACGACACTGGCCGCATTACTCTTCTGGTTGCGCTGAACACCACCTGCAACCATGCAATCCGCTCATGCGCGCACCTTACTCCCGCGCCGCAAACCACCCAGGAACAAAGGCACAAAGCCAATCAAAATGCCGCCGATTCCCATAATGTTTGTGACCAAGTTAAACGTGGGAATGCTATACAGCGCAATGAACACCATAAATAGCGCTGCAAGCAAGGGCCAAAGCACGTAAGAAACGGCGCTGTACGCCCCACTCTTCAATTTGTTGCGGTAGTGCCAGGCACAGGCGAATCCGGCCAGGCTCATATAAAAACAGATTTGAAAGCCAATGGCGAGTATCGAACTTTCGAGAATTTGCTTCACGGATGGCATATACGACGAACTGAACAGCAGCAGCACGCCTAAAAACCAGATTACCAGTGTCGCCACCCAGGGGGTTTGCCACTCCGGGTGAATTCTGGCGTAGCGCGGGTGCAGCATGTCGTCACGCGCCATGGCAAACATGCTGCGGCTGAACTGCAGTATCTGTGTTTCAATCGTGCCAACAGTGCTAAGAATAGTCGAAAGCACTGCCAGGTAATTCCACGGCGGCGCAAACAGCTTGCTGGCTATGGCGAAAAGCACATTCGTATTGGCCTTGGCGATCTCATCGTCGGTCAACACAATCAGCACCACGATCATCATAATGATGAAGAATAAAATCAGATTAATCATCGCCCAAAAAGCGCCTTTGCTGGCTGGCGACGGTGTACCGTGTTTGGTTTCTTCTCCCAGATTCATGGTGACATCCCAGCCCCAGTAAAAGAAGATGGCGGTCAATGCGCCCGTGGCAAACAATTGGGGCGTGAATGAAAAGGGGGAAAACCATATTAACGAGGGTGTGTGCGCTGGCTTGCCGCCGTATTGCATAAAAGCGCCAACGATCAATGCGAAAACCACCACGGTTTCGATAACCGTCAGAATCATCTGCGCATAGCTCGCATGTTTAATGCCTTTAGTGACAACGATGGTCACCAAAGTCAGCCAGATCGCGGCGGTAAACGTAACCCAGGCGGTGCTTTCAACCAAGTCCGGCGCAATCAAAACCAGCGTTGACGTGGCCGCAGGTATTGTTGCTGACACCATGAAAAATATCGATGCGACCAGCAATCCCCACCCCGCAAAAAAGCCCCATTTCCTGCCAAAAACGTGGCCCACCCAGGCATAGGCCGCACCCGCGTGTGGCGTAATTTTACTGAGGTGAATAAAGGCCAGCATGATGCCGAACATGATCAAGCCGCAGTAGAGAATGCTACCTGCCGACAGCACCCCGACAGAGGCCACAATGGCCGCCGTGGTCACCGCTACGCTAAACGCTGGCGCAGTACCGGCAATGCCCATGATCGCGGATTCAAACGTGCCGAGTGCCCCGCCTGCCAGGCGCCTTTCTGATGACATAACATTCCCGAGATAGAGTGAGTTTTCAGTTCTGCTGCACGCGCTTGACGAACAGCCACGCAGCAATAATACTGCGAAAAAGAAGGCCGTATTTTTTGCCAATCACGATAACGAGGGCGTCATTGTACAGAGCCCCGCAAGCGTCAAGACCGAGGTTTGGCGTGCTCATTTTCGGTGCGCTCGCCTGCAACACCCTCTACTACATTGTCGCCGGACGTTTTAGCGAAGCGCTGGAATCTGTGGCGTGGTATGCGTTGCTGATTCTGTTCATCGTCGAAACCAGCCAGCCACGGTTTTTACGGATGGCCTGGACGCGCATCTCCCTGCGTGGCGCGCGTCTGGCGGCAACGCTCGCCATCGCTACCACTGCCGTGCTCTACGTGCGCGAAAAAGAATGGCTGGACGCCGCCAATTTAATGCTGTGGATTGCCGTGGTTACTTTGCTGGAAGTTGAAGTGTGGCGACCCGCTACCATGGCGGCGAATCGGCGCGCCTTTACGTTGTGCGCAGTGGCGCTCTACAGCGCACTGGCGGGGTTGATCGTCACCTGGCTCGTCATCGGTAAATGGATGAATGCGTGGGATGCAAGCGTGTGGCTGGTCGCATTTGCACTGCTGGAGATGGATTTGCTGCGCAAACCATGCACCTAAAATATTGTTTAAAAACAAATAGTTACAGTATTTTCAAGGGTATGCCGTTCTAAACGCACCCACAAACGCGCTCAATTGCGTTGAAGGCAACAGATTTATGCCCGCAGCGCCCTTACGCCCGCCACCGGTTTCAAATGCTGCGCACAACACATCAGCGCCTTTAGGGTCACTCACCGGCGCGCGCACGCTGACGGTGTAACCACCGGGCTTGGCCACCAGCACCGCGTGTGCGCGCCGCGCGTTCGCCTGCGCGAGACGGTTGCCGAAGATTCCGTTCACGCGGCGGCTCCACGCGGATTCGGGCAACACATACAGCGCTGCGCCATCGCTGGCGAATTCCGGTTTGATGTCTTCGGCGCGCTCCAGGTCTTCGCGATAGGCGTTTTTCAACACGTCAAAGACTGGTTCATCCATCATGAATTCGCGTGGATCGGCGTACGGCGCAATCGTTTGATACAAATCAGCCGGCGGGTAATGTAAATCGTCGACGGTTTCGCCGTACGCGTTGTAATTCAAACAATCGCCCAGTTCATGCAGGCGCGCAAGCTCGGTGTGATCGAGTTCCAGCGGCTGCGCGGCGTGTATGGCGGGCGCAACGAGATTGTCGCCAAACGCCGCCACCACAGCCCAGATGCGCCGCTTGCCCGCTAAATATCTGTCTACCAGCAGACTGGTGCACACATCGGGCGCGGTATCGATGTGCGCCCACAAGCCCGGATGCGACGGAATCACGCCTGCCGCATGATGATCAAAGTAGCTGCATTTCACGCCGCGTCCGAGCAGTTTTGCCAGTGCCAATGCATTGGATTTCATCGAGATATCCAGCACGGTGATTTCGTCACCGGCTGCGGCATCCACCCGTTCAAGCAACCTGATGTCGCGTTTGACGCCGGTGATCAGCACCGCATCGCGCGGCGCTTCGAGCCGCAATTGATGCAGTGCGCACAGCCCATCAGCGTCGCCGTTAAAAATGTCGTAGTATTTATGCAATGGTTTCCGAGCCGAAATTGAATTTGGATGACAACGTAAGCCCAGCAGCCGCCGTTGAGGACGCGCGACATGTTTATCTATTGTCGCTGGTGCTGGCGTTAGCTTACCTGCTGATTGTCGTCTACGCCAGCGTGCAGCCGTTGCGCGGCTGGCGCTGGCCCGCTGAAGAAGTGTATGGTTTTCTCACGGCACCGTGGCCGCGTTACATCACGCTCGCCGATGTGCTGGTTAACGTGGCGGCGTACGTTCCGCTAGGGTTCATGTTGACACTGGCGCTGCGTCTGGCGTTGCCGCCGATCGCAGCCGTCCTGGTCAGTGTGCTGCTGGCCACCGGCGCAAGCATTGCGCTAGAAAGTCTGCAAATGTTTTTACCCGCGCGCATAGCTTCCAATGTTGATGTGCTGGCTAACAGTGGCGGCGCACTGGTCGGCGCACTGGCGGCACCGCTATTTTTGCCCGCGCGGGCAATCGGCGCACGACTCGGCGCATTGCGTGATCGGGTGTTCCTGCCAGGCGCACTCACCGACAT